>JBKCVH010000339.1:0-25321 GCA_046317675.1 Burkholderiales bacterium
GTTCCACGCAACGCTGCAAGCGCTCTAGCTTGAGCGGCTTGAGCAGATAGTCCACTGCGGCCGCTTCAAAGGCGGGCAGGGCGTACTCGTCGTAAGCGGTCACGAACACAACCCGGGTGTCACCCTCAATGCCCTGCGCCACTTGCAGCCCGGTGAGGCCGGGCATCTGAATGTCCAGGAAGGCAATGTCGGGTTGTTCACCGGCAATGCGCTCCGCCGCTTCGAGTCCGTTGCGTGCGGGGGCGAGCAGTTCGAGTTCTGGCCAGGCCTGGGCCAGCAAGGTTTGCAACTGGCGCACCAAGTGCGGTTCGTCGTCAGCGATCAGGGCGCGGGTCATGGCTTCTGGGGCATGGTGGTGGAGTAGGGCAGTTCAAGCACGGCCAAGGTGCCTTTCGGGCTGGCTGAGGTTAGCTTCAGGGTGCCGCGCTCGCCGTAGCGGCGCTTCAGGCGCTCTTTGATGTTTTGGGTGGCCACGCCATTGCCTTTGCGGGTTTGGGGGGCGTCAAGGCCCACGCCATCGTCCTGCACTTCAATGCGCAACATGCCGTTCACCAGCGTGGCCCGAATGTGCACGCACCCCGGCTCCACTTGGCACTCCAAGCCGTGGTGGATGGCGTTTTCCACCAAAGGTTGCAGCAGCAGCGGCGGCACGGCGGCGCGTTTGGCGTCATCAGTGGCCTCGATGCGGAAGCTGAGGCGGTCGCACATGCGCAGTTGCATGAGCTTGAGGTAATGGCCCACGAGCTCAAGCTCCTGCTCCACAGTCACCAATTCGGCCCGCATGCTGCCCAGGCTGGCGCGCAAGTGGTCGGTGAAGGCGTCGAGCAATTCGCCGGCTTGTGGAGGGTCGCAGTCGATCAGGCTGCGCACATTGGCCAGGGTGTTGAACAGGTAGTGCGGCTCGATTTGCGCCTGCAAGAGCTTGAGTTCTGCCTCCTTGGCTTGGCGCTTCAGTTGTTCCTCGTGCCATTCCCCCCATGCCCATAGCCCCCAGATGACGCTGAAGAAAACTGCCGCCGCTGCAACCGACCACCAACTGCGGTTTGGCGTCCAGCCTACGCGATCCATGCCAGGCAGGCCACCCAGCAGCAGGTAGGCCATCGCCAAACCTAAGGCCACGCAGCCCATCGAAGTCAGACCAAAAAAAACGCTGACACCAACTCCAGGTTCGCCGTTGGTCCAATCGATGAAGCGCTGGGGCGCGTGGCGTTCGATCAACGAAAAGACGGTGTGAAAGGTCACGCCAACAACCAAGGTGGTGCCAAGAAAGGGTGGCGCTTGCTCTAACCACCAGCTGGGCGAGGCCAAGCGATGTGCTGCTAGAGCCGCCAGTGTCAGCATGCCCAGGCCCCATGCCAGCGACACGATCAGGGTCAGCACCCACATGGACCACGCAGGAACGTCCCGGTGCTTTCGCAGCTTGAAGAAGTCCTGGCGCGCCAGGCGCAAGGTTTGTAGAAAAGTGTTCATGGGTAGGCAGTCTATGGAGCCGAGTTTCACGGCGCGACTTGGCGCCGATGAATCGACAGCAGGCCTGCCCAAATGCAAATGCGCGCGCCGAAGGGTGGGCGCAGCGTGGCTTCCTACAATCGCGCGCCTTTGCCAACCCAAGAGACATCCACATGCAAGTTGACGCCACCATCTTCAAGGCCTATGACATTCGAGGCATCGTCGGCAAGACGCTGAACGAAGCCGTTGCGGAACACATCGGCCGTGCCTTTGGTACCGAAGCCAAAGCGCTGGGGCAGAAGGCGGTGATCGTCGGTCGCGACGGCCGCTTGAGCGGTCCGGCCATGGTGTCGGCGCTGACGCGGGGCCTGCGCTCCACCGGGATCGATGTGGTTGACATCGGCATGGTCACCACGCCCATGACCTACTACGTGGCCGCCACCCGCGGCCATTACGGCGCCAACAACTGCATCATGGTCACGGGCAGCCACAACCCGAAGGACTACAACGGCTTCAAGATGGTGATGAACGGCGCCGCCGTTTTTGGGGAGCAAATCCAAGGCCTCTTGCGCCGCATCCAGGCCGAGGACTACAGCAAGGGCAAGGGCCGCTTGGGCAAGATGGACATCCAAGCCGAGTACTTGGCGAGGGTCGTATCGGACTGCAAGCTGTCGCGCCCCATGAAGATCGTGGTCGACAGCGGCAACGGCATTCCCGGTGCCTCGGCGCCCGCCATCTTGCGAGCACTCGGCTGCGAAGTCATTGACATCTACTCCAAGGTCGACGGTGACTTCCCCAACCACCATCCAGACCCAAGCAAGCTGGAGAACTTGGAAGACTTGAAGAAGATCGTTCACGCCACTGACGCCGAGCTGGGCTTGGCTTTCGACGGCGACGGCGACCGTCTGGGCATCGTGACCAAAGACGGCAAGGTCATCATGCCGGACCGTCAGTTGATGGTCCTCGTGCGCGATATCCTGTCGCGTAACAAGGGCGCCCAAATCATTTATGACGTCAAGTGCACGCAGCGCTTGGCGCCGTGGATCAAGAAGTACGGCGGCAAGCCGCTGATGTGGAAGACCGGCCACTCGTTTGCCAAGGCCAAGCTCAAGGAGACCGGTGCGCCCATCGCAGGCGAACTGTCTGGGCACATCTTCTTCAATGAGCGCTGGTATGGCTTTGACGATGCCATGTACACCGCAGGCCGCATGCTGGAGATCTTGAGCCGCGAGAAAGACCCGAGCAAGCTGCTCAACAGCCTGCCCGATAGCGTCAACACGCCCGAATTGAACGTGCCTTGCGCTGAGGGCGAGCACCACGCGGTGGTGGCCAAGCTCTTGGAGGTTGCCAAGTTCCCGAACGCCAAGGAAGTCATCACCATTGACGGCCTGCGCGTGGAGTACGCCGATGGCTTCGGCTTGGTCCGCGCTTCCAACACCACGCCGGTGCTGGTGCTTCGTTTCGAAGGCCACACGCAAGAGGCGCTCGACCGCATCCAGCACGAGGTGATGGAGCAACTCAAGCTCGTGAAGAGCGACATCCACTTCCAAGCTGGCCACTGAGTCGCTGCCAGTGAACGACGGCTTCGCCCGCTTCCTATGGGGCTGGGCGATGCGCTTGGCCGCGCCCCTGCTCCTGCTGCGCTGGTGGGCCCGAGGCGCTGCCGAGGCGGGCTATCGTCTGCACATGAAGGAGAGGCTCGGCCTCTACGGTGCACCGACGGAGTCTGGCCGGCTTTGGCTGCATGCGGTGAGCTTGGGCGAGACCCTGGCCGCAGCGCCCTTGGTGCAGGCTTTGCGCGAGAGGGAGCCAGGCCTCCGGTTGCTGTTCACGCACACCACGGCCACAGGGCGGGAGGCTGGCGCCAAGTTGCTCCGGCCGGGTGACGCCCAGTGCTGGCTCCCAATTGACACACCGAGCGCATGCCAGCGCTTCTTCGCACACTGGCAGCCGCGCGCGGGCATCTTGATGGAAACCGAGGTGTGGCCCAGCTTGCTGTTTGCAGCCCAGCGGGCCGGGGTGAAGGTCACGCGCGCCAACGCTCGGCTGAGTGAACGCAGCCTGCGCAAAGGCCAGCGCTTCGGAAGCCTGCTGCGCGGGGCGGCCCAGCGCTTGCACCAGGCTCTGGCCCAGACCGAGGCGGATGCGCGGCGCCTGAAGGCCATGGGCGCTGCAAGCGTGCAAGTGGCTGGCAACTTGAAGTTCGATTCGAAGCCGCCGACCGATCAAGTGGCTTTGGGTCAGCGTTGGCGCGCATCCACCAAGCGGGCTGTGTTGTTGGCGGCGGTAACCCGCGAGGGGGAAGAAGAGATGCTGCTGGACGCTTGGCGAAGTTGGCCTAGCGACACCAAGCCCGTGCTGTTGGTGGTGCCTCGGCACCCTCAGCGTTTTGACGAAGTGGAAGGGCTGCTGCAAACGGCGGGGCTGCGAGTGGCGCGGCGGAGCCAGTGGAGCCTGGGCCTACCCGCCAAGTCAGCCGATGCCTGGTTGGGTGACAGCCTGGGCGAGATGGCCGCCTATTACGCCGCGGCTGATTTGGCGCTCCTGGGCGGCAGCTTTGCACCGCTAGGCGGGCAGAACCTCATTCAAGCTGCCTCGGGGGGCTGCCCGCTCTTGATGGGCCCCCACACTTTCAACTTCAGCGATGCGGCCGAGGGCGCGTTGCAAGCCGGTGCTGCAGCACGCGTTGCCGACATGGCAGAGGCTTTGCGCCGTGCTCAGGACCTCATGAAAAACACCCCAGTGCGCCAAGCCATGGCGCAAGCTGGGGTGCAGTTTGCGGCGGCGCACCAAGGCGCTGCGCAGAGGATGGCCGAAGCCATCCTGGCCTGACGACTTACTCGTCGTTGCGGTACACGAGCTTGACCTCGTGCGTTTGCTTGTCCGGGCTGGGTTCAAAGCGCCATTCTTTCAAGGCATCAATGGACACGCGGTCGAAGATGCGCTTTGGCTCGGCCTCAACAATTTCCACATCAATGACTTTGCCATCTGGACCTATGGTGAGTTTGGCGCGCACTGTGCCGGCTGTGATGTTCTTGCGCACGGCTTCAGCGGGGAACTCAGGCGGTACTTTCTTGACCACCTTGGGAGCCGCGTAGGCGGCGCCCAGGGCCAAACTCAGAATCAGGGCAAGAGACAGGGACTTCATGGGTTGGGCTCTCAGGGCTTCAGGGTTCAAGTGCGGAAATAGCCAACGGCTTCAGTGAGACGAGACGAACTGCTAGTTAAGGCATCGGTGCTTCGGTTCAAGTCGTTGACCAAGTTGGCATTTTGCTGCGTGCTGCGGTCAAGTTCGTTCATGGCATCGTTCACCACGCGCACGCCACCCGCTTGTTCTTGGGCTGAAATGGAGATGTCTTCAATGAGCTGTCCCATGTTGTTGACCTCGTCGACGACCGAGCGAATGGTTTTGCCGGCGTTATCAACCAAGGTGGTGCCGTTCTCAACTTTTACAGTCGACTCGCTGATCAAGACCTTGATTTCCTTGGCGGCGTCTGCTGCTCGGGAGGCCAAGGCCCGCACCTCGGAGGCCACCACAGCAAACCCACGACCATGTTCGCCGGCACGCGCCGCTTCCACCGCAGCATTCAAGGCCAAGATGTTGGTCTGGAAGGCAATACCGTCAATCACCCCAATGATGTCGCCGATCTTGCGCGAGCTGGTGTTGATGTCCTGCATCGTGGAGACCACCTGCGAAACCACAATCCCGCCATTGGATGCCGAACTGCGTGCTTGTGTCGCAATGGCTGCAGCCTTGCGTGACAGCTCACTAGCGCCAGCCAAGTTGACCGCAATTTCTTCGACGGATGCCGCCGTCGTTTGAAGGCTGGCTGCTGCGCGTCCTGTGCGTTCCGATAGATTCTGGTTGCTCACCGCGATGGCGTTTGCATTGAGGGTCACCTCGCCTGCCGCGTCAGACACGCTGGCGACCACCCGTGAAAGCTGTGCTTGCATTTCCTTCATGGAACTCAGCATCTGTGCCACTTCGTCCGCCCCGCTGACTTGAATCTCATGGCGCAGATCGCCCCCGCCGATGGCTTCTGCGGCCAAACTGGCTTGATTCACCGGCTCTAGTATGGATCGAGTGATGGCGGCTGCGCCAAAGAGGCCCAACGCCGCAGCCAGCACCATGGCCACTATCGTGATCTTGACGGCGTTGCTCGCAAGGGCCGAGTCAGTCTCAGCCAACTCGGTTGCGTTCTTCATTTGCAACTCAACCATTCCCTTGAGCTTCTCTTGGTAAGCCGTTTGTGCGGGGCGCACATCCGCAATCAGGCTTTCCCGCGCATCTTCAGGAGCAGCTTCTTTTTGAATCTTTCTGTACTTCGCGATAGCCGCAAAAAACTTTGCGCCACGGTCCTTCAGAGAGGTGACCAGCTCTCGCTCTTCATCGTTCTCAGCCAAGTTGGCGAGCTCCTCGATGAGTTTTTCGCTGACCTGCAGCGCGGTGTCGAGGGCCGTGTTCTGGCGCTTGATTTGGTTGGCAGCATCCAGCAGCAGTAGGTCACGTGCTGCGCGAGCCATGATGTTGACTTGGGCTTCGAGTTGCTGCGCCTGGCTGATCTTGACAAGGCCCGATTCGGCCGTGTGCTTCATGTCTGCAGCAAGGCGCGACGCAATGATGGCGCCATAGCCACCAATGCCGATCATCAAAACGATTAGCAAGCCATGACTGACCCAAAGGCGGGCGCCAATTCGAAGTTGCGTTAAGAATCCCATGGGTACCTGCTATTCCTGTGGACGGTTATAAGCAAATGCGATGCTACTTGGCGGCCAAAGACAAATGACGAGAAGCCGTACTGTTCTTATGGCTGCTGAAAATCTAATTGTTCGTAATTGCACGAACCTCACTCAGCGTTGTGACGCCCTGCAAAATCTTTTCGATGCCGTCTTGCCGAAGGGTGCGCAGGTTTTCACTCATGGCGTGGCGCAATATCTCTTCGGCGCGCGCGCCGGTTTGAATCAAACGCCGAATTTCGCGCGTCACGGTCAGTAATTCGTGAAGTCCAGCACGACCTTTGAAGCCAGTGCCCTCGCAGGCGGCGCAGCCCGGTGCGTGGTAGCGGTGTAACTGTCCATTGACGCTGAAGCGTGCCAGCCAGTCGGCCAGCAAGTCGTCTTTGTTGGGTTTCAAGCCGTCAGGGAATACATGGAGGTGGTCTTCCATCAGTTCGTCTCGCTCGGCCAAGGGCATGGGCTCGTGGCGGCGGCACTGCTTGCAAATGCGCCGAACCAAGCGCTGGGCCAGAACGGCGAGCAAAGAATCCCCGAAATTGAAGGGGTCGGCGCCCATGTCCAGCAAGCGAGTCACCGTTTCGGCGGCGCTGTTGGTGTGCAAAGTGGAAAGCACAAGGTGACCGGTTAGTGACGCTTCAATGGCGATTTCCGCTGTTTCCTGGTCGCGAATCTCGCCCACCATGATCACATCCGGGTCGGCCCGCAAGAAAGCGCGAAGGGCTTTGGCGAAGGTCCAATCGATCTTGGGGTTGACTTGCACTTGCCGTAAACCCACTTGGGTGATTTCAACCGGGTCTTCTGCGGTCCAGATTTTCCGATCGGGCGTGTTGATATGGCCCAGCACCGAGTGCAAAGTGGTCGTCTTTCCTGATCCGGTCGGCCCCACGCAAAGCACCATGCCATAGGGGCGAACAATGGCCTCTTCGAGTCGCTTTTGATTGTTGGGACTCAGACCGAGTTGGCTCAGGGGCAAGGGCTTGGCCGAGGCCAGCAAGCGCATCACCACGTCTTCAAGGCCGTTGTTGGTGGGAATGGTGGCCACGCGCAGTTCCAACTTGTGTTGGGGGCTGAACTTGGCGAAGTTGATCTTTCCGTCTTGGGGCTTGCGGCGTTCGGAAATGTCCAGCTCGCACATGACCTTGATGCGCGCCACCATCGCGCTGCGGTAAGAGGGTGGCAGCTCAAGGTAGGGCGCCATAACACCGTCTTTGCGGAACCGGACCTTGACTTTGTCTTTGCCGGGCTGGCATTCAATGTGAATGTCAGAAACGTGCTGGTTCATGGCCTCGATGATCATGTTGTTGATCAGTCGAACCAGTGAGTTGTCACTCTGCTCGATGGGCCGATCTTCGACGATTTCGACGCGTTCCGCCGTTTCGCGCTCCAGGGTCTCAACCAAGCCCGCCGTACCCACTGGATGGTCGAACTCCAGTTGCCCGCCGGCCAACATGCCCGATGCGGAAATGCCGCTTTCATTGACGCCGGTTCGAGCGTAAGCCGTAGCGAGCGCAATACCGATGGCACCAATTCGTGCCAGTGTCGGCACGATCTTCAGTTGCGTGATGAACTCGACCTCGTCGATCAGATCGCGACGTGTCGGATCCTCCATCGCCACCACGAGCTTGCCTTCGCGCAGAAGCAAAGGGAGCACTTCGAGGCGCTTGGCGGCGGCCAGTGGGAGCTTGCGCAGGGCGTCGATGTCGGCCTCGAACCGATCCACGTCCACCATGGGGTAACCCATCTTGCGGGCGAGCGCCGATTGCAACTGCACTTGCGTGACCACCTTGCTTCTCACCAACAAGGCGCCCAGGGGAACGCTCCGGTCTTGCTTCTGCTGCTCCAGCGCCTGCGTCAATTGCGCTGGGCTGATGAGTTCCATCGCCACCAGCGCTTCGCCAATGCGAACGATGGGCATGCGCGACTGCTGCGCAATGGCCTCTAACAGTTGCTCCGGCGTAACCAAATGGTTGGCCACCAAGACGTCGCCAACTTTGCGGCTGCGAAGCTCGGTCTGCTCACGAACCGCTGACTCGACTTGTTCTTTGCTGATGACCCTTTGCTCAACGAGCACTTCGCCCAAGCGCTCGCCGAACTCGTGACTGTCCATCGCTTCGCGTGGCACAAAGAGTTGCTGCACCGAGTCATCGCTGGGGCTCATCGGTGGGAACAGGAAGAGCCCTAGGTCGTCCAGCACGTGACCGATGGTGTTGCCCTTGATCTCGGTGCCATTGCGCAATCGCACCCGGAACTCGATGCGCGGGCGCCGGTCGAGGCCAAGGGCATCGGCAGTTCCCGCTTTGATCTGTGGCACTTGCACGGGTCGGATGAGCTTCAAAGATGCCAACTGATTGAAGCGAACTGCCATGGCGTTCTTGGCCGGCGGCATCACCAAATGCACCACCCGTTGCGATGGCAACAAGCGAACCATTTGACCGACGCTACGGCCGCCATTGGCCGCAATCACTTCGACAGGCATCGGCTGCTTGAACGGCTGAGGCGCTGGGTAGGCAGTGAAGGGCGGGGTCGGCCAAACGAAGGATTCGCCTGCGGCTGCGCTGCCGACTTGGCTGCTCGGGGCGCCGGGAACTGCGCCGGGCTCAGGCACAGCGGCAGGCTTGTTGGCATTCCATTCCAGAGGGGGCAGGCTTTCGCTCATGGGTGTCAGCTTACGTTTGCCTTTGTGCTGAGGGGGGCAGGGGATACACGGCCCCATTGGCTTTCCGGGAATTGGGTTACGGGTCTCGAGTACCTTCGTCTTGGTAGGCCTGCCAATTCCTGGTGGCGCTGCGCAAGAGTTGCAGTTGCTCGTCATAGTTCCTGCAGCCCTTGCACAGCAGCAAATGGGCGCCTAAGCCGAGCCGCTCAGATAGGCGAAGGCGCTCATCCAAACGCCGACTCATTAGCCCAGCAGCCTTGCGGCAACGGAGTGCTTGGGTTGAGGTCATGCCGGCTCCTTGGCGCTGAGCCAGTTCTGCTCCAAGCACTCGCGCAGACGCAGTCGAGCACGGTGCAGCATGACCCACAGGTTGGTCGGGGTGATGGCAAGTTGCTTACAGATTTCGTCGGTCTCCAACTCCAGCCATTCACGCATCATGAACAAGCGGCCCTGTTGGCCAGGGAGTTGTTGGACGCAAAGCTCAAGCACTTGGAAGAACTCGACCTGCCGAAGGCAGTGTTCGGGGTCGCCCCAGTCCTTGGGTTGGTCGCGCCAATGGCCGTCGGCCGCAAACAGCTCGTCTTCTAGGCTTTCACCCCCGTCGTCGCTGCTTGAAATCTCTCGGCAGTTCCGGCGGATTTGATCAACCAACTTGTGCTTGAGGATGCCGATCAGCCATGTTTTGAGCTGGCTGCGGCCGGCAAACGACTGGGGCCGCTCCAAGGCAGCCAGCAGGGTCTCGCTCACGGCATCCTCAGCCCAGGCTGCATTTCGCAATTGAAGCTGTGCAAACTTCAAAAGCTGGGGCCGTAGGTCTTCTAATTGGGGCGCCAAGTCGTTCATGTGGCTGGCAGTGTAAGGATGGCGCTGGCCGCACGACACTGCATCCGGACGGCGCTTTTTGCCGTATCCGAAGCTGCATTCCCTCTCGTTATTCAACCCAGGAGTTCTTATGAGCACGCAACGTATTGTTTTGGCTGCGGTAGCTGCCGCTATGGCTTTGAGCGCCGCTCCCACCCTTCAGGCGCAAGCCAAGGAAAAGTGCTACGGCATTGCCAAGGCCGGTCAAAACGACTGCGCCAACCTCACCGGCACGCATTCCTGCGCGGGTCAGTCCACCAAGGACAACGCCGTTGACGAATGGAAGTACGTGGCCAAAGGTGAGTGCAAAAAGGCCGGCGGCATGAGCGCCGAAGAGGCCAAGGCCAAGATCAAGAAGTAAAGATGGAATCGGCGCTGGCCTGCGGCATTGGCTGGCGCCACCCGCACTACCAAGAGTTGCTGCAAAGGCAGCCCCCATTGGCTTTTCTGGAAGTGCATTCCGAGAACTTCTTTGCTGAAGGCGGCGCGGCACCGGCTCTTCTAGACGCAGCGCGTCGCGATTACGCCATCAGCCTGCATGGTGTGGGGCTGGGACTGGGTTCTGCAGCGGGGCTCGATGAAGCCCATTTGACGCGACTGCGTCGACTGGTTGACCGCGTGGAGCCGGTTCGCGTGTCGGACCATGCTTGCTTTTCTCGGGTCAGCGCCGCGACGGGGTACCTGCATGCGCAGGACCTCCTCCCCATCCCTTTCGACGACGACAGCTTGCAGCGCCTGATTCGGCATGTGCAGCAAGTCCAAGAAGGTTTGAGGCGCCCCATTCTGGTCGAGCATTTGAGCGCTTATGTTCGGTGGGAGCAGGACGTACTGAGTGAGCCCGAGTTCTTCAATGCGCTGGCGCACCACACGGGCTGTCAAATCCTGCTGGATGTGAACAACCTCATGGTGAACGCCCTCAACCGCGCTGAGCCAGACCCCGTGGCTTCTTGCAGGGCCTGGATAGACGCTGTCGGTGTTGCGCATGCAGGTGAAATTCACCTCGCGGGGCACGCTGAATTGGACGGTCTCTTCATCGACGACCACGGGTGCGGTGTGAGCGATGCGGTGCTTTCGCTCTACGTCCATGCCAAAACCCGCTTCGGCCCCGTTCCGGCACTGGTGGAGTGGGACACCGATATTCCAAGCCTTGATGTCTTGCTGGGGCAGGCAGCCCGCGTGGAAGCCGCATGAATGCGGCCGCCTCTCAGCGCGAGTGGGTGCAATGGATCTGGGCTCAGCCCGCCGCGCTGCCCCCTGCAGGCTTGCGTCCTGTTGGCCCCTTGCCGCTGCAGCAGGGGTTAGCGGCCTACCGAGAGCACGCCAAGGCATTGGTCGTGCGGGCGCTTGGCGCGGCCTACCCCATGTTGGCGCAATGGCTGGGTCAGGCCGACTTCGCAGGCATGGCTTGGGCCTTTGCCAAGTGGCAGCCGCCTCAAATCGGCGACATGAATCAGTTTGGGGCCGAGTTGGCCCGATTTCTTGAGGGGCTGCCGGACATGGATCCAGAGCCCCCGGTGCTGGCGCGCCTGGAGTGGCATTTGCACGCGCTGGCTTCGGCTCAAGATGACAGTGAGGCTGATCCGCAGCTTTGGACTGCGCTCCAAACGCAAGATCCAAGCAGCTTGCGTTTGGGTCTTAGCCCCAGTTTGGCTGTGTTTGAAATTCCGGAGTCGGTGCGGGATTGGCTCGGAGAGCGAGTCACCGTGGGGCTTTCTTCGGTGGGCACTCATGCCATCGCTTGGCGTCGTGCTTGGCTTCCCGTTTGGTCGATGACCGACCTTGGATTGGCAACTTTGCTGCAAGGCCTGATGTCGGGCGAGACCCTGGCCCATTCGATTGAAGGGGGTTTGGCGCTGAATCCCTCACTCGACTTGACGCAGTTCTTCCAAACGGCTGCCCAGGAAGGCTGGCTTCTGACAGCAAGCCCCGAAAGCGTGTAATGAGGCTTGGCAAGTCACGACTCATACCCACTGCCCACCACTTTGCCAAGTCATGAAACTGCCTCAGTTCATCCAAACCTTGTTTCGCGCCGCCACCGACGATGGCGCTGCGCCCCAGCCCGCTGCACGCATGCCTGCGGTCTACCGCCCGGTGGCGCGAGGGCTGCAAGATCTGCTCTTGCTTGGCGCCCGCCTTTACGTGGCCAAAGTGTTTCTTCTGTCAGGCCTGACCAAGCTGCGCGATTGGGACATCACCTTGGCGCTGTTTCAGGACGAGTACAAGGTTCCCCTCTTGCCGCCCGAGTTGGCCGCCTACTTGGGCACCGGGGGCGAACTGGTGCTCCCCGTGCTGCTGGCGCTGGGTCTGGGAGGACGGTTTGCGGCCGTGGGCTTGAGCGTCGTCAACGTCATGGCCGTGTTGAGCCTGACGGACATTGCCCCTGCTGCGCAGGTCCAGCACCAACTTTGGGGTGCGCTCTTGCTGGCCGTGGCCGTTTTTGGCGCAGGGCGCTTGTCGCTGGACCGCTGGCTCCTCAATCGTTCGGTCTGAAGCTGATCACGAAGACGGGCGGCACACGTCCGTCTTCGTCCCGCGGAAGGCGCTCCGTTTTGTCGATGGCGCGCAGCACGGCCGCATCCCAGGCCTCGTCCCCGCTCTTCTTCAGGAGTCGCCTTGACAGAATGAGCCCATCAGGCGCTGTGCGCACCTCGACCTCGGCCAGCGGGTTACCCGTCAAGGTTTCAGTCAGGGTGATGTTGGGCTTGATGCGGGCTTTGATGCGCCCTGCATAGCCAGCGCTGGGGCCGGCGGATTGCGCGGCCGTTCCGCTCGCATTCGGGCTGCCTGTGCCGCCCGCCATGCCTTGCATGCGGCGCAGGTTCTCTTGGCGCTGTGCCTCTCTCCGGGCGTCTTCCGCCGTGTTCTTGCGCTGCTCTTCGGCCTTCTCGGCTCGCTCCGCCTTCTCGCGGCGCTCGCGCTCTAGTCGGGCCTGGCGTTCGCTTTGCTCTTTGCGCTCTTGCTGCTGCTTGCGTTCTTCTTCCGCTTTGCGTTGCTCGGCCTTCTTGCGTTCACGCTCTTTGCGCTCGGCAATCTCCGCCTCTCGCTCCTGAGCACGTTGCACGGCGGGATCCGGCTTGGGCTCAGGCTTCGGTTCCACCTTGGGCTCTTCCTTCGGCTCCGGCTTGGGTTCGGGCTTAGGCTCCGCTGGCGGTTCCACGGCTGGCGGCGCGGCAGCGCGGGGCACGACCGCCCACAACTCCGCCTCGGCAATGCCGCTGTCGTCGCTTGAGCGCCAGCTCACACCAAAGGCGAGCGCCCACACCAAGAGGACGTGGATCAAAAGGGCGAGACCAAAGCCCCGCCCAAAGCCTTCTGTCGAGGGCGGGCGATGCAGCGCCGCAGTGCTCATGGGATTCAGCGCGAGCCTTGCTTGACGGCCAGCCCAACACGGGCAATGCCGGCAGACTGCAACTTGTCCATCACCTGAAGCACCGCCTCGTACTTGACCTGGCGGTCGCCTGCGATCACCACCGGGACTTGCGCATCAACCCCCTGCGCCTGTCGCACGGTTTGCACCAAGTTTTTGAGGGCGATGGGGCGTGCTTCTTCGCTGTCTTTGCGGAACTTGAGCGTTCCATCACCGGCCACCACGATGGTCAGCACGCTCTTGGGCTGGGTGCGGGCCTTGCCCACGGTGGGGAGGTCAACGACGCCGGTCGTGATGAGGGGCGCGCTCACCATGAAGATGATCAAGAGCACCAACATCACGTCGATAAAGGGCACCATGTTCATCTCACTGATGGTGCGCCGACGCGATCCTCGGCCTGCAACGCCAGGCATCTCACTGACCCCCTGCAGCGGTACCGGTAGAACTGCCGGCATTTCGCTGAAGGATGTTGGAGAACTCCTCGATGAAGGTCTCCAGCGTGATGGCGCTGCGGTCGATTTGACGGGCAAAGCGGTTGTAGGCAATGACCGCCGGAATGGCAGCGAACAGGCCGATGGCAGTGGCCACCAGGGCCTCTGCAATGCCGGGTGCCACGGTGGCGAGCGTCACTTGCTGCAAGTTCGACAGCCCCACAAAGGCGTGCATGATTCCCCACACGGTGCCGAACAGGCCCACATAGGGCGAGACAGAGCCCACGGAGGCGAGGAAAGAGAGGTTGCTCTCCAGTTCATCGACCTCCCGCTGGTAGCTGGCGCGCATGGCGCGCCGTGCGCCGTCCAGCAGGCCGCTGGTGTCGGTCACGCGGCGTTCGCGAAGCTTCAAGAATTCCCGCATGCCGGCGGCAAAGATGCGCTCCAACGGCGCGCCGTTCGTTCGCTTGCTAGCCGCTTGGTACAGATCGTTGAGGTTGCGTCCCGACCAAAAATCTTGCTCAAAGGCTTCGTTGGCCTTCTTGATGCGGTTCAGGGCAAACAACTTGCTAAAAATGACGCTCCAACTGGCGAGCGAGACGATCAGCAAAGAGGCCATCACCAACTGAACAATGAGGCTGGCCTGGGCCACAAGGGCCATGATGGAAAGGTCTTGGTTCATGGGCTTAGGGGGGTCAGGCTCGCCAACAGATCGGCAGGAATTCGTTGAGGTTTGAAGCTTTGCGAGTCAACGCAAGCCACGCGCACCGTGGCGCGAAAAAGGGTTTCGCCGTCGCGCTCCACCGATTGTTCGAAGAGCACGCTCGCACGGTTGGCCTCACGCACGCTGCAATGCACGGTCAGCAGATCATCCAGCCGAGCGGGGCGCAAATAGCGCGCTTCCACTTGGCTGACCACAAACACCCAGCCCACCTCGGCCCGTAGGCGCTCGCGAGGGGTGCCCAAGTGGCGCAGCCATTCGGTCCGGGCGCGCTCAAGGTAGCGCAAGTAGTTGGCGTAGTAAACGACGCCACCCGCGTCTGTGTCTTCGTAGTAGACGCGAACGGGCAGCAGGAATGACGCCGCGTTCACTTTTTGGCGCGGGCTGCCTCGATTTCGACCCGACGAAGATCGCCGGCCAAGCGGTCGAGGACGCCGTTCACGTACTTGTGCCCGTCGGTGCCGCCAAAGCTCTTAGCCAGTTCAACGGACTCATTGATGACGACCCGGTAGGGGATGTCAACGCACTCGCGAAGCTCAAAGGCACCCAGCAGCAGCACGCCATGCTCGACGGGCGACAGGTCCTTGGTGGGGCGGTCCACGTGGCTACTCAGCAGTGCGTCCAGCGCAGCGGCTTCACGGATGCAGCCTTGCATCAGCAGGTCGAGGTGCTTCTGGTCGCACTTGGCATAGCCGGGCTGCTCGCGCAGGTGAGCGTCGATGCTGGCGGCGTCGTCGCCGGTCAATAGCCACTGGTACAGGCCCTGCAAGGCCACTTGGCGTGAAAGGCGGCGCGCGGAACGCGCAGGAGAGGGGCGGGGGGCGTTCAAGCGAGGGGCTCCTTGCGACCAAGACGCTGCAGAAGCTGCGCCATCTCGACAGCCACTTCGGCGCCGTCACGGCCTTTGTCAATGCGGGCCCAAGCCTGGGCTTCGTTTTCTACCGTGAGGATCACGTTGGCAATGGGAATGTGGTGATCCAGCCCAACCCGACTGACGCCAGAGCCGCTTTCGTTGGCCACCAGCTCAAAGTGATAGGTCTCGCCGCGGATGATGCAGCCCAGCGCGACAAGGGCTTCAACGCCGCCTTGCTTTGCTATCGCCTGCAAGGCCAGTGGCACTTCGAGCGCGCCGCCCACTTCAACTTGCTGCGTCACCACCGCGCCAAGTTCGGTCAGGCGGGCTTCGCAGGCCGAGCGCAGGGCACTGGTGATGGCGTCGTTGAAGCGCGCGCGCACGATGCCGACGCGAACACCGCGGCCATCCAGCGCTGCCGCGCCGCGCTCAGCGCCCTGCAAGATTCAACTCCTGGGCGCTGCGCATGGGCACAAAACTCGTGACTTCAAGACCAAAGCCGGTCATGGATGGCATGCGACGCGGGCTTCCCAGAAGCTTCATGCGGTGCACGCCAAGGTGGCGCAGGATTTGAGCGCCGACCCCGTAGGTCCTGAGATCCATATTTGGGCGCGGGCCGCTGGTTTGCTCGCACCGGAAGCGGCTCAGCAGGCCTTCGGCCTCGTCACCCACGTTGAGCAAAACGGCAACGCCGGCGCCGGCTTGCGCAATGGCAGCCAAGGCATCGTCAACACCCCAGCTGTGCCCGCCAGAACCGCTCTCCAACAGGTCCATCACGGAAAGGGGTTCATGCACCCGCACCAGAACCGAGTCATCGGCTTGCCACTGGCCTCGGCGCAGTGCCAGGTGTTGGCCGCCGGTGCGGTCCGAGAACAAAGTGGCTTCGAATGCGCCGTGGCGCGTTTCCAGAATGCGGCTGGCCTGCGTCTCGATCAGGGACTCATGGCGGCTGCGGTATTCGATCAAGGCCGCAATGGTGCCAATCTTCAAACCATGCTCGGCGGCAAAGCGTTCCAAGTCCGGCAAACGGGCCATGGTGCCGTCGTCGTTCATGATTTCGCAGATCACGCCGGCTGGCGTGCAACCGGCCATGCGAGCCAGATCGCAGCCGGCCTCGGTATGGCCGGCGCGCATCAACACGCCGCCATCTTGGGCTTGCAGAGGAAAGATATGGCCGGGCTGCACCAAATCTTGAGCGCCTGCCCCTTGCGCAACGGCTGCTTGCACGGTGCGGGCACGGTCAGCGGCCGAGATGCCGGTGGTGACGCCTGTGGCCGCTTCGATCGACACGGTGAAAGCCGTGCCGTGCTTGGTGCCATTGCGGCTGGCCATGGGCGGCAACTGGAGGCTCTCGCAGCGCTCACGCGTGAGCGTCAGGCAAATCAAACCGCGTGCAAAGCGCGCCATGAAGTTAATGGCCTCAGGCGTGACGTGTTCCGCGGCCAAGACGAGGTCACCCTCGTTTTCGCGGTCTTCGTCGTCGATGAGGATGACCATACGGCCAGCTGCCAGCTCGGCAACCAGCTCGGGAACAGGGGACATCGGCATAGCTCGCCATTGTAGGCGGGGGGTCTCAGTCGCTTGGGCGCTGCAAGCGAAGTCGGAGGTCTTGGCCGATGCTTTGCGACTCTAGCCATTGCCAACATCGTGCGCCTGCAAGGTCGTCAAGTAGCGGTAGGCCGGCAGGGGGCTGGCCTGGGCCAATGAGGCGCGGTGCAAGGTACAGCAGCAGTTCGTCCACCAAATCTGCTGTCAACCAGGCCCCGTTGAGCTGCGAACCGGCTTCAACATGCAGTTCATTGACTTCACGCCGGCCCAGCTCCATGAGGATCGCTTGCAGGTCAAGCCGTCCACCCTCCGCAAGCGGGGCCTCCCACAAGTCAGCGCCAGCTTGCTGGAGCCTGGCGATGGGCTGCGCCGCCAGCCCTGGGCCGTGCACAACAAGGGCCTTTCCAGGGCTGGCCAACAAACGCGCGCTGGTGGGGAGGCGCAGTTGGCGGTCCAGCACCACACGCAGAGGCTGGCAACTCGTGGGCCATTCACGTACATCGAGCCGAGGGTTGTCGGCCAAGGCGGTGCCGATGCCGGTGAGTACCGCACCGGCACGCCGGCGCCAAGCCTGCCCATCGCGGCGCGCTTCGGCTGAGGTGATCCACTGGCTGCGCCCATCGGGCAAAGCGATGCGCCCATCCAGGCTGCTGGCCCACTTGAGCCGCACCCAGGGCCGACCCGTGCGCATGCGATGCAGGAAGCCGACGTTGAGCGCGGAGGCCTCGGGGGTCATCAGACCCACTTCGCAATGCACGCCCCCTGTGCGCAGCCGGCCACGGCCTTGGCCGGCCACTTTTGGGTTGGGATCTTCAACGGCGAGCACCAAGCGCGCGATTCCGGCTTGCAGCAGGGCGTCACAGCAGGGCGGCGTGCGGCCATAGTGGGCGCAGGGCTCCAAGGTCACATAGGCAGTTGCGCCTTGGGTGGAATAGCCCTTTGCCGAGGCGTCGCGCAATGCCATGACTTCAGCATGCGCTTGCCCCGCCGCCTGGGTCGAGCCCTGGCCGATGACGTTTCCGCCAGGGCCCACCAGAACGCACCCAACCCGCGGGTTGGGGTCGGAGAGGCCAATGGCTTGCTCTGCCAGCGCCAGCGCCAGTGCCATGAAGTGACGGTCGGCCGGCCTGAATGGGGCGTTGATGGGTGAGGGCTCGGACATGCCCGCAGTCTATGCAGCGGAAGCGCCCCGCCTAGAGCGGCTGGTGATTCACCGTTCGGCTGTTGCCGTACTGCTGCTGGGCGATGTCAAGGCGCCTGCCCAGCGGGCACGGCGCTTCGAACGCAATGACGAGAAAGTTCTGATGCGCCATCGAGGCCTTGACGCCGGTGTAGTCCAGCGGGTGTTCAAGGTTGCTGATGCGGCCGTCAAGGTCAAAGTCATCGCTGTAGCGACAGACCCGGTGTCCACCGAGCGCAAAACGCAGTCCGGTAAGGACGCTGCGGCCGCTCCAGCCGCGCCAGGTCGATTCGCTGGTCGGGCGCTCGACCACACAGGTGTAGCTCAGGCGCTGCTCGCCACCGTCGGACTCCGTCTGGGTTTGGCAGGAGGCTGCCTGGGGCTGTGCCGGCTCGGTGAGCTGAAGGGCCACTCCGACGCCGGCTAGCACCGCATCGTTCGCGAACTCTGGATCGGGCTGCAGGCCGAGCGCAAACCGAACATGGCCCCTGAGCAGCACCGAGCCGCTGGCCAAGCGCGTGTCGCAGTCCAGCAGGTCGGTGGCGCGAATCTGTCGGGTAAGCAGGGTGGCTTGGACTCTGCACCGCTGCACGACTTCGCCACTTCGGTTATCGAGCAGTAGAGCCAGTCCGCCTAGTTCTTGGGGCTTGAACACGCTGCGGTCCGCATCCAGGCGCTTGGCGCCCAGCGGAATGGCGGAGTGGCGCTTCTGGAGCCGGCGAGCTGCAAGGCCTTCGTCTGGCGGAAGTTGGGCTGCGATGAGCAGCCTCGGCTCAGTCGCCGCAACCGCCGTGTGCCAGTTCAAACTCAAGGGGGCATCGTTGGCGTCTAAGGTGCGGTCCCGCCAGCTCAAGTTCAACTGCACTTCAAGGCCAGCCTGCGCCAGTGGCTGCACGGTGCGCTGCAGGGTGTAGCGCGTGGAGATGCCGTCGACCTCGACGAGTTGGTCACTCAGTTCTGCATAGACCGCTGCACTGCTCGGCGTGCTCGCATCGCGCCGCAGGGCGGCATAGGCGCGCAAGCGCTGCATCTCCGCTTGAGCCAGGCGGGTGGCTTCGGTGCGCTGCTTGGCGGCGTCACCGCTTTGGCGGAGCCGGCCTTGAATGACCGTCATCGCCATCAGGCCCAAGGCCACGATCAGCAATGCAATCAAGGCTTCCACAAGGCTGGTTCCGCGCGCCTTGACTTGTGTGTGCTTCACCATGACTTGCTCCACTGACTGCCGGGCAGCGCCATGAAGCTGCCCGCCCGCTGCTGCAGGTTTTGCAGCCGAGCTGCGTCGTAGATGACGGCGGTGTTCTGCTCGCCCGCCAAGCTGCCTCCCACCAGCAACGCACCTTGGATGCGGGCCGGCCTTGGGCTGCTGTTCCGCCACTGCATGGCGCCCGTCACAAAAACAAGGCCATGAAAGTCGAACTCGCCCTCCACGGTGAGCGCGCCTCCCACCAGCAAGACCAAAGGCCTTGCTGCGCTGCCAAGGCTTCCGGCATCGCGAAGGGTCACGTCGCCTGCATGGGCCACCAGTTGGGCGCCAGCGTCCACCAAGGTGCGGAGGGCTGCGGTACAGGCTTCGCCCTCGCAGTTCAGTTGGCGCAGGGCCGGCTGTCGTTGGTAGTCAGCGGGGCTGATGCCGAAGAATTGGCGAAAGAACTCAGAGTTTGGAAGGGCAGCAAGCTCTGCATCGGCGTCCAGCATGCTGCTGCTGGCTGGTGAGCCCGCTGGACCCACCACCCGCGCGCTTTGGCCACGTACGGTGCCGCCGGCGTGCAGGCTCAAGCCTGCGGTGTCTGGGTTGGCATTCACCACTGCCATGCCCGAGCCCAGGTCCAGGTCGCCGCGCACCACCAGCGGGATTTGAGGCGGCATCTTCAAGGCGCTGAGCAAGGCCAGCATGTGGAGTCGGCTGATGCGCTCGCCGCCGTCGTCGTCGGTCTCGCGCATGCACGCGCCACTCGACTGGGTACAGGCAGCAGCCGACACGCTGATGCGGCCTACGCCATCCGGCAAAGGCCGCATGCGCAGCAGCACCGACTCTTGACCGGCCACCGCCGTCAGATTGGCCTGTGGCTGCAGGTTGCCGGGGCACTGGCAGCGCCAGCCCTCGGCAGGCAAGCGGGCGCAGATGACCGTCCAAGGGGACTCGTGGGCAGGAGTGGCTTTGGCCGCCTCGGGTACGTCGATGCGGCCGTTGGCATCAAAGCGCAACAGCCGTTCCCGCAAAGTGTTTGGGCCCGCCGCGTCGGCTTCGCAGCGCTCGTTCAAGTGGTCACTGTTGAGCCAGCTCAGCATGCGGGCTTGAGCCTGTTCGGCCCCCTCGGCGGCCCGCCCCAGCTGGCTGTAGTTGTAGGCCACGCGCTGTTCAATGATGAGGTTGCGGTTGGCATAGGCAGCCAACATGGCGACGACAAAGAAGAGCACGGCCACCGCAACGAGCGTGGTGACGCCGCGCTGGCGAGCTAGGTGTGAATTCATGAGCGGCAGACTCCGCTTTGCAGGTCGGCCTGCAGGCGAACCCGAAAGGCAAGATTTTTTGATACTGAAGGGTCGTGCGCCGCATGCGCTCGCAGCTCGATCAGCAATTCCCGCAGCGTCGTTCGGGGTGGGCAGTTGCTCAAGCTCCCACAGTCCATGGCACACACGGAGGGCATGGCGATGTGCTGCTCAAGCAAGCTGGCCTGGAAGCGCTGAACCCGCAGGGAGTCGCGGTCGGTGAGCGGCTGCCACGTGGCGCCGTTGAACAACTTCAGCTCGCCGTCTTGCAGCTTGAAGCCCCGCCATTCGTTGGGGCTCAGCACTTGGTCTTCGGCTTGGGCTGGGTCGGGCTGCGTCAGAGCCTGACTCACGGCGAACATCAAGCGGCCGCCGTTGTCTCGGAGGTCAATGCCGGCGTAAGGGTTCTGAAGCGGCGCGGGCCCGGTGGCTGACCACACAGCGCGCTCCGGTGTGCCCCAGGCACCCGCCTCGCGAAGCTCTCGAATCATGATCTCCGCGCTGGCCCTGACGTCCTGCTCAATCCGCGACTCCAAACTCAGACGGCGGTGGTCGGTCACCTGCGTGAGCATCAGGCCCGAAGCGCCCGCGAGGACCACCAGCCCGACCGCCATGCCAACCAGCAGCTCGACGAGGCTGAAACCCCATGTGCGATGTTTCATTGGGGCCAGCATTGCGAGGTGGTGTTGTTACCGTCTCGGGCCTGAGCGCCAAACTGAAGTGCGCCTTTGTTCACGATTTGGGTCATGACCTGACACGCATGGTCTCGGCTTTGCGCACCCTGCGGCAGCGCTTGCGCGCTGAGCGTGAAGCCTTGACCCGTCACGGCGCTCAAAGCGAGCCGGTAGTGCCTTGCGGCCGATTCCGCATTCACGCCAAGCAAACGGAAGTCGTCGGCATAGCTGTGGTGCTGGCTGCGATACCGCTCTTGCTGCTGAACGACCAGGGTCATGGCCTGCATGGCGTCGGCGCGGCGGCTCTTGTGCACTTGCTGATGGAAGCTTGGCAGCGCGGTGGCCGCCAGGATGCCGGCCATGCACAGGGCGATGAGGAGCTCCACCAGAGTGAAGCCTCTGGCGCGGTGTTTGTTTTGCATGGCGTTCACGAGCAAGCGCGGCCGAAGCTGCCGCAGCTGCGCAGGCGGCCGGTTTGAGCCACCACGTGCGAGAGCTCAGCGCCATCGCGGCTGCTGAGGCGCACCGTGGCTGCTGGCGTGACGGTGCCCCGCTTGCCGTCGATGGTGAGGGTCTGCACATTGGCCGCCATGCTCAGGCCGCGCCGCTCGGGGAGCCATTGATGGCTTTGAAGTTGAGCCCCTGCGCGGCATTCGACCTGACCTCCAGCGCCGCAAGTGCAAGCGCCGAGCGGCCCTTGGTAAACCCAATAGCAGCTCCCGCCCTGGGCTTGAACAAACCCCATGCGAACGCTGCGCCCGGTGCCCAAGGCCAGCATGCGGGCTTGTTGGTAGTCACTGCGCAAAGACTCCGCCGCACCTTGCAAGCGCTGGCGCTCCAAGATCGAGCTCAGCGAGGGCAGCGACGAGGCCAGCAGCACCAGCAACACCGCCAACACGACACAAAGCTCGGTCAGGGTGTAGCCGCTTTGGCAGCGCAAACGGCTCAAGTCTTGAGTCATCTCGGGTCCTAGAAGTGACGTAGTGAACGCACTGTAGGAAGCCGAGACTCGGCTGTCAGGCCCCCCAAAAGGGGGAAATTGGAGGACTAAATATCCCGAATCAGCTTGCGGAATTCGTCGATATCTTCAAAGCTGCGGTACACGGAAGCGAAGCGGACATAGGCCACTTTGTCCATGCGGCGCAGCTCGCGCATCACCAATTCACCAATGCGGGAGGAGGGCAACTCGCGCGCCCCCTCGCTGAGCAATTGCTCTTGGATGCGCTCAATAGCGGCATCGATTTGCTCGGCGCTGACCGAGCGCTTGCGCAGCGCAAGCTCCATGGACGCGCGCAGCTTGGAGGCGGCGAACTCGGTCCGGGTGTTGTTCTTCTTGATCACCATCGGCAGCGCAATTTCAGCGCGCTCGTAGGTGGTGAAACGTTTGTCGCAGCCTGTGCAGCGCCGCCGTCTGCGGATCACATCGCCTTCGTCAGACTCCCGGGTTTCTGCAACCTGGGTTTCTGTGTGTCCGCAGAACGGGCAGCGCATGGGGCTGGTTCGGCTTAGGCGTAAACCGGGAAGCGACGGGTCAGCGCTGCCACATCGGCCTTCACGCGAGCCAGAACGGCTTCGTCACGCGGTGCATCCAAGATGTCGGCGATCAAGTCGGCAGTGGCAATCGCTTCCGCTTCCTTGAAACCGCGGGTCGTCATGGCCGGGGTTCCGAGCCGAATGCCGCTCGTGACCATGGGCTTTTCCGGGTCATTCGGAATCGCGTTCTTGTTGCAGGTCATGTGGGCGGCGCCCAGCAAAGCTTCGGCGTCTTTGCCCGTGATGCCCTTGGGTCGCAGGTCGACCAGCATCAAATGGCTTTGCGTGCCGCTGGAGACGATACGCAGACCGCGCTCCGTCAGGCGCTTGGCCATGGCCTTGGCATTGAGCAAGACCTGCTCTTGGTAGGCCTTGAACTCCGGGGCCAGCGCCTCCTTGAAGGCAACAGCCTTGCCGGCAATCACGTGCATCAGCGGGCCGCCTTGCAGGCCAGGGAACACGGCGCTGTTGATTTTCTTGGCAATGGCTTCGTCTTTGCTCAAGATGATGCCGCCGCGTGGGCCGCGCAGGCTCTTGTGCGTGGTGGAGGTCACCACGTCGGCGTGGGCAATGGGGCTTGGGTAGACGCCGGCTGCGATCAAGCCCGCGTAGTGGGCCATGTCCACCATCAGGTAGGCGCCCACGTCTTTGGCCACCTTGGCAAAGCGCTCAAAGTCAATGTGCAAGCTGTAGGCCGAAGCGCCCGCAATGATCAGCTTGGGGCGGTGCTCGTGGGCCAGACGTTCCATGGCGTCGTAGTCGATCGCTTCTTCAGCGTTGAGGCCGTAGCTGGCCACCTTGAACCACTTGCCGCTCATGTTCAGCGCCATGCCGTGGGTCAAGTGACCGCCTTCGGCGAGGCTCATGCCCAGGATGGTGTCGCCGGGTTGCAGCAGTGCCAAAAACACCGCTTGGTTGGCTTGTGAACCGCTGGAGGGCTGCACATTGGCAAAGTTCGCACCGAAAAGTTGCTTGATGCGGTCAATGGCCAGGGTTTCGGCAATGTCCACAAACTCGCAGCCGCCGTAGTAGCGTTTGCCGGGGTAGCCCTCGGCGTACTTGTTGGTGAGTTGGCTGCCTTGCGCTTGCATGACGGCGCGCGAGGTGTAGTTCTCGCTGGCAATCAGCTCGATGTGTTCTTCTTGGCGGCGGTTTTCGGCAGCCACTGCGGCCCAAAGTTCTGGGTCGGCGTCTTGCAAGGCGAGGGGGGAAAGCGTGCTGTTCATGTCGAGCTCCGTGCGGGTAAAGCCTGCGCCAGCCATGGCAAAGCCAATGCAGGTGGCCCAGGCGAACGGCTCGGAGCGAAGCACAAGGCTTGCGGGCTTCGACCGCGCTCCCCGGTGGTGTCCCACCTCAGGTGCATTTGCACCCTGATCGCCAGTGACGCGGCGGCGCGCAGTGTAGCGGCGCGCCGCGCTGCCTCAAGGCAGGGCGATGGCCACTTGTTCCAGGCTGGCCGAAGCCGAAGGTTCAGGCGCCAATGGGCTTGCCTTGGGGGCCATTGGGCGCGCTTGGATGGGCGCACGGCCTTGAATGACTGCCTTGATTTGTTCTTGTTCGAACAGGACCTTGGCGGCATAGCCACCGTCGTCTTCCAAATTGGCCGCACCCACGTAATGCTTTAAGCCCTCGGCCACGCCACCGGCGCGTTGAATGCAGTCGCGCAAGACCTGAACGCCCACGCGGAGGTTGGTCAGCGGGTCCAGAGCGGCCAAGTCGCCGCCAAAGGGCACGTATTTGTCATCGTGAACGCGCGTCATGACCTGCATAAGGCCCTGGGCGCCCACGGGGCTTTGTGCAAAAGGATTGAAGCTGGACTCCACCGCAATGACGGCCAAGATCAAGGTCGGGTCCAAACGCGAGCGCTCACCTAGCAGCCAAGATTCGTGGACGAGTCGTGCAACCGCCTCGGGCGCCACCTTGTAGCGGCGGGCCAGCCAATTCGCCACGCCGGCTTGGGTAGGCGGCAGCTGGCGCAGGGCCAGGGCACTGACGCGCTGAATGGCTTCGGGTTCGGCTTGGGCGAGAGGCCCTTCGTTGTGGGTCTCTTGGCGAGCCTCGCGCCGCTCGGTCAGCCAAGTCAGGGCATGATGCTCGACGCTCGCTCTGAGGTGTGCTTGGGTGCCGAAGACCGCGATCATGGCGACGAGCGTCAAGCCGAGCAAGGCCAAGGTGTTGTGACTGATCACGAGCATGCCCTGGCCAATGTCGCGTGCGACCACTGAACAGGAATGGGCCAGTGCACGCAGCAGGTGTCCGTTGCGCGGACTGGTGTCTCGTTCGTTCATTCGATTCCTTTGCGGGTAAACCCCGAAGCGGCGGATTCTAGGAAAGTCAAATAACCGGTCAACCTTATTGATCGACGTTTAAAGATGATTTGGTTATGAAATATCGAGATTTGCGCGAGTTTTTGAGCCAGTTGGAGTCGCGCGGCGAACTTCGTCGTGTGGCGGAGCCGGTTTCGCCCCATTTGGAGATGACGGCGCTCAGCGACCGCGTTCTGCGCGCCGAGGGGCCGGCTCTTTGGTTTGAGAAGCCCACCCAAGGCGACCGACCCGTTCTGACCAACCTCTTCGGCACACCGCAGCGTGTGGCTTGGGGCATGGGCGCTGACAACGTTGCGGCCCTGCGTGACATTGGCGAGGTGCTGGCTCGCCTGCGCGAACCTGAACCCCCGAAGGGCTTGAAGGACGCCGGTCGTCTCTTTGACCTGGTGCGCAGCGTCTGGCAGATGCGACCCAGCGTGGAGCGCCGGCCACTTTGCCAAGAAGAGGTTCTTGAAGGCGAGTCCATTGACCTTGGAAAGTGGCCGATCCAGCAT
>JBKCVH010000340.1:0-17409 GCA_046317675.1 Burkholderiales bacterium
GACGGCACGGTGTTTCACCGTGTCATCAAAGGCTTCATGGTGCAAGGCGGCGGCATGACGGCCGACATGAAGCAAAAGCCCACCGAAGCCACCATTCAGAACGAAGCCAACAACGGCTTGAAGAACCTGAAGTACACGCTGGCCATGGCGCGCACCAACGCACCGCATTCGGCCAGTTCGCAGTTCTTCATCAACTGCACCGACAACGGCTTCCTGGACTTCAAGAGCGAGTCGGCATCCGGTTGGGGCTATGCGGTGTTCGGCAAAGTCATCGCCGGCACCGAAGTGGTGGATGCCATGGAAAAGGTCCGCACCGGCCGCAATGGCTTCCACGATGACGTGCCGCTGGAAGCGCTGGTCATCGAGAAAGCCGTCGAAGTTTGAGCCTGCTTCGCTCCCTTGAGGCGCCGCCCACGTGGCGACGCCTCGCTTTCATCTCGGACCTGCACTTGGGGCCGGACACGGCGGCCACTCAAGCGGCCTTGGCCGCTTGGCTGGAACGGGAGCCGGCGGACGCCTTGTTCATCTTGGGCGATCTGTTCGAGGCCTGGGTGGGCGATGACGCAAGCGGCCTTGCCTACGCCAAGCGGCTCGCTGAAAGCCTGCGGAGCTTCGCTCGGCCGACTTTCTTCCAGCACGGAAATCGAGACTTTTTGCTGCGGGATTTTGCCGGGCTGCAGTTGCTTGACGAGCGGTGTGTGCTCCAGGCCTTTGGCCAGCGTGTGCTGCTGGCGCACGGCGATGCGCAATGCTTGGACGACGCCCCCTACCAAGCTTTTCGAAGCCAGGTGCGCAACCCGAATTGGCAGGATGCCTTCCTGACGCGACCGCTGACTGAAAGGCTGCACATGGCCGCCCAAATGCGCGATGCCAGCCAACGTGCCCAGGGCGAAGCCCGTGGCAAGGGTCTCCCCTTTGCCGACCCTGACACCCAGGCTTGCCGAACGCTGCTGCAAAGCAGCCACTGCGAGTTGATGGTGCATGGCCACACGCACAGGCCAGGTCACTACCCGCTGGGCGATGCCTTCAGCCGTTTGGTTTTGAGCGACTGGGACTTCGAGTCAAGCCCGCCTCGTGGCGACTGCTTGATTTGGACGGAGTCCGGCTGGCAGCGCGAAGCCGTGTGGGCCTGATCCAGCGCCTCCAGCGCTGGCGGGAACAGCGCTTGGTGGCGCGGCATGCCAGTCCCGACGCGCTCTGGACCCGAACCCTCGCCGACTACCCCTTTTTGCAAGAAGCACCGGCTCCAGAGCGCTTGCGCCAGCTGGCATCCCTGTTCCTTGCCACCAAAGAGTTCCACGCCGCCGGCGGTCTCGTGCTGACCGACGCGATGGCGGTGGCCGTGGCAGCCCAGGCTTGCTTGCCAGTGTTGCACTTGGGCTTGGGGCTTTACGAGGGTGCGCGCGGCATCGTCATGCACCCCGCTGAAGTGCGTGCGGCACGGCGCGATGAGGAAGAGGGCGGACTCGTGCATGAATGGGACGAAGAGCTCGCCGGGGAGGCCATGGAAGGCGGGCCCTTGATGCTGGCGTGGAGCGCCGTCGAAGTGGCACGTGAGCAACCGCCAGACGAGCCAGTCTTCAATGTCGTGATCCACGAATTCGTGCACCTGATCGACATGGCCAATGGCGCTGCCGATGGGGTGCCGCCCTTGCCCAACGCGAAGGAAAGCGCCGCATGGCTTGAGGGCCTAACGCGGGCCTGGGACCGCTTCGCCGACCGCGTCGCGCACCGCGAGATCAGCTGCATCGACCCCTATGGTTGCGAGGCCCTGGACGAGTTTTTTGCCGTCGCTGCTGAGGCCTTTTTCGTCCACCCCGAGCGCCTGAAAAAAGAAGACCCGCGGCTGTTCGCACAGCTCGCGGGCTTTTTCAGACCCAACTCGGCTTAGGCGGCCGGCTCGGGCTCCACCTTCTTGCTGGCTTTGCCCCCGGCCTTGGGTGGCAGGGGTTGGATGTCGAGCAGGGTATTGCCCTCGGCGTCGATGTCCACGCTGAGCCGCCCGCCATCCACCAAGCGCCCGAACAAGAGTTCGTCGGCCAGGGCGCGGCGAATGGTGTCTTGGATCAGGCGCTGCATCGGTCGCGCACCCATCAGGGGGTCAAAGCCCTTCTTGCCAAGGTGCTTGCGCAGCGCGTCGCTGAAGGTCACTTCGACCTTCTTCTCAGCCAGCTGGCTCTCCAACTGCAACAAGAACTTGTCCACCACACGCAAGATGATGGTTTCGTCCAGCGCCTTGAAGCCAATGATGCCGTCGAGGCGGTTGCGGAACTCCGGTGTGAACAGGCGCTTGATGTCGCCCATCTCGTCGCCGGCCTGACGCTCATTGGTGAAGCCGATGGTGGCCTTCTGAAGGGTCTCGGCGCCAGCGTTCGTCGTCATCACCAGGATGATGTTGCGGAAGTCGGCCTTGCGCCCGTTGTTGTCGGTCAGCGTGCCGTGGTCCATGACCTGCAGGAGCACGTTGAAGACATCCGGATGCGCCTTCTCGATCTCGTCGAGCAAGAGCACGGAATGCGGCTTCTTGCTGATCGCCTCCGTCAGGAGACCGCCTTGGTCGAAGCCCACGTAACCCGGAGGTGCGCCAATCAAGCGGCTCACCGTGTGGCGTTCCATGTACTCGCTCATGTCAAAGCGAATCAGTTCGATGCCCAGGGTGTAGGCCAGTTGCTTGGCCACTTCGGTCTTGCCGACGCCGGTGGGGCCACTGAACAAGAAGGCGCCAATTGGCTTGTCGGGTTTGCCGAGGCCGGAACGCGCCATCTTGATGGCGGCGCTGAGGGCTTCGATGGCAGGGTCTTGCCCAAAGACGACGTTCTTCAGATCGCGGTCCAGGGTCTTGAGTTTGCCCCGGTCGTCATTGCTCACACTGGCCGGCGGGATGCGGGCGATCTTGGACACGATGTCCTCGACCTCGGCGCGCGTGATGGTTTTCTTGCGCTTGTTGGGGGGCAAGATGCGCTGCGCTGCACCGGCTTCGTCAATCACGTCAATCGCCTTGTCGGGCAAGAAGCGGTCGTTGATGAACTTGGCTGCCAACTCTGCAGCCGCCTCCAGCGCGCCATTGGCGTACTTCACGCTGTGGTGCTCTTCAAAGCGCGATTTCAAGCCCTTCAAGATTTCCACGGTTTGGCTCACCGTGGGCTCGGTCACATCCACTTTTTGGAAACGACGGCTCAGCGCAGCGTCCTTTTCGAAGATGCCGCGGTACTCGGTGAAGGTGGTGGCGCCAATGCACTTGAGTTGGCCGCTGGAGAGGGCCGGCTTGAGCAAATTGCTGGCGTCCAGCGTGCCGCCACTGGCGGCGCCCGCGCCGATCAGGGTGTGAATCTCGTCAATGAAAAGAATCGCGCCCGGCTGGTCTTTCAGCTGCTTGAGCACCGCCTTGAGGCGCTGCTCAAAGTCGCCCCGGTATTTGGTACCGGCCAGCAAGGCCCCCATGTCCAGCGAGTACACCGTCGCCGACTCCAGCACATCGGGCACGGTACCTTCGGTGATGCGCCAGGCCAAGCCTTCGGCGATCGCGGTTTTGCCCACACCGGCTTCACCCACCAGCAGCGGGTTGTTCTTGCGGCGGCGGCACAGCACCTGAATGACGCGCTCCACCTCGTGCTCGCGCCCAATCAGAGGGTCAATGCGGCCCTCTTTGGCGGCGGCATTCAGGTTCTGCGTGTACTGCTCCAGCGGCGAGGCCTTGGTGGGCTGGGCTTCGCCTTCTTCCTGCGGCTGGTTCTGGCCTTCGCCTTCGCCCTTGCCGTCTTGGCCCTTGGGCTCTTGCGGCGGTTCGCTCTTGCGAATGCCGTGGGCGATGTAGTTCACCACGTCAAGCCGCGTCACACCCTGCTGGTGCAGGTAGTAAACCGCGTGGGAATCTTTCTCACCAAAGATGGCCACCAGCACGTTGGCGCCGGTCACTTCCTTTTTGCCATTGCCGGTGCTTTGCACGTGCATGATGGCGCGCTGAATGACGCGCTGGAAGCCGAGCGTAGGCTGAGTGTCCACTTCCTCGGTACCGCCGACGGTGGGCGTGTTGTCTTTGATGAACTGCGCGAGGTTCTTGCGCAAGTCTTCAATGGTGGCGGCGCAAGCGCGCAGCACTTCCGAAGCCGAAGGGTTGTCGAGGAGCGCCATCAACAGGTGCTCCACGGTGATGAATTCATGCCGCTGCTGACGAGCGTCAACAAACGCCATGTGGAGACTGACTTCGAGTTCCTGGGCAATCATGCGGCCTCCATGATGCATTGAAGCGGATGGCCGGCCCGCTTGGCAGCGGCGGCAACGAGTTCGACTTTGGTGGCTGCAACGTCTTTGCTGAACACACCGCAGACTCCACGTCCTTCGTGGTGGATCTTCAGCATGATCAGCGTCGCAGCGTCCAGGTCGTGACGGAAATACTCCTGCAGCACCATGACCACAAACTCCATGGGAGTGAAGTCATCGTTGAGCATGAGCACCTGGTACAGCTTAGGCGGCTCCGTCTTTTGGGTCTGACGGTCCACCACGGTGGTGCTGGCGTCATCCGGCGCCGGCGGGGCCGCCGGCGGGGGCGCAGGCGCGCCGGGCGGCTCGGTGGCGGCTCGCGGCGACTGCGCGGTGTGGAGTCCAAGGGTCAACAACATGCGTTCGATTCTAGGGTTGGCCCTTTGGGCAAGCTTTGGCAAAGGCTACTGCCAATGCGCTTCATTTCCGGGCTTTGTGACTTGGGGCCGAAAGATGGCCCTACAAGGCCCGAGACCCGACCCCGGTACGGATAGACCCGAATGGGGCGCGCCCTAAATTGACGCCCCGATGACAGGCTCCCAGAATCCGCCGCTTACTTTCGACACCCCCGCTCACCCACCCCGACCCAATTGGAGACTTGCATGCCTTTCGGAACTGTGAAATGGTTCAACGACGCCAAGGGCTTTGGCTTTATCGAGCCCGAAATGGGTGGGACCGATGTGTTCGCCCATTTCAGCGCGATCCAGATGGACGGCTTTCGCACGCTGCGCCAGGGCAGCCGGGTGAGCTTTGAGGTGGTGGATGGCCCGAAGGGCTCACTGGCACAGAACATCCAGCAAGTTGAAGGCAGCGTCGCCAACAACTAGGCCCGCAAACCGCGAGACAACCCAAGGCCCGCGCTCAGCGGGCCTTGTTCATTGTTGAAGCTGGGGCAGCACCGGCGCGGCTGCAAGGGCTGTATGAGCACCTTCGCGGCGCCCGCTCCAGTCAAGAATTTCCAGGCTCCCGTCCGGGTGCTCGGCCAAGGCGGTCAAGCTCTCGACCCAATCGCCGTCGTTGGCATAGAGAACGCCGTCCACCATGCGCAGCTCGGCATGGTGAATGTGGCCGCAAACCACGCCGTCCAGGCCGCGTGCCTTGGCCTCACGGGCCACCGCGCACTCGAAGTCGTCGACATAGGCCACCGCGCGCTTCACTTTGAGCTTCAAGTAGCGCGACAAGCTCCAGTAAGGCAAGCCCATCCGCGCACGGGCCGAGTTCAGCCATTGGTTCAAAGAGAGCGCCCGCATGTAGGCCCAGTCACCCAAGTGCGCCAGCCACTTGGCCACCTGAATCACACCGTCGAACTGGTCGCCATGCACCACCCAGAGGCGCTTGCCGTCAGCGGTGGTGTGAATCACATCGCCCAGCACCTCAATACCGCCAAAGTTGTGGCCGAGGTACTTGCGAGCGAACTCGTCATGGTTGCCGGGCACAAACACCACACGCGTGCCTTTGCGCACCTTGCGCAGCAGCTTCTGCACCACATCGTTGTGCTCTTGGGGCCAGAACCATTGGCGGCGGAGTTGCCAACCATCAATGATGTCGCCCACAAGATAGAGCGTTTCGCACTCCACCGACTTCAAGAAGTGAATCAACGCTTTGGCTTGGCAGCCGGGGGTTCCGAGGTGCAAATCGGAGATCCACACCGTGCGCATTCGCAGCCGGCCCGGGTCCTCGTCCTCCTCCTGTGGCAAAGCGGTGGCGGGCGCCAACATGGCGGCTTGGAGCTCAGGGAGGGCATCGCGTCGCATGGTTCGTCATCTTGCGCAGGCTTCACGACGCTTTGATGACCACGCTGCGGCGCAGCAACGGCTGGCCCATGCGAAGGCGCTGGCCCGGTTTGACGAGGGGCTCGAAGCCGGGGGGCACAAAAATCACCAGGGTCGACCCGTGCTCAAACCAGCCGAGCTCTTGCCCGCGCGCCACCTGGACATCGCATGGCATGTCGGTGGCCCCCTTCCAGCGCAAGTGCAGCAGCACATTGAGGAAATGCAAGCGGATGCTGGCCACCAAGATCGCTGCGACTGGGACCACGGCAATGGCGGTTCCGTCCTCTAGGCGCATCGCAATGCGCGCGCGCTCGTTGCGGCAGAACAAGCGCTCAATGCGCTGCAGGGCAATGGGGTTCACGTTCCAGGTGTCGCCACTCATGTAGCGAACATGCTCAATATGAACCGAGTCAGGCGCATGGAAGCGGTGGTACATCGCAGAAGTGAGGCGCAAAGTCAGGTAACTACCGCCTTCAAAGGCTTGCGCTTCGCTGGCGCTGCCCAGCAAGTCTTCGACCCTGTACGGCATGCCCTTGGCCTGCAGCACGCAGCCTGACTCGACCACCCCAAGCGCGCCCACCAAGGCATCGACTGGGCTCACCAGGACGGCAGGGTCGGTGTCCACCGTCCGCGCGCCCGGCTTGAGTTCGCGCGTGAAGCAGTCGTGCAAGCTCTCAAAGCGGCTCTTCTTCGCGTCGCTCAGGTCCAGCTCGGTGAATTGCCGCCAGATCCAGATGGAAAGCGCTGCCAGCGTGGGCGATCGCAGTTTGGAGAACCAGCCCATGAAAAGCGTCAGGGCTCGGCGCGGCACGCGGTTGGTCAAGAGGAAGTTCAAGTCCTCGTTCAGCAACAGTCGGTCGCGCCAGCGTGTCTTTTGCGTGTCAGTTGCGTGCATTTCTTGTGTCTTCATGAGCTTGTCAAGACAGGGGCGTACACCACCAGCTTGTTTCCTTTTCGTGATGGGGTTGGTGAATGACGGAACTTTTGACTTTGGGCCTGCTCGGCGCGGCCGGCGCGTGGTTGGGCCCCAAGGCTTACCGGCGCGCCCAGTTGTCGGTGGCCAAGTACCCCGGGCTGGCGGGCCATAGCAAGATGGCGCTGCGGGTGGCCCGTTGGCTGCCGGGCTACCACCACGACGAAGCCCACTTTTTTGGGGCCGATGGCGCCGCCGGCGGCATTCAACAGCGCCGGCGCGACGGCCTGACACGCCTGGCCGCCGCCCTGAACGGCCGCCACGCGCAAACCTTGGCGCTGACCCAAAAGGCCCGCGAACGCATCAGCGACCTGCAGTTCACCGGCAGCTACCGCGTGCCCTTCCCCTTCAGCCGCTACCTGAGGAGTCGGTTCAGCACGGGCGCCTTTGTGAGCCGAACCGAAGGCAACCAGGTGTTTGATCTCGACGGTCAGCGCTTCTGGGACTTGACCGGCAGCTACGGCGTCAACATCTTTGGGCACGCCTTCTACCAACGCACTTTGGCCGAAGGCGCCCGGCGCGCCCAAGCGCATGCTGTGGTGCTGGGCAACTACCACCCGGCGGTGGCCGATGTGGCGGAGCGGCTGTGCCAACTCTCCGGCCAAGACGAGATGAGCTTCCACATGTCGGGCACCGAGGCCGTCATGCAGGCCGTGCGTTTGGCGCGCTATCACACGGGCCGCAAGAAGCTCGTGCGCTTTTGCGGGGCGTACCACGGCTGGTGGGGCGATGTTCAGCCTGGCCCCGGCAACCCGATGGCGGCGGACCACACCTACACGCTGCGCGACATGGATGAGCGCTCGCTTCGCGTGCTGCGCACCCGCAAAGACATCGCCTGCGTTCTGGTGAACCCGCTGCAGGCCCTTCACCCCAACCGCTCTGCGCCCGGCGACAGCAGCCTCGTCGGCTCCCGCACGCTGAGCAGCGCTGAGCGCGAGGCCTACAGCCGCTGGCTGCAGCAACTGCGCGAGGTCTGTACCGAGCGCGGCATCGCCTTGATCTTCGACGAGGTCTTCGTCGGCTTCCGCCTCGCCCCCAGCGGCGCGCAGCAGCTCTACGGCGTGAACGCGGATCTGGTGACCTACGGCAAGACCCTGGGCGGCGGCCTGCCCGTGGGCGTGGTGTGCGGCAAGCGGGCTTGGATGAAACGCTACCGCGACGACCGCCCCGCTGACATCTGCTTCGCGCGCGGCACTTTCAACGCCCACCCTCAAGTGGTTTGCGCCATGCAGGCCTTCCTTGACGAGCTGAAGCGGCCCGAGGTACAGGCGCTCTACGAAGGGCAAGAAGCGCTTTGGGATCGGCGCGCGGCGCAACTCAACGGCAAGCTGAGCGAAGCAGGCTACCCAGTGCAGGTGGCGCATTTGCAATCCATCTGGACGGTTTGTTTTCCGCAAAGCGGGCGCTACCACTGGTTGCTGCAGTACTACCTGCGCGAGCAAGGCTTGCTGCTGAGTTGGGTCGGCTCGGGGCGCATCGTGTTCAGCCTCGACTACACCGACAGCGACTTCAACGCCGTGGTCGCACGCTTCTTGGCCGCTTGCGCCGCGATGAGAAACGACGGCTGGTGGGACGGTGCGCCGCCCGCCAAACAGCTCAAACGGCAGCTGATTGGCGAAATGTGGAAGGCTTGGCGCGCACGCTGATGGCATAGGGGTTCGCAAAGTCTTTGGCTTGCGAACCCCAATAAAGATCAGTGGCCCTGTGCGTGCATGGGGTCAATCAACTCGCCACGCAGCAGGTAAAGCGGCGCCTTCCGGTACAGCATGGCGTCGTTGAAGGGGTCGGTGATGATCTTTGTGGCCCACACCAAACCGGTCTGCACGTCATACAGATGAAACAGATGGACGGTGCGCATCAGCAAGCCGGTCACACCCAGAGCCAGCCAAGCCAGGCCCACATCGTTCCAGTACCCGCTCAGGGTGGTGGCCGGCTCAATGAAGCCGAACAAAGAAGGCTCCAGCCACAGCAGCGCAGGCAAGAAGGCCCAGGCCGCCATCAGCACCACTTTGCGGCGCAGGTTGTAGCCCACCTTGATGTCTTCCTTGTGCTCGTGGGTGGCCTGGTTCACATGGTCGTAGCCCTTGGGCTCAAAGAAGAAGTGCCCCGCCTGGCGCGAAGTCATTGAAACGCCCCAGGCCAGCAAGGCGGCCAGCGCGGGGTCCACGAACAACAGGCCATACGCGGCAATGAAGCTCAGCGCGCTGATCAGGTGCAGCGTCTGATTGATGCGGCTGTGGTGGTAGTAGCGGTGGTCATCCCAGCGCTGCGTACGCAGCGCTTCCATGAAAGTAGCGGTCACCAAGGACTCCTGCAGGGGGTTGAAGAAGACCGATAGCTTGAGTGGCTTGCGTGAACAGCCGATGACGGATTCATGTCAGTGGCTGTCATGTTGCGGTCGCACACCGCAGCGAGCATGACGAGCCATGAACCCTGACCTGCGCATCGAAACCCCGCCCCACCGCTGGCTGCGCGTGGCTGTTGTCACTGAGACCTACCCGCCAGAAATCAACGGCGTTGCTGGCACGGTGTCCAGGGTGGTTGAGGGCTTGCGCGAGCGGGGCCATGCATTGCAGCTGGTGCGCCCGCGCCAGCACAAGGGCGATGTGGCCGTGGTCGAGCCAGGGTTTGCCGAAATACTGATGCGCGGCCTGCCCATTCCACGCTATCCCGACTTGAAGATGGGGCTGCCGGCCAAGCGCGCCTTGCTGCGCAGCTGGTCGTTCGAACGGCCGGATGTCGTGCATCTCGCCACCGAAGGCCCGTTGGGCTGGAGTGCGCTGCAAGCCGCGCGGCACTTGCGCCTGCCTGTGGTCAGCGAGTTCCGCACCAACTTCCATGCCTACAGCCAGCACTACGGCGTGGGCTGGCTGCGCCATCCCATCATGGCCTACCTGCGCAAGTTCCATAACCAGTGCCACAGCACCTTGGTGCCCTCACCCGACCTGCAAAAGACCCTGGCGGGTTTGCGTTTTGAACGCTTGCAAGTGGTGGCGCGCGGCGTGGACACCCAACTTTTCAACCCCGAGCGCAGGAGCCATGCACTGCGCGCGGAATGGGGCGCCACCGAGCAGTCGCCCGTGCTGCTGGCCGTGGGCCGGCTCGCTGCAGAAAAAAACCTTGGCACCTTGATCCAGGCCTTTCAAGCGCTGCGCCAGCAGCAGCCGCTGGCCAAGCTGGTGCTGGTGGGCGACGGCCCACAACGCGCCGCTCTCCAGGCCAGCTGCCCTGAAGCAATCTTCGCGGGCCTGCGCCGGGGCGAAGACCTGGCGACGCATTACGCCAGCGCCGACCTCTTCGCCTTCCCCAGCCTCACGGAAACCTTTGGCAACGTAGTGCCTGAGGCCCTGGCCAGTGGTTTGCCCGTGGTGGCTTTCGATTACGCAGCTGCCGCCCAACTCTTGCGCAGCCAAACGGCTGGTGCCCTGGCCGCGTTCGGCGACAACCAAGCGTTCATTGATGCCGTCACCGCCCTGGGCAGCAACCACGGCGAGTTGCGCAGCAAAGGCGCTCAGGCACAGGGCATCGCCAAGCTATTGGGTTGGGATGCCATCTTGAACAGCATGGAGTCCCACTACCGCGCGGCCTTGAGCGCCCAGCGTGTTGAAGCCACCTCTGCAGCATTGGCAACCAGCTGAAACCGGCAGCGCCTCGTCACCAAACCGTCACAGTAAAGGTTCAGCATGCGACCCATGCTGATGCACGAGGCCCCACCACTAGACAGCCGGCCGCCCCTGACCCTGCTCTTGGTCTGCGATGACGACCCCCGTTTGTCTGCGCTCATTGAGCAGTTTCGGGCCCAAGGCGCATTGGTGGCCTGGAGTTCAAGCAGCGATCGAGCGCTGCACTGGCTCAACACCTTGACGCCCGACCTGATGCTGGTCAGCCCCGAGAAACGCGGCGAACTGAGCTCCGCCTTAAGCGCCAGCACCAAAGTGCTCTCTTGGGACGGCAAAGCGGACCAGTTGGCCGCGCAAATGGCGCCCTACCTGCCGCTTCCACCCCAAAGTGAAGGCTGGCAGCACTACGGTTGCCTGGAAATCAATGCCAAGTCCGGCTGGATTCAGTGCCCCAGCGAAGGCGGCGAGCCGCTGCGCGTGCACGTACCCGCCACCGAGTTGCGCCTGCTGCTGTGCTTGGCTCGGCAACACGGTCGCGCCGTCAGCCGATCCGACCTGGTCGACGTCCTGTGGCCAGCCAGCACAAGCCCCCAAGCCCGGAGCGTCGATCAAGTCGTTCGACGCCTTCGCCCCTTGCTCGCCGAAATTGGTTTAGCCGCTGCCTTGCGCTCGCTTCGGGGCCTTGGATACCGGCTAGACCTTGCCAAACCGGACCAACCCTTGGTCTGATGCGGGCTTTTTAATTGTCACAAACCCGTCACGCACTCTGCCTAGAGTGCGGACCACTCCCACCCACTCCCTAACCCAAGCTGGAGTTCTGATGCAAAGCCTGTTCAAGACCGTTGCCCTCGTGGCCCTGACGACCGTCGCTTTCGCTGCCAAGGCGCAAATCGTCAAGGTCGATGGTTCGTCCACCGTGTTCCCCATCACCGAAGGTGTGGCCGAGGACTACCAAAAAGCCAAGAAGGGTGCCGTCAAGGTCACCGTGGGTATCTCTGGTACGGGCGGCGGCTTCAAGAAGTTTTGCCGTGGCGAAATCGACATGAGCAACGCCTCCCGTCCCATTTCGGCCAAGGAAATGGCCGACTGCAAAGCCGCTGGCATCGAGTACTACGAACTGCCCATCGCTTTTGATGCGCTGACCGTGGTGATGAACCCCCGCAACACCTTCTTGAAGCAAATCACCATTGCTGAACTGAAGAAGATTTGGGAACCAGCCGCCCAGGGCGTGATCAAGAACTGGAACCAAGTCAACCCCGCTTGGCCCAATCAACCCATCAAGCTGTTCGGCGCTGGCGCTGACTCTGGCACCTTCGATTACTTCACCGAAGCCGTCAACGGCAAGAGCAAGTCCAGCCGTGGTGACTTCACCGCCTCAGAAGACGACAACGTCTTGGTGCAGGGCGTGAGCTCTGACGTGAACGCCATCGGCTACTTTGGCTACGCCTACTACGCCGAGAACAAGAACCGGATCAAGTCGGTGCCAATCGTGAACAGCAAGGGCGCTGCCGTTTACCCTGACGAGAAGACCGTGATCGACGGCAGCTATGAGCCGCTGAGCCGCCCCATCTTCATCTACGTGAACGCCAAGTCCCTGGAGAAACCAGAAGTCAAGGACTTCGTGGACTACATGCTCAAGAACACGGCCAAGATTGCCAAAGAAGTGAAGTACGTGCCCCTGCCAGCCAAGGCCTACCAAATGGCTGCTGAGCACCTGAAGCAAGGCAAGAAGGGCACCGTGTTCGGTGGCAAGAATGAAGTGGGCATCACCATCGAAGAACTGATGAAGCGCGAAGCCTCGCTGTGATGAAACGGGGCAATCTTCGGGTTGCCCCCAACATGACTGCATGGTGACAGCGGGCCCGACTCCACGACACTCGGGCCCGTTTCTGTTTTTGCCGTTGACCTGCGCAAGCCCTGCGCGGTCCGGCCCAATCAAGGACTACACATGGCCGTAGCCACCACCGACGCCTTGGCAGTGACCGCCAATGCCAAGCTGGCCGAGTTCGCTGCAACCAAAAAGGCCCGCCAGCGCCGCGAGAAGGCGATTGAGGCAGTGCTTTTTCTGGCAGCCAGCGTGTCGGTGCTCACCACCTTGGGCATCGTCTACATCCTGGTGCGGGAATCGATCAGCTTCTTTGCCAACGTCCCGCTTTCGGACTTCCTGTTCGACGACCAATGGACGCCCTTATTTGATGATGCGCACTACGGCATCATGGTGTTGCTGTCCGGCACGATCACCAGCTCCTTCGTGGCGCTTTGCATCGCGATCCCGATGGGCACAGTCATCGCCATCTACCTGAGTGAATTTGCCGGCCACAAGACCCGCGAAACGCTAAAGCCCATGCTGGAGTTGCTGTCGGGTGTGCCGACCATCATCTACGGCTTTTTTGCGCTCTTGGTGGTCACGCCCCTGCTGCAGAAGGTGATTCCCGGCCTGCCGGGCTTCAACATCCTGTCTGCCGGCATCGTGATGGGCATCGTGATCATTCCCTACGTGGCGAGCTTGAGCGAAGACGCCATGCGCGCCGTGCCCATGAGCCTGCGCGAGGGTTCCTACGCGATGGGCGGCACCCGCTTCCAAACCGCAAAGAACGTGGTCTTCCCGGCCGCCTTCTCCGGCATCGCTTCGGCCTACATCTTGGGCATCAGCCGCGCGGTGGGCGAGACCATGATTCTTGCTGTGGCCGCTGGCATGCAGCCCACGCTGTCCTTCAACCCGATGGAACCCGCGGCCACCATCACCAGCTTCATCGTGCAAGTGGCGATGGGTGATTTGCCGCACGGATCGATCGGTTACCAAACCATCTTCGCAGCAGGTGCGGCGCTGATGTTGCTCACCCTGGTGTTCAACATGGCGGGCTTCTACCTGCGCAAGAAATACCGTGAGGCGTACTGACCATGGATAGCGCAAAGACCGCCGCGCTGCGCGGCATCATCGCCAAGGCCCGCCGTTACGACATGTTCGTTTCGGCACTCGGCCTGCTGTTCCTGAGCTTCGGCATCTTCGTGTTGGCTGCCTTGTTCATCGACATGGCCATCACCGGCTTTGGCCGCATCAATGCCGACTTCTTCACCAACTTCCCGAGCCGACGGCCCGCCGAAGCGGGCATCTTGTCGAGTTGGGTTGGCTCCTTGCTGGTCATGTTCGTCACCGCCAGCGTGGCCGTGCCCTTAGGGATCGCCGGTGCCATCTACCTGGAGGAATACGCCAGGAAGAACACCTTCACGGCCATCATCGAGATCAACATCACCAATTTGGCGGGTGTGCCCTCGATCATTTACGGCCTGCTGGCGCTCGGCTTGTTCGTCTACACCTTCAAGCTGGGTCAAAGCATCTTGACCGCTGGTTTGACCCTGGGGCTGCTCATTCTTCCCATCGTCATCACCGCCACCCGTGAAGCGCTGCGGGCGATTCCGCAGCACATCCGCGAAGCGGCGTATGCCTGCGGGGCCTCCCAGTGGCAAGTGGTGAGCGACCACCTGTTGAAGTACTCCACCCCAGGCATCTTGACGGGCGTGATCATCGGCATGAGCCGGGCCATCGGCGAAACGGCCCCGATCATCACCATCGGCGCCCTGACCTTCATTGCCTTCCTGCCACCAGCTCCAGGGCAATTGAATATCGAGACGGGGCAGCCTGCGGGCCTGTTTGACTGGTTGTTCAGCCCCTTCACGGTGATGCCAATCCAGATCTTCAACTGGACCAGCCGACCCGACCCACGTTTCCATGAAAACGCCGCTGCTGCCAGCTTTGTGCTGGTGTTCATGACCCTGTCCATGAACGCCTTCGCCATCTGGTTGCGCTATCGCCTCCGTAAAAACATCAAGTGGTGACCTGACCTATGCCCTCCACCATCACCCTGCCGCAGAACCCGCCCCCCATGAAGGCCGAGGCCAAGAACCTCAGCTTCTACTACGGCGACTTCAAAGCACTCAAGGGCGTGAACATGCCCGTTTACGAGAACAAGGTCACCGCGCTGATTGGCCCTTCGGGCTGCGGCAAGAGCACCTTGCTGCGCTGCTTCAACCGCATGCACGACCTGTACCCAGGTCACCGCTATGACGGCGCCATCAACTTGATGCCCGATGGCGTCGACATCTTGCACAAAGACGTGGACCCGATCGAAGTGCGCATGCGCATTTCGATGGTGTTCCAGAAACCAAACCCGTTCCCGAAGAGCATCTTCGAGAACGTGGCCTACGGTTTGAGGGTGCGTGGCGAGAAGAACCGCAGCGTGCTGGACGACAAGGTGGAAGCCGCCTTGAAGGGCGCCGCCTTGTGGAACGAAGCCAAAGACCGGCTCGACGAACTGGCTGTCAATTTGTCAGGCGGTCAGCAACAGCGCTTGTGCATTGCCCGCGCCTTGGCCACCGAGCCGGAAATCATCCTGTTCGACGAGCCCACCTCGGCGCTGGACCCGATTGCCACGGGATCCATTGAAGAGCTGATCGGTGAGATCAAGCACAAAGTCAGCATCCTGATCGTGACGCACAACATGCAGCAAGCTGCACGTGTCAGTGATTACACGGCCTATATGTACTTGGGCGAGATGATGGAGTACGGTGAGACCAACGACATCTTCATGAAGCCCAAGCGCAAAGAGACCGAGGACTACATCACCGGCCGTTTCGGTTGATAAGGGGAACCCTATGAGCGACAAACACCTTTCGACCCAGTTCGACGCCGAACTGTCTTCCATCAGCACTCGCGTGCTGGAAATGGGCGGCCTCGTGGAACAACAGGTCGCGGCTGCAGTTGATGCCCTGGCGACCTTCAGTGAAGCCCAAGCAACGCACGTGATTCGCACCGAAGAGCGCGTGAATCAGCTCGAGATGGACATCGATCGCGACCTCTCGAACATCATTGCGCGCCGCCAACCCACCGCCCGCGACTTGCGCCTACTCATCGGCGTGAGCAAAACCATTGGCAACCTAGAACGCGTGGGAGACGAGGCAGCGCGCATTGCACGCACGACGCATCGTTTGATCGCCAGTGGCACCCATGGACGTCACTTCCCTACCAGCGCAATGGTGGTGGAAGCCAATCTGGCAAATGCATCTTTGCGCAAGGCACTCGATGCCTTCGCGCGCCTGGACGTCAATCTCGCGATGCAAGTCATTCGCAGCGACAACGAGATCGACGCCGAGTTTGACGGTCTGATGCGCAAGCTGGTCACCTACATGATGGAAGACCCCCGCACCATCAGCGCTTCGATTGACTTGGTGTTCGTGGCCAAAGCACTGGAACGGGTGGGCGACCACGCCAAGAACTTGGCTGAGCAGGTCATCTACATCGTCAAGGGCACTGACGTGCGGCACACGCCGCCAGACGGACTCGAGTCCGCCGTTAGCTGACACCCAGGGCGCCCAGCGCCCTTTTTTCCGCCAAGAGGAACCTCATGGGACGTGTTCTCGTTGTTGAGGACGAGCCGGCCATTGCCGAGCTCATTGCATTGCACCTGCGCCACGAGGGTCATTTGCCACGTGTCGCCAACTCCAGCACAGAGGCCCAAGAGGCACTGCTGGAGCAACTGCCCGACCTCGTCGTGCTCGACTGGATGCTGCCAGGCGAGCCGGGTGTGGCACTGCTGCAGAAGTGGCGGCAAGACCCTCGCACCAAGAGCCTACCGGTGATCATGTTGACGGCCCGCGCGCAAGAGTCGGACAAGATCAAAGGCCTTGACGTCGGCGCTGACGACTACTTGACCAAGCCCTTCTCGCCCGCTGAGTTGATGGCCCGCATTCGGGCGCTCTTGCGCCGCAAAGCGCCTGAGGCCTTGGAGGCCCCATTGCAAGTGGGCTTGCTGCGCCTGGACCCTTCGGCACGCCGCGTGTTCAGCGGCAGCAGCGAATTGCAACTGGGCCCCACCGAGTTCCGCTTGCTGCGCTACTTGATGAGCCACCCAGAACGCGTCCACAGCCGCGCGCAGTTGCTCGACAAGGTTTGGGGCGACCACGTGTTCATTGAGGAGCGCACCGTGGATGTGCACATCAAGCGATTGCGCGATGCCCTGAACCCCGCCGGTTGCGCCGAGTTGATCGAAACCGTGCGCGGCGCCGGCTACCGCTTGGCGCCGCCACGGGCCTAAGCACCAGAAGCAGTCCCGTGCTACTCACCTGGGCGAGCGCCAGCCTCAGCCTCATTGCCCTCGTGGCAATTGGGCTGTGGCTGCTGGACCACCTCCGCATGCAGCGCCTGCTGCGCTGGCTGACGCGCGACCCCAGCGCACCGCCGCCGCAAATGGTTGGCACCGTGTCTGAGCTGGCCTACCGGATAGAGAAAGTGCTCCGGCACCACGAGTCGAGTGCGCGCCGCGAGCAAGAGCGGCTGCAGCAGTTTCTGGCCGCCCTTGAGGCTTACCCGAACGGTGCGCTGCTGCTGGATGCCGAAGACCACATCCAGTGGATGAACCAAGTAGCCGCAGAGCTTCTGGGGCTCGACCGCCAACGCGACCACCTGCAGAACGTGCGCAACTTGGTTCGCGTGCCCGCCTTTGTGGAGTTGTTGCAGGAAGACAGTGGCAGCGCCACCTTGAATGGAGGCCCGCAGCACCTTCTCGTCACCCTACGCCGGTTCGGCCCGGACCCCAAAGCTCGCATGTCATTGGTGGTGGTGCAGGACGTGACCGAGCGCCTGCGCATGGACCGTATGCGACGCGATTTCGTGGCCAACGTGTCCCACGAAATCCGCAGCCCCCTCTCGGTCATCAGCGGCTTCCTGGCACCGATGGACCTCAGCGAGCTCACGCCGGTGGAGCGCCAGTGGTCACTGGGGCTGGGG
>JBKCVH010000341.1:0-30639 GCA_046317675.1 Burkholderiales bacterium
CTACGCGCCCGACCGTGGCAACAGCTACTTCGAAGCCACCCGTGCCGACAACGAGCTGAGCACCCTGACGGCCCGCATGCACTTCGCGACGCCCCGCATTCCCGCGCCGCCCCTGATGCCCACGCCGATGCCGATGCCCACGCCGCCCCAGGCGACGCCGGACCCACGCAGCTTCTTCGTGAGCTACGTCTACAACTTCAAGGCATTGCCTGAAGTGCCGATGGCGGTGCGTCACATTGACCCGCGCCTCGGTCACTTCATGGAAAGCTACACCGACCTGGACGCTGACCTGAAGGCCAACCCCCGCGTGCACCTGATGACGCGCTGGCGCCTTGAGAAGAAAGACCCAAGCAGCGCCATGAGCGAGCCGGTCAAGCCCATCACGTTCTGGATGGACAAGAACATTCCGCCTCGCTACCGCAAGTCGGTGGAAGAGGGCATCCTGGAGTGGAACAAGGCCTTCGAGCGCATCGGCTTCAAGAACGCCGTGGTGGCCAAGCAGCAGGCGGATGACGCCGACTGGGACAACATGGACGCCAGCCACGCCTCCATCCGCTGGTTTGTGGGTGCTGATGTGGGCTTTGCCATTGGCCCCAGCCACACCGACCCACGCACCGGTGAAATTCTGGACGCCGACATCGGCATGAGCGACGTGTTTGCGCGCGGTTCGCGCCGCTTCTTGGTGGAAGACGTGAGGGGCGGGCAAACCAGCGAAGACAAGCTTGCACAGCTGTCCTTGAGCTGGAAGGACGGCAACCGCTTCAACGCCTTCTGCAACTACGGCCGGGAAGCTGCCAGCGAAATGAACTTCGCGATGGACATCCTCGAAGCGCGTGGCGACTTGGACCCTGATAGCCCCGAGGCGGAAGCCCATGTGCAGGCTGTGATCAAGGACGTGATCATGCACGAGGTGGGTCACACCATCGGCCTCAAGCACAACTACAAAGCCAGCACCACCATCACCCGTGCACAGCTGCAAGACAAGGCCTTCACCGAGGCCAAGGGCATCTCCGGCTCGGTGATGGACTACAACCCGCCCAACGTGCCTTTGAAGGGCGAAAAGGCGGGTTCGTTCAACATGACCACGCTGGGCGCTTACGACTACTGGGCGGTTGAGTTCGCCTACAAGCAATTCGACCCGGCCACCGAGAAGGCGGAGCTGGAGAAGATTGCTTCGCGTTCCACCGAGCCAGCGCTGGCCTACGCCGACGACATGGACAACATGGCCGGTATGGATCCAATGGCCAACGTCTTCGACTTGGGCGACGACCCGCTGGCCAACTTCGGCCGCCGCCTGTCGCTGGCCAAGGAGCTGTGGGCTCGGGTGCAAGACCGTGGCAGCAAGATTGGTGACGACCCGCTGCGCGCCCGCCGTGTGGTGATGTCGAGCTTCAACCAGCTGGGCCGTGGGTTGGATCCCGTCGCCAAGTACGTGGGTGGCGTGCATGCGGTGCGCGACCTGCCGGGCACCACGGGCCGTCCTGCCTTCACGCCGGTTGACCCCGCCAAGCAACGCGAAGCCCTTCGCGCGCTGGCAACGGGCATCTTCAGCGTCGACAGCTTCAAGTTCCGCCCTGAGTTCCTGAGCAACCTGCGCGTGGACTACAACGAGTGGGATCGCGGCGGTTTGCTCGATATCTCGGGCGCCATCGCACGCTTGCAACTGAGCTCTTTGGACCGCCTCTTGAGTGCGCCCACTGCCAAGCGCCTCTTGGAGCTGCCCGGCTACCTGACCGACGCTCAGCGCAAGGGTTCGATCAGCCTGAGCGAGGTGTACGGCACGGTGCAAGGCGCGGTTTGGAGCGAGCTCAAAGGCGGTGGCGAGATCGACCGCTTGCGCCGCAACTTGCAGCGCGAACACCTGAAGCGTGTTGTCACCCTCCTGACCAAAGGCGCGCCAACCTTGCCACCGGATGCCTTGAGCCTGGTCCGCTGGCACGCAACGGCCTTGGCCTCTGACCTGCGCGCCGCGCAGGCCAAGGGCGGCACCACGGTCGAGACGCGCGCACACGTGGCGGAGTCGCTGAGCATGCTCACCGAAGCGCTGCGCGCCCAGATGTCGCGCGTGTAAACGCTAGACCTCCAACAAGAAGGGCCGGTAGATGCGAATCTGCCGGCCCTTTTTCAATGCCGAAGCGCGGTTCAGGCCTGGCGGCGGCGCAGGGCAATGCCCAGCAAACCCAGCGCCATCAAGGCGTAGGTGGAGGGCTCGGGCACGGCGGCCAACATCTGCGCGCCCAAGACTTCATGGGCGCGGGCCGAGGGGTGGATCTCGTCCCAATAGACGTAGCTGCTGGGCGTGGCACAAACGGTGCCCACAGGGTTGTCGACAAAGCCGGAGAAGCAAGCCGCGTTGGTGTTGGTGAAGCCGAGTGCCGCCGCATTGGCGGTCAAAGCGCGCTGCGAGCCCGCCACGTCGAACAAAGTGAACTGTGCACCGGGCAAGGTGTTCAGCAGGCTGAGGTAACTGCCACTGAGCGCGGTGTTGAAGATGTCGGTCAGCGCGCTGGCCTGGCCTGAGGCGACCGGCCCCTGCGCGAGCAGGCGGGGCGTGAGGCCGAGGTCGGGCAGCAGCGGCAACAAGAACGAACGCGCACCTTGTGCGTACAAGGTGCCAACGGCGGTGGTGAGGTTGCCAATCGCCTGTGCAATGACGACGTTGGGATCCCCGCTAGGGTTCAAGAAGTCGTTTGCGCCGGCCCACACCACAAACAAGGCATTGGCATCGGCTGCGCTGCCGGTGTAGCTGTTCACCTGCGACAGAAGCCCGGTGTTGAGCAAGAACGGAATGGCCGGGACTTGGTTGTTGAGCAAGCCCGTGGTGGCTCCGCCCACCGCATAGTTCTGCAGCGGAGCGCCGAGTCCCAGGGCGAGATGTTCAACCGCCGCCATGCCATTGCTGAAGCGACCTTGGTAGTAAGGCGCCGGTGGCAAGCCGAAGGGCAGCACGCTGGGCACCAGGGGCGTGGAGAGGGCCAGCAGATTGCCGTTGTCCGACAGGCTGTCGCCAAAGACGATGACTTTGTTGAAGTTGCTTGCCTGGACATTGGCCTGTGCCAATCCGCCAGACAGTCCGCCAGCCAGTAACAGCGCAATCGGTGCAAGAAATCGAACCAAGGTGGGCTCCCGCTTTGAAAAGGTGCCGGACCCTAACCGTGCTTTCTGCACGCGTCTATCCCCTGGTCAAAATCACCATCAGGCATTGCGGCCCGCTAAACCTGCTAGGAGCTTGGCGTGAATACCGCCGAAACCGCCATTGCTCATGCAAAGCAGGTGGTCGCCGGGGCGTGCGTGGCGCAGCGCCAAGGCCACCAACTCCTCCACCGTGGCGGCCACTTTGGCCCGCTCTTCCATGGGCGCCAAGGCGCTGCTGGCGTCCCAGCTCAAGCCGCCTTGGTGGCAGAGGGCCAAGTCAGCATCTTCGAGCGACCAGGGCAATTGCGCCTTCATGGTGCCGAGCTTCATGGTGTTGGAGCGCGGCTCGAACAAGGCCAAGATCCGTTCATTCGGCTTGATGCGTTTGCGCAAGCCTTCGACAGTGGTGCGAATCGCGGTGGGGTGGTGTGCAAAGTCGTCGTAGACCGTCACGCCCGCTTCAACCCCCACCACTTCCATGCGCCGCCGCACGTTCTTGAAGCCGGCGAGCGCTTGGCAGGCGGCCGCTGGACTGACGCCAACGGCTTCCGCTGCGGCAATGGCTGCCAATGCATTGAGCTGGTTGTGCTCGCCGCTGAGGCTCCACTCCACGCGGCCCAGTTGCAGGCTGCCGCGCAGCACGTCAAAGGCATGCGGCTCGCCCCGCGCCCGCAGGACACCCGGCTCTTCTTTGCGACCGCCAAACTGGACTACCGGCGTCCAGCAGCCCCGGGCCAGCACGCGCTGCAGCGCTTCTTCACGTTGGTTAACCACCAAACGGCCTTCGCTGGGCATGGCGCGCACGAGGTGATGGAACTGCGTCTCGATGGCGGCCAGGTCGGGAAAGATGTCGGCGTGGTCGTGCTCAAGGTTATTGAGCACGGCGGTGCGCGGGCGGTAGTGGACGAACTTGCTGCGTTTGTCAAAGAGGGCGCTGTCGTACTCGTCGGCCTCGATCACAAAGGGGCTGCCCTTTGCGCCCAGTCGCGCTGAGCGGTCGAAGTTCATGGGCACGCCCCCGATCAGGAAGCCGGGCTGAAGGCCGGCTTGCTCCAGGATCCAGGTGAGCATGGCCGTGGTCGTGGTCTTGCCGTGCGTGCCCGCCACCGCCATGACATGGCGCCCTTGCAGCACTTGCTCCTGCAGCCATTGCGGGCCGCTGGTGTAGGGGCTGCCGGCGTTCAAGATGGCTTCCATCAAAGGATTGCCACGCGACACCACATTGCCGATGACGTAAACATCAGGCTGCAACTGCATTTGCTCGGGCGCCCAGCCCTCAATGAGCTCAATGCCGAGCGCCCGAAGCTGGTCGCTCATGGGCGGGTAAACATTGGCGTCGCAGCCAGTCACGCGGTGGCCGGCTTCAACGGCCAAAGCCGCCAAGCCGCCCATGAAAGTGCCGCAAATGCCGAGGATGTGGAGGTGCATAGGGGGCGACTGCTGCGCCTTGTTCGGGCGCAGCGGTGTTCAAAGCTGGGTCAGGAAAAGGCGCGCTCGGCCGCTGCCAAAGTGGCGGCAATGTCGGCATCCGTGTGCGCCGCACTGACGAAGCCGGCCTCATACAAGGCGGGTGCCAAGTAAACGCCTTGGTCGAGCATGGCGTGGAAAAAGCGGTTGAAGGCGGGCCCGTCGGTCTTCATGACCTCGGTGTAGTTCTGCGGCAGCGTCGAGAGCAAGAAGAAGCCGAACATGCCGCCTTCGCTCTCAGCACAAAAGGGTGTGTTCGCTGCTGCCGCCACGCGGCTCAGGCCATCGCTCAGCGAGCGCGTGCGCGCAGAGAGCGCCTCAAAGAAGTCCGGCTTGGCAATTTCGTTCAAGGTGGCCAAGCCGCAAGCGGTGGCCACCGGGTTGCCGCTGAGCGTGCCGGCTTGGTAAACGCCGCCCAAGGGCGCCAACTTGGACATGACATCGCGCCGGCCGCCAAAGGCCGCCAGCGGCATGCCCCCGCCGATGACTTTGCCCAGCACCGTAAGGTCGGGCGCGAAGCCGGGGATTTGCGCCGCATAAATGCTTTGCGCGCCGCCCAAGGCCACGCGGAAGCCGGTCATCACCTCATCAAGAATGAGCAGCGCGCCGTACTGCGTGCACAGCTCGCGCAGTCGCTTCATGAAAGGCACGCTTGCCCGCACGAAGTTCATGTTGCCTGCGATGGGTTCGATCATGACGGACGAGAGCTGATCGCCATGGCGGGCGAAGCAGGCTTCGAGCGCTTCCACGTCGTTGTAGGGCAGCACCAAGGTGTGCTGTGCCACTTCAGCCGGGACACCGCTGCTGGTGGGGTGGCCAAAAGTGGCCAAGCCCGAGCCGGCCTTCACCAGCAAGGCATCGGCATGGCCGTGGTAGCAGCCCTCGAACTTCACGAACAAGTTCCTGCCGGTGAAGCCGCGAGCCAAGCGAATGCAGCTCATGCCGGCTTCAGTTCCCGAGCTCACCAAGCGAAGCTGCTCCACCGAGGGCAACTGCGCCATCACCGCTTCGGCCAACTCAATTTCGCGCTCGGTTGGGGCGCCGAAGGAGAAGCCATCCAGCAGGGCACGTTGCACCGCCGCCACCACAGCCGGGTGGCCGTGGCCAAGGATCATCGGACCCCAGGAGCCGATGTAGTCGATGTATTGCTTGCCGTTGGCGTCCCACAGGTAGGCGCCTTCAGCACGCTGGATAAAGCGCGGCGTGCCACCCACCGCGCGGAAGGCGCGCACGGGCGAATTCACGCCGCCAGGAATGGCCCGCTGTGCGCGGGCAAACAGTTCTTCGTTTCGGTCCATCAATGCATCCGTCGGGGATTGGGTGGGGTGTTTTCATCCACAGGCTCAGCGCCTTCTTCGCCCTCTTCCGGTGGGGGCAGGGCCCAAAAGAAGCGATCCGGCACCACAAGGCCCATGCCCAGCTGAAAGCCTGCATCAAGGGCTTGGTCCAAAAAGGCCAGCGCCTCTCCCACGGCCTCATTGAGTTCCACCCCAACCGCCAACAGCGAGGCAAGTGCCGCGGAAAGCGTGTCGCCGGCGCCAATGAACCCAGCCTCAAAGCGTTCGAACTTCTCGCCGGTGATGGGACCTTGTGGGCCAGCCAGGACGTTGTCAACAAAACCCGTAGCGAGTTGAATACCTGTCACCAGCACGTGCTCTGCACCCAGCTTTTGTGCCTCGACCGCCAATTCACGGGGCGACGCAGGGCGGCTGCCATCCCAATCTGGGAGCAGGAACTCGGTCAGGACGCCCAGATTGCCCACGAGCAAGGTGGTTTGCGGAAGGATCAGTTCACGCAGGGCATCTTGGTAGCTGGATTGCTGCTCGTCGTCCAACCACGGCGTGGTGGTGATGTGCGTGACGACCGGCAGGTCGGGGTAGTCCGACAGCACCTCCGCCACCGCGCTGACGGCCTCCGCGTTGCCGAGAAAACCCACCTTGATGGCGTGTGTGGGGACATCCTCCAGCACCGAGCGGGCTTGCTCGACGATGACTTCGCTGTCGATGGGGTGCTGGTCAAAGACCTCGGCGGTGTCGCGGATGAGCAGCACCGTGACCACCGGCAGCGGGTGTGCTCCCATGGCGGCAATCGTGGCCACGTCTGCGCCGGTGCCTGCCGCACCGGTCGGCTCACTGGCATTGAAGGTCAGCACGCACGGCGGCGCCTGCTCTTCTTCTTCGACAACGGCTTCGGCTTCGGCAGGGGCGGGAGTGGGGCTCATGGGCATCAAAGGCCGAATTGGGCGGCTGGGCGTAAAAAAATAACGGGGCGACCCGGCGTAAGCCCTGGGTGAGCCCCGATCTAACCCGCAAAGGGCGTGCATAGAATGGGTCGATTGTAGTGAGGCACCCCTAGAGGGCGCGCGAAGGAATCCCTTGACCGACAGCGCAACAAATGAGCTGAGCACTTGGATGTGTCTCATCTGTGGATGGATATTCGACGAAGCCGAGGGCGACCCGGAGCACGGCATTGCGCCGGGCACGCGTTGGGCCGACGTGGACTTGAATTGGACTTGCCCCGAATGCGGGGCCCGCAAAGAAGATTTCGAAATGGTGCGGATCTGAGGAGAACCCGATGAATGCCGCGAGCCCCGTTCTAAAAGTGATGGTGATTGACGACAGCAACACCATTCGACGAAGCGCAGAGATTTTTTTAAAGCAAGGCGGCCATTCGGTGCTGCTGGCTGAGGACGGCTTCGATGCGCTCGCGAAACTCAGCGAGTTCAAGCCCGACCTCGTGTTCTGCGATATCTTGATGCCGCGACTCGATGGTTACCAAACTTGCGCCATCATCAAGCGCAACGCCGAGTTTTCAAGAGTGCCGGTCATCATGCTGAGCTCCAAGGACGGCTTGTTTGATAAAGCGAGGGGGCGGATGGTGGGCTCGCAGGATTACCTCACCAAGCCGTTTACCAAGGATCAGTTGCTCCAAGCGGTTAAGCAGCACCAGTTGGGCGAAGCCGCCTGAATACCCACACTCATCTGCACACCATCATGAGCATCAAAAACATTCTGCTGGTTGACGACTCCAAGACGGAACTTCACCACCTCAGTGAATTGCTGACCAAGCGCGGTTTCAGGGTGCGTACTGCTGAAAACGGCGAAGAGGCTTTCAAGCGCTTGGAAGAAGAAACCCCCGACCTCATCCTGATGGATGTGGTAATGCCCGGTCAGAATGGTTTTCAGCTGACCCGCGCCATTACCCGGGATGAGCGCTATGCCAGCGTGCCCGTCATCATGTGCACCAGCAAAAACCTTGAAACCGATCGGGTTTGGGGCATGCGGCAGGGCGCGAAAGACTATGTGGTGAAGCCAGTTCAGGCTGAAGAGTTGCTCAACAAAATCAAGGCACTCAGCTAATGGGTAACAAGCAGGCGCTTCGCGAGTTTCAGCAGCGGCTGGCTGCCAAGCTGCAGGCGGCGCGTACTCAAACCCAGACGGCACGTTGGTTGGCCGTCGAATGCGCCGGTTTGGGGCTCTTGCTTCCACTGAAGCAGGCGGGTGAGATTTTTTCTCCAGTGCCCTTGACCACGGTGCCTTACACCGAGCCCTGGATGCTCGGCGTGGCCAATTTGCGCGGTGGCTTGCATGCCGTCGTGGATTTGGCGCAGTTCCTGGGTTTGCGAGATCAGCCGCTATCGGCGCAAGAGGGCCGACTTGTTTCGATCAACAGTGAATTGAATATCAACTGCGCCCTTTGGGTCGATCGCCTGCTCGGTCTGCGCAGCGACGAGCAGTTGCAGGCGCCTTTGGCGATTGACGGCCAGCGCCCTCACTTCGCTGTTGGAGAGCGCGACGACGAGTTCGGCCGACGGTGGCAGCTCCTCGATCTCGACTTGCTTGCCCGGTTTGAGCCTTTCCTGAACATCGTGGCACGTGCCACATGAGGCTTGCAGATTCCTACCCAATCGTCGTGCCTGCGGCACATGAATGCAAAGAGAAGAGGACGTCATGAGCGTGTTTGACAAGAAAAAGAACGCCAGCGGACGCGATGTGGATACCTCGCAGCAGGATGCCCGCGACAGCGTTTACGAAGCTGTTCATCTCGACACCGCGGCGCAGGAAGGCGCTCACAGCGCCCTGCCTGGGGATGTGAACACCACGTCCTTCCCGGATAGCTCCGTGATGACAGGCAACACGACGGCCTACAGCACCATGGAGCCGCTGCCGAGCAAAGCGCCCACCGGGCGTTTCCAGGCGCAGTCGGTCTACCTGTACTTGGTGGTGGGCGGCTTTGTCGCTTCGGTTGCCATGGTGGGTCTGAATGCTTGGATGGCCAACCGGAATGCGAATCAGGTCGGTCAGACGGGTCAAGCCTTGATGCAGTCGCAGCGTTTGGCCAAGGCCGTGTCCACCGCCATGGTGGGTTCGCCCGCAGCCTTCGGCGAACTGAAGGAGTCGCTTGGCGTTTTGACCGCCGTGACCCGCGGATTGCGGGACGGCAGCGCCGAGCTAGCGAAGGCGCCTAGCGCCGTCTTGACCCTCCTTGAGCCGGTTCACCCCAAGGTTGATGCCGCCGAGAAGTCCGTGAATGTGGTGGTGGCCCAGGAAAAGGTGCTGACGGAGGTGGGCGAGTCACTGCGCACCATCAATCGTCAGTCGTCCGACCTTCTGGAGGCTGCGGAGGCCGTGAGTTCGCAAGCCCTCAAAGGGGGTTCGACTGCGGACGTGGCTGCAGCGGGTCAGTTGGTGATGCTGACGCAGCGCATCGGTAAGAGCGCTGCAGAGTTCTTGACGCAAGGCGGTGTGAGCTCCGAAGCGGTGTTCTTGCTCGGCAAAGACTTGAACGCTTTCAAGGAAATCGGCGAGGCCATGTTGAGTGGCAACCGAGACATTGGACTGAGCGCCACATCCGATCCGGCCCAGCGCAACAACCTCAAGAACTTGCTGACGCAGTTTGAAGACACGCGCAAAAAAGCGAACGGCGTTTTGTCCAACTTGGGTGGTTTGGTGGCAGCGCGCGAAGCGGCCAACGACATCCTGAAAGACTCCGAGCCACTGCGCACGGGTCTGCAAGAGGTGGCCACTGGACTACAAGAATCCGGCGGCCTCTCCTGGTGGCAGGGCTTGTTGCTCGCACTTTCCTTGGGAGCCTTGGTGTACGGCGCTTATGGCTTCTTGCAGCTCTACATCGGCCAGCAAGGCCGGCGTGCGCAGCAGGCTGAAGATGACCGGCGCCAAGCGCAGGCGCAGGAGTTGGAAGCCAAGCGCGTGAACGACGCCAACCAGGCCGCTATTCTGCGCTTGATGAACGAACTGCAGGCGGTTGCTGAAGGTGACTTGACGCAACAAGCCACGGTGACGGAAGACATTACCGGCGCCATCGCCGACTCGGTGAACTACACCGTGGAAGAGCTCCGCACGCTGGTGGGGCAGGTGCAGGTGACGGCCTCGCGGGTGACGGAAACCACCAGCCAGGTGGACCAAACCTCCACCGAACTCTTGGCCGCTTCGACCGAGCAGCTGCATGAAATTCGCGCAACCGGTGACGCCGTGCTGCAGATGGCCGGACGAATCACCGAGGTGTCTGCGCAAGCCCAGCAGGTCGCCGGTGTGGCCCGTCAATCGCGTGAAGCGGCTGAGCAAGGTCTCACGGCCATGCAGAACAACCGCGAGGGTATGAACGCCATTCGCGATCAGATTCAAGAAACCTCCAAGCGCATCAAGCGACTGGGCGAGTCGTCGCAGGAAATCGGTGAGATCACTGAGCTGATTTCTGACATTACCGAACAGACGAACGTGCTGGCTTTGAACGCTGCCATTCAGGCGGCTTCCGCCGGCGACGCAGGTCGAGGCTTCTCGGTGGTGGCTGAAGAAGTTCAGCGACTGGCCGAACGTTCCGCCGACGCAACGCGCCGAATTGCTGCCCTGGTGAAGGCGATTCAAACCGACACCCAAGACGCCGTGGCCGCTATGGAGCGCTCAACCTCTGGGGTGGTGCAAGGGACGAAGCTCTCTGACGCCGCCGGTGGCGCGCTGGAGCAGATCGACAGCGTGGCCCGCCAGCTCGACAGCATGGTGGCCGACATCACGGCCCGTACGCAGCAAGAGGCGCAAGGCGCCAACGCGGTGGCCTCGAACATTCAGCACATTTTTGCCGTCACCGAGCAAACCTCCGAAGGTACGCGCTCAACCGCCAAGATGGTGCACGAGCTGTCGCGCTCGGCTGAGGCCTTGAAAACCTCGGTGGCCCGATTCAAGGTCGGCAACAACTGATTGATTTGCGGACCCGCGCATGAACACCGATTCGCAAGCACCCGCCGATCTCACACCGCTGGCTTGGGTGCAGGAAGAGGTTCGCCGCACCCTTGAGGGCGTGAACAAAGCCCTGCGCCGTCAGCTCCGTGAGTTCGAGCTACGTCAGGCTGGTGGGCAACTGGATGCCAAGCTCACCAGTGCAGGCTTGCAAGCGCAGGCTCATCAGTTGCATCAAATTGCGGGCGTCCTGCATTTGGTCGAACTCCCAGAAGGGCGTCGATTGGTTCAGGCTGCCGAGACCTTGCTGCGTCGTTGTGCAGATTCCGGCGTGCTTCAGGCTGTGCATGTCGATGCCATCGAGCGGGCAGGTTTTGCCTTGCTAACCTACGCAACGCGCTTGGTCGCTGGTGCACGCCCTTCGCCTTTGGCCTTGTTCCCCACCTACCGGGTGCTCCAAGAGCTGAATCAGGCCGGCCGCATTCACCCGGCAGACTTTTGGCCGCAGCAGTTTGAATGGCGCACGCTACCGCCGCCTGAGTTGCTCGACGATGAATTGCCACCGCTGAGCGCGCTCCGCACAGCCTTTGAAATGGCATTGCTTCGCCAAATGCGAGAAGCCAGCAGCACGCATGCGGCGCACTTGGCTGAACTTTGTGCGAGCCTGGGCGTTGCCCTTGGCGGTGAGCCGCAGCAAAGCTTTTGGCAACTGGCAGCGGCCCACTTTGACGCCCAAGCCCAGGGCATGTTGGCGAGTGACCAGCTTGTCAAGCGCATGGCCTCGCGCCTGCTCGCGCAACTGCGCAATCACATGCAAGGCCGCCCCGACGTGGCGGACCGTTTGGTTCAAGATTTGCTCTTCTTTTGCGCTCAAAGCGGCGAACCTGCCCCAGGGCAGGCTCCCAGGTTGCGCGCAGTTCGTGTGGCCTATGGCTTGGATGAAGCGCCTGTTGGCGACTACCGCGACGACAGCCTAGGGCGCATCGATCCCGCACAAGTCCTGCTCGCAAGGCGCCGCGTGGCGGCCGCCAAAGACGCGTGGAGCGCCGTGGCCGACGGTGACACAGCTCGTGCTGGCGCTCTGGATGAAGCCAGCAGCGCCCTGACGGAATCTCTCACTCAGTTGTTCGCCAATGGCGAGTTGTTGGGCCAGACCTTGCAACGTGCGGCGGTCGTGACGCTGCGCAGCGGCGCTCGCCCACCGGCCACCTTGGGTATGGAGGTTGCCACCTCGCTCTTGTACATAGAGGCCGCCCTGGATGACGGCGAATACGACAACCCAGATGAGAAGGAGCGGGTGAGCCGTTTGGCGCTCCGCGTTCAGGGGGCAGCGACGGGGCAACCGGCCGAGCCGCTTGAGGCCTGGATGGAAGATCTATTCCGCCGGGTTGCCGACCGCCAAACGCTCGGTAGTGTGATGCAGGAGCTTCGCGTCAATCTGGGCGAGGTGGAGCGCCATGCTGATGAGTATTTCCGCGATCCAAGCCAGCGCCAGCACCTGATTCCCGTGCCGGGTCAATTGCAGGCCATGCGCGGTGTGTTTGCCGTGTTGGGTCTGAACGACGCGGCCACAACGTGCGTGCGGATGCGCGATGAAGTTGATCGGCTGAGCAATACCGAGGTGAACCCCAGTCTCGAAGGGCCGCGTGCTGCCTTCGAGCGCCTAGCGAATAACCTGGGTCAGTTGGGTTTCCTGATTGACATGTTGAGCGTTCAGGCGCCCCTGGCCAAGTCGATGTTCCATTTCGACGAAGCCAAGGGTGAGTTGGTGGCGAACATCGAACGCGAGCGACCGGCGAAATCGAACCAAGTGCGCGCCGGCGAAGCGCAGGCCCGCGCTGACGAAGCCCAATTGGCACGCGACGCTGCCGCAAAAGCCGCCGCAACAGCTGCGCACAATCTGCCGCGCACTCAGGCTCCAGTGGCTGTGTCTGACTTGGATGCGCCCAGCCTGCCCTTGCAGCAAGCCGAGCAGCCCAAGGCAAGCAAACCCTTGGTGTCGAGTTTTGGTGACATTGAGTTGCCCGACTTGGAGTTGCCCGACCTGGAGTTGCCAGATTTGGGGGATACGTCCCTCCAGTCAACGGAGCCCATGTCTCTCGATGGCCATGCGCAGACCGAGCCCATGGGCCTCGAAAGCTTGGACGCTGCCAAAGCGCCGGTGACAGAGCCCAGTTTTGATTTTGCGACCTTGGATTTGGCCTTGCCTGAGCCTGCGCCGGCGCCCGAGGTGCCGAGTCCGGCACCGGGTTCGGCCGCAGTGGCTCCCGACGAGGAAGATCTCGACCAGGAAATGCTCGAGATCTTCATGGAGGAGGCCGACGAAGTCATGGCCACGGCTCGCGCTGCACTGGACCTGCTGGGCAGCGACCCTCGCGACAGGAATCAACTCACGACCGTTCGGCGCGCTTTCCATACCCTGAAGGGCAGTGGTCGCATGGTGGGGCTGAATGCTTTCGGTGAAGCTGCCTGGGCTTGTGAGCAGCTGTACAACGCCCGAATCTCCGAAGAAACGCCAGCCGATGCAGCCTTGCTCGACTTCAGCAACGATGCCCTTGCCGAACTCGCAGCTTGGCGTGACGACATAGTTGCTGGCACCGCGCAGGGCCGAACACCTACCGCGCTGGTACAGCGGGCCGATGCGCTGCGCACTCGTCAATCTATTCCGCCCCAAGGGGTTCAGGCGCCAACCGACGAATTGGTTGAGAGCATCGAACTCGACTTTGGTAGCCTTGACGTTGAAGCGGTCGAGCCGGTTGTGCCCGAGGAAGAGGCGATCGATCTTTCCTTGGATCTCTCCTTGGATCTTGCTGCCCCTGAGCCCGCAGCCGTTGATTTCGGCACGACGCAGCCCCTCCAACTCGACAGTGAGGCGCTTGAACTCGGTGAGAGTTCCATTGACAGTGCCCTCGCGCCGGTTGACTTCGATTTTGAAGAGCCGGTGGTCGAGTCGGGTGATGCCTTTGACATTGACCTCAGCTTCCCCGAAGCAGCGGAGCCGCTCCCTTCTGAAGAGTTGCCGGCGCTGGAGCTGCAGCTTGATGTGGCGGGTGAGTCCATTGAGCCGGAGGCGGCAGAGCCTGCAGGTGAATTGCCGGTGGTCTTGTCCATTGACGACGAGGCGCTGGATCTGGGTTCGGAGGTGCTCGCCACCGAGGAAGGGCCGCAAGCCGGAGAGCCCGCAGCGGCCGAAGAGGAGAAGGGCGAAGCCTTTATCCAGGTGGGCAACCTGCAGGTTTCCGAAGCGCTGTTCCGGATCTACACCACGGAAGCCGAGGGTCAGTCTGAGAAGCTGGTGACCGCGCTGCAAGATTGGGCCGGCCTCCACGATGAGGCGCCTCCGTCGGCCACCGAGGTCTATGCGCATGCCCTTGCCGGGAATGCCGCCACGGTGGGCTTTGCGAGCTTGTCGCAGCTCGCTCGTGCGCTGGAACACGCGCTCGGCCGTGCCCAACAGGCGCGCCGCATCCACAAGGCAGAGGCCGATCTCTTTGTCACCGGCGCCGTGCAAATCCGTGAGCTGCTGGCCGAGTTCGTGCAGCAACGATTGGGTCAGGCCGATTCGACCCTTGTGCACGCGCTAGAGGCTTACCAACCCGTCGCGCTGGCGGAAGCTGAAGACAGCCAGATCTCCGCTCCGATCGATCTGGATGCCCAGCCGGTCCCGGCCATCGCTTCCGTGCATGCGCCCACCGCCATGCTGGAGCCCGATTTCCCAACGGGCGAGCCGGATCAGATCGACGAAGAGCTTTGGGAAATCTTCGAAGAAGAAGCCGGCGAGTTGTTGCAGCAGCTCCATGGCCGCCTGCGCGACTGGACGAGCCACCCGCAAGACGCCTCACGCGGCGACGCTTGCATGCGCACGCTCCATACCTTCAAGGGTGGGGCACGCCTGGCCGGTGCCATGCATTTGGGCGAGTTGGCGCACCGGCTTGAATCCGATGTCTTGACCTTGTTGTCTCGTGCCGACCGTCAAGCGGCCGACGTGCATCCGCTGCAAGATCGTGGTGATGAGTTGGAGGCCAGGTTCGAGAACTTGCGCCAAGAACAGCGCCAAGCAGGGGCTGCGGTGGCGGCGCCCCAGGTCGTGGTCAAACCCGTTGCTGCGCCTCAGGTTCAGGAGCCGGTGGCGGAAGCGCCGCGTCTGGTCGAGCCAGCCCCGATCGTGCTGCCCCAGCCCGTCCGGGTTCGGTTGCCATCGGAGGTGGCTTGGGCGAAGTTCAGCGGTCACGAAGCGCGCGAGCTCACCGTGGCCGACGCAGCACCTTTGGTCAGTGCCAATGCCATGGTTCGGGTTCGCTCCGCGTTGTTGGACCGGCTTGCCGCTCAGTCGGGTGAGGTGTCCATTCGCCGTGCGCGGATGGAGAACGAGCTCAACCAAATGAAGACGGCGCTCTTGGAGCTGGACGACAACTTGGAGCGTCTGCGCACCCAGTTGCGTGAGCTTGAAGTTCAGGCCGAGGCGCAGATCAGTTCGCGTCAAGAGGCGGCCAAATCACGCGGCTCTGATTTCGATCCGCTGGAGTTCGACCGTTACACCCGCTTCCAAGAAGTGACCCGGATGCTGGCCGAGTCGGTGAACGACGTGGCCACGGTGCAGCGCTCCTTGCAACGGAACGTGGCCGCGGGTGAAGACGAATTGGCCGCTCAAGCCCGTCTCACGCGCGAACTCCAAGACGATTTGCTCAGTTCGCGGATGGTGGAGTTCGAGTCCATCGGTGAGCGCCTGCACCGCGTGGTGCGCCAAGCGGCGCGCGAGGGCGGTAAGCAGGTCCAGTTGGAGATTCAAGGCCAAGGTATTGAACTGGATCGTGGCGTTCTTGAGCGCCTGATCGGGGCTTTCGAACACTTGCTGCGCAACAGCGTGGTGCACGGTATCGAAGGGCCAGAGCAGCGCAAGGCCGCGGGCAAAACCGAGCTGGGCACGATTCGCATCAAGCTCAGCCAAGAAGGCAACCAAGTGCTGATCGCCTTTAGCGACGACGGCGCGGGCTTGAATCTCAAGCGCATTCGCGAAAAGGCTGTGGCGCAGGGCTTGATGGACGCCGACAGCCAGGTGCCTGACAACGATCTCGTGCAAATGATTTACGCCCCGGGCTTCTCCACTGCCTCGGAAGTGACCGAGATGGCTGGGCGCGGCGTGGGTATGGACGTGGTGCGCGCTGAAGTCACGACGCTGGGTGGCTATGTCATGACCCGCACCCAGGCTGGGAAGGGCACGGAGTTTGACCTGCGCGTGCCGCTGACCACCGCACTGACCCATGTCGTGATCTTGCGGGTGGGTGAATTGCGTGTAGCCGTGCCGGCCAGCTTGGTCGACATGGTGCTGCGCATGCCCAATGCCGAGTTGAGCAAGGCTTACGAGACTGGCCAAGTGAGGTCGGGTGGGGCATCGTTGCCGGTCTACTGGCTGGGTGGCTTGCTGGCGCACTCAGACCATCCGGTGCTGCATGGAAAGCATGCTGCGGTGGTGGTGGTGCATTCGGGGCCAGACCGCATTGCGATTCACGTCGACGAAGTCTTGGGCAACCAAGAAGTTGTCGTGAAGAATCTCGGACCGCAACTCATTCACGTGCCTGGCTTGGCGGGCATTAGCTTGCTTGCCAATGGCGGCGTGGCGCTGATCTACAACCTGGTCGCATTGGCAGAGCGTTACGGCACTGCGGCCTTGGCCCGAGCCCATGCTCATGGCGTGGCCGTGATTGCGCCGACACCCGAGCAGCAGGCCTTGGCGCCACTCATCATGGTGGTGGACGACTCCCTCACGGTGCGCCGTGTATCCCAGCGTTTCCTGGAACGCGAAGGCTTCCGAGTGCAGCTGGCCAAGGACGGGCTGGATGCCATCGAGCAATTGGCCCGCGAGGATCTTCCTGACTTGGTGCTGTCGGATATCGAGATGCCGCGCATGGACGGTTTTGACCTCGTGCGCAACATCCGGGCCGATGCCCGCTTAAAGTCCCTTCCGGTCGTCATGATTACTTCTCGTATCGCCGAGAAGCATCGGGAGTACGCTCAGGCTATTGGCGTGCAAGGCTATCTCGGAAAACCTTATGACGAAGAGACCCTGTTGCGCCTGATTCGTCAGTACACGTCACAACCAGTGAACGCCTAACCGCATGGCAAAAGTCGTTGAGCAACTCGCCGAGTTAACGGGCTACAAAGACCGTGATGTCATGGACGTCACGCTCGTGGTGGCGTTGCGGGACATGCTCAGCCCGCTATCGGTCGCCATTTACAGAGCGGTAGGCTCACCCGACAACCTGCGATGGATGTCGCGCGCCCATTTGGTGCAAGGCGAGAGTGTGCCGACTGCTGATTCCTTTGGCGCCTCGTTGTCCCAATTGCCGCCCTTGGCGCAGTTTCCTTCTCGTCAAGCCTGCCTGCTGCGTCGCGAACTTCGCGAGTCGGCAAGTCGCAGTGAGTTCACCTGCCATTTTCCTTTGGTGAGTGATCATGATGGCGACGGCGTACTTGAAGTGGTGAGCCGCACGCGGCTGACGCCGGCTGAGCAGCGCACCGTGAGCGGGATGCTGCGGGTCTATCACAACTTCCAAGCCTTGCTGGATTACTCCGAGCGCGACACCCTGACGGGCTTGCTCAACCGCAAGACCTTTGACGACAGCTTCTTGAAGCTGCTGGGCGGCTTGCCCATGGCCAGCGTGGCCACTGCGGGCGACCGGCGCCACGACGCGCCGCCCACCTACTGGATCGGTGTGGTCGACATTGACCACTTCAAGCGGGTCAACGACAACTTCGGTCACTTGATCGGTGATGAAGTGCTGCTCTTGCTCTCCCGGCTGATGCGCACTTGCTTCCGCTTCCACGACCGGCTCTACCGTTTTGGCGGCGAAGAGTTCGTGGCCTTGATCCGGTGCGAGAACGAGCCAGACGCCATGCAGGCCTTTGAGCGCCTTCGCCAAGTGACAGAGCAATTCGCTTTTCCGCAAGTCGGCAAAGTCACGCTGTCTTGCGGTTTCACGCGCATTCGCCCGGGCGACACGCCAACGGCGGCTTTTGACCGTGCCGACAAGGCCGTCTACCACGCCAAGCACAACGGTCGCAATCAAGTGCACGCGTTCGAGACCTTGGTGGAAGCAGGCCACCTCCAAGAAGAAGTCGCGAGCAAGAGCGACGTCGAGTTGTTCTGAGCGCCTTTTCAGCGCGCTAAAAGTCGAGCAGTACCCCCATCTTTCGGGTTTTCGAAAAAACCAAGCAAGCGCTTGATTGTTTTGCTAGCATGCGCGCCATGCCGCCTCGCAAAACTCCATCGACCTCTGAAACCCTGTCGGCAGAGATGCCCCAGGCACCCGGTCTCGACGCCCGCACACGCTTGTTGCTACATGCGGCGCGCCTTTTCTCGGAGCAAGGCTTTGACGCCGTCACCACGCGTGAGATTTGCACCGAAGCCGCTTGCAACCCGGGGGCCATTCACTACCACTTCGGTGACAAGGACTCGCTCTACCGCGAGGTGCTGCTCCATCCGATTCGCGAGATGTGCGCTCGCTTTGCGGGCTTCGACGACCCGGTTCTGAGCCTTGAGCAAGCGCTCCACCGCTTCCTCATGCCCTTCCTTTTGAAGCCGGACGAAGAGCTGGGCTTCGATCCGATGCGCTTGTTCCTGCGCGAGCAGCTCGACCCTTCGGCCGTGTTCACGCAGACCTTGACCGAGTACATCGGCCCGCAGCACCACGCGCTGGCCAAGCTGCTGGCACGGCACATCGGCGTGGCTGAGCCGGATGCCGCCGTTCACCAACTGGCCTACGGACTTGTGGCCATGGCACACGATTACTGCCTGAGCCGTACCTTCATGGATGCCTTGACGCCGGGCCTGCTGAACAACGACCCCAAGCTGGAAGGCGTGCACCGCCGAATCGTGGGATGGGGCGTCGCGCTGGTGGAAGCCGAGCGCACGCGCCGCAACTCAGAGCTCAACGCTACAGACCTATGAATCCACCCTATCGCATGGCCGCTTTACTGGCGGCACTCTTCGTGGCCGGTTGCGCCGTGACTCCACCGAGCACCATCCCAAACTCGGTGGACGAAACCGCCAAACTGCCGGCCCAGTGGCTCTCGCCCTTGCCGCACCAAGGCTCCGCCAGCGCTTTGTCTGACTGGTGGAGGCAATTTCAAGACCCGGTGCTCTTGCAGTTGATCGAACAAGCCCAGCAAGCCAGTCCGACCCTGAAGGCCGCCGTGGCGCGCCTGGATGAGGCCAGGGCCTTGACGCAGAGCGCTGAATCTCAGCTGCGCCCCAGTTTGTCGGGCTCGGCGCAGCTCTCGCGGGGCCGCGTGCAGGCCGGCACGCCGGTGACCTCCGTGGGCACGGCGCAATTCAATGCGGGCTGGGAGCTGGACCTGTTCGGCGCAGCACGCGCCCAAGCCCAAGCCAGCAGCCTGCAGGCGGATGCGGCGCAGTCGCAATGGCACGCCGCGCGGGTGAGCCTCGCCGCCGATGTTGCCTCTGCGTACCTGAGCCTGCGCCATGCCCAAGCGCAGGAAGAGGTGTCTGACTTCGATGTGCGTGCGGCCAAAGCCTTGGCGCAGTGGGGTGCGCTGCAGCGGCAGGCGGGCCTCATCAGCGCGAGCGACGCGGCCTTGCTGAACACGCAACTGGCGGCTGCGGAATCGCTGCGTGCCGACCAAAGGGCCGAGACGCAGGTCGCGCTGCAAAGCCTTGCCCTCTTGTGTGCACAGCCCGCCCAACAGTTGGCTGACTTGCTGGTCGCGCCCGCCCTGGGCGAGCTGCCCCAGCGCCGCGTTCCAACGGCGCCTGCCTTTGAGCTGAATCGCTTGCCGCCGCAGGCCTTGGCCCAGCGGCCCGACCTGGTGGCCGCCCACCAGCAGTGGCTGGCGGCTGCCTATGACGAGCAGGGTGCCCGCATGCAGGAGCTGCCACAAGTCAGCCTGGGCGCCTTACTCGGCCGCCAAACGCTGCGCCTGCAAGGCGCCAACACCAGCGGCAACCTCTGGCAGTTGGCGCCCAGCTTGAGCTTGCCAATCTTCAATGGCGGCAACTTGGCTGCGCAGACCCAAGCGGCAACGGCTCGCACGGCGCAAGCCAGCGCCCAGTTTGAACAGCGCTGGCGTGAAGTGGTGAACGAGGTGGAGGACGCCCTGCAGCGCGTTCAAGCGGCCCAGGAGCGGCGCAAGCTTGTGGATGCAGCCCATCTGGAATGGAAACGCATTGCCGACGACGCGGTTCGACTTGCCGCAGCAGGCGTGCAGAGCGGGCCGCAGCGCGCCACCACACAACGCACAGCATTGGCGGCCTACAGCGCCTTGCTGGCCGTGCACCAAGAACAAGCGCAGGCCTGGATCAGGCTGTACCGCAGCCTAGGCGGTGGTTGGTCCAGCGCACCGGAAGCCAGCGCACCCAACGCAAAGAACTCCTGAACGAGATGGCCATGAAAAAGATTTCTACCCTTTCCTTGATCGCGCTGCCCTTTCTTGCTTTGCCCTTGAGCGCCTTGGCCGCCGATGCGCCCACCGCCGCGGCAAAGCCCTCGCTCACGGTGCAAGCCGTGCAGCCCCAAGCGGCGCAATGGCCGCAATTGCTCTCGGCCACTGGAAGCTTGGCGGCTTGGCAAGAGGCCGTGATTGGCGCTGAGATTGGTGGCCAGCGCATTCAGCAAGTGCTCGTCAACGTGGGCGACCGGGTCAAGAAAGGGCAGCTTTTGGTGCGCCTGAGCCCCGGCACGCTGGAGGCCGACCTGGCTGCCGCACGGGCCAGCCTGGCCGAGGCCGAAGTGAGCGCGCGAGACGCCCAAGCGCAGGCCGAACGCGCCAAGCCACTGCGCAAAAGCGAGGCCTTGGCCGCCCAGCAAATCGACAGCTTGATTGCGGCGGCTGACATGGCGCAGGCGCGAGTGGCCAGCCTGCGGGCCCGCCTCCAGGCAGATGAATTGCGACTGGCCTACACGCGCATCACCGCGCCAGACGACGGCGTCATCACCGCACGAGACGCTGTGGAAGGCGCCCTGGCGCAGCCGGGTGCCGAGCTGCTGCGACTGCAGCGCGGTGGGCGCCTGGAGTGGCGCGCGGAGGTGCCGGCTACCGACCTCGCTCAGCTCAGAGCCGGCCAAGCCGTTCGCATTCAGCCCAGCGGCGCTGCGGCGGTGACCGGCAAGGTGCGCACCGTCTCGCCCCGCGTGGACCCGCAAACCCGGAACGGCTTGGTTTATGTCGATGTGCAAGCAAGCAGCGAACTGCGCGCCGGCCTCTTTGCCCGTGGCGACTTCGTGCTGGGCGACAAGCCCGTGCTGACCTTGCCGCAAACCGCCGTGCTGCTGCGAGACGGCTTCAGCTACGTCTTCCAAATCGAGAAGGACAAGGTTCGCCAGCTGAAGGTGGTGGTGGGCCGCCGCCAGGGAGATCGGGTGGAGATTAGGGGCGGCCTCAGTGCCGGCAAGGCCGTGGTGGCCAGTGGCGTGGGCTTCTTGGGCGACGGCGACACCGTGCGCCTGGCCCCAGCGGCAGCAAAGTAAAGAGAGCCCAAGATGAACTTCTCTGCTTGGTCGATCAAGAACCCCGTTCCATCCATCCTGCTCTTCATCATGCTCACCGTCGGGGGCCTGATGGGCTTCAAGGCAATGAAGATTCAGCAGTTCCCCGACATTGACCTGCCCACCATCATGGTCACGGCCAGCTTGCCCGGCACCGCGCCGGCGCAGATGGAAACCGAGGTGGCTCGCAAGATCGAGAACGGTCTCGCCACGGTGCAGGGCTTGAAGAACCTTTACACCAAGGTGCAGGACGGCGTGGCCACGATCACGGCCGAGTTCCGCTTGGAGAAGCTCACGCAAGAAGCGCTTGACGACGTGCGCGACGCCGTGGCCCGCGTGCGCAGCGACTTGCCCGCCGACCTGCGCGACCCGGTCATCACGAAGATGAATCTCTCGGGCGCGCCCATCCTGACCTACACAGTGGCCAGCTCGAAGATGGACGACGAGGCGCTCTCGTGGTTCGTCGACAACCAAGTGGCCAAGCGCATGTTGGCGGTGCGGGGCGTGGGTGCCATCAGCCGCGTGGGTGGCGTCACGCGCGAGGTTCGCGTGGAGCTGGACCCCGCGCGCCTGATGGGCCTGGGCGTCAGTGCCGCCGAGGTGTCTCGGCAACTGCGCCAAGTGCAGCAAGAGGCCCCGGGTGGCCGCGCGCAAATGGGCGGCGCCGAGCAGTCGGTGCGCACCGTGGCCACGGTGCAGTCGGCGGCCGAGCTGGGTGCGCTCGAAATTCCCTTGAACGATGGCCGGCGCGTGCGGCTCGACCAGATCGCTGACGTGCGCGACACCGTGGCCGAGGTCCGCTCTGGCGCCTTGCTCAACGGCAAGCCGGTGGTCGGCTTTGAAATCACGCGCTCACGCGGCGCCGGTGAAGTGGACGTGGCCGTGGCGGTGCGAGCCGCCATTGAAGAGCTGCGCCTTGCGCACCCCGACATCACGGCCACCGAGGCCTTCAACTTTGTGGACCCCGTGGTCGAGAACTTCGACGGCAGCATGATGCTGCTTTACGAAGGCGCCTTCCTTGCGGTGCTGGTGGTGTGGTGGTTCCTGCGCGATTGGCGCGCCACCTTCGTGAGCGCAGTGGCGCTGCCGCTCTCGGCCATCCCGACCTTCATGGTCATGCATTGGATGGGCTTCACGCTCAACGTGGTGACGCTGCTGTCGCTTTCGCTGGTGATCGGCATCTTGGTGGATGACGCGATCGTTGAGATCGAAAACATCATGCGGCACCTGACCGACGGCAAGAGCCCGATGGAGGCTGCCCGCGAGGCCGCTGACGAGATTGGGCTGGCGGTGATTGCCACCACGTTCACGCTGATTGCTGTGTTCCTGCCCACCGCCTTCATGCCCGGTGTGCCCGGCAAGTTCTTCGTGCAGTTCGGCTGGACGGCGGCCATTGCGGTGTTCTTCTCCCTAGTGGTGGCCCGTTTGCTCACGCCCATGATGGCCGCCTACATCATGAAGCGACCCACGCAGCCGCACCGCGAACCCTCGTGGATGCCGGGCTACCTGCGCTTGGCGCGCTGGTGCCTCACACACCGGGGCAAAACACTCGCCATCACCACCGTCTTCGGCATGGCGGCCTGTGCGCCGCTGTTCATGGGCAAGATTCCTGGCGCCTTCATTCCGCCTGATGACCTGAGCCAAACCCAGGTGTACATCCAGCTCGAACCCGGCAGCACTTATGAACAAACGCTGGCGGTGGCAGAGCAGGCGCGCAAGGCCATTGCCGACCACCCGCACGTGAAGATGGTTTACACCGCAGTGGGCGGTGGCGCTGCAGGCTCGGACCCCTTCTCGCCAAGCGGCGCGCCAGAAGCCCGCAAGGCCACGCTGACCATCAACATGACGCCTCGCAAGGAGCGCGCTGGGGTCACCAAGCAGCAGGTTGAGCGCGAACTGCGCGAGAGGCTGGACACCATACCGGGTGCTCGGCTCAACGTCGGCTTCGGTGGCTCGTCCGAGAAGTACGTTCTGGTGCTGGCGGGTGAAGACGGCGAGGCCCTGGCCGCCCATGCGGTGAAGGTGGAGCAGGAGCTGCGCACCCTCAAAGGCATTGGCAACGTGACCAGCAGCTCGGCCCTGCAAAGGCCGGAACTGGTGGTGCGCCCAGATGCAGCGCGCGCCGCTGACCTCGGGGTGAGCACTGCCGCCATTGCCGACACGCTGCGAATTGCCACCGCGGGCGATTACGACCAGTTGCTGCCCAAGCTGAACTTCAGCCAGCGCCAAGTGCCCATCGTGGTCAAGCTGCCCGAGGGCGCTCGCCAAGACGTGGAGCTGCTCGGCCAACTCAGCGTGCCGGGGACCCGAGGCCCCGTCATGCTGAACCAAGTGGCCACGTTGGAGCCCACCAGCGGCCCCGCGCAAATCGACCGCTTCAACCGCGCCCGCAATGTCAACTTTGAGATCGAGCTCAACGGCCAAGCTCTGGGCGATGTGCAAGCCCGCGTGGCGGCATTGCCCACGGTGGCCGAGCTGCCGCCAGGCATCATCAAGACCGAAGTCGGTGACGCAGAAGCCTTCTCGGAGCTGTTCAGTGGCTTCTTGGTGGCCATGGGCTTGGGCGTGGCTTGCATCTACATCGTGCTGGTGCTGCTGTTCCACGCTTGGGTGCAGCCGGTCACCATCCTGGGGGCCTTGGTGCTGTCCATTCCTGGGGCCATGCTCGCGCTCTTCGTGACGGGGCAGGCGCTGTCGATGCCCGCCATGATCGGCATGATCATGCTGATGGGCATTGCCACCAAGAACTCGATCCTGCTCATCGACTACGTGCTGATTGCCCGACGCGACTTTGGGATGGGCAAGCTCGATGCCATCCTCGACGCCTGCCACAAGCGCGCTCGGCCCATCGTCATGACCACGCTCGCCATGGGCGCCGGCATGATGCCGATTGCACTGGGCTTCGGCACCGACCCCAGCTTCCGGGCGCCGATGGCCATCGTGGTGATTGGCGGTTTGATCACCTCGACCTTCCTGAGCTTGCTCGTCATTCCCGTGCTCTATGCCTTGGTGGATGGCGCCATTGCCCGCCTCACGCCCCGCCGCTGGCGGTCGGCCGTGGTGCAACCCCTGGAGCAGCGCGCATGAAGCGCCGCCTGCTGCTGGCTGGCCTGGGCTTGGTGTCACTCGCCGTTCGGGCGCGTGAGGACCTGCTGCCGGCGGACGGTGCGGCATCCGCCGTGCCGCTCGGTTGGCGGGCCGAGGACTGGGATTGGACGGACGAAGCCCGCCAGCGTGCCGTGCCAGTGCGCATTTACTGGCCGCGCATGGCCGATGCGCCCGTGCCGCTGGTGGTGTTCTCGCACGGCATTGGCGGCTCGCGCCGTGGCTACAGCTACATCGGGCAGCACCTGGCCAGCCAGGGCATCGCGAGCCTGCACGTGCAGCACATCGGCAGCGACCGGCAGCTCTGGTTTGGCAGCGTGCTGAAGCTGCCCAGCCGCCTGAGAGAGGCGGCCCAAACCGGTGAGGCGCTGGACCGCGTCAAAGACGTGCGCTTTGCACTGGACCGGCTGCTGGCCGAGCAAGGCGGGCGTATCGACCCTCAGCAACTCGTGATGGCCGGCCACAGCTACGGCGCCAACACCAGCTTGCTGCTGGCCGGCGCGGCCATTCCGGGCTATGAAGGCTTGGCAGAGCCGCGCTTCAAGGCGGCGGTCTTCATCTCGGCGCCGCCGCTTCACGGGGTGGCGCACCCGGAACAGGCGCTGGCCGCCGTTCGCCTGCCCAGCCTGCACATCACGGCCACCGAAGACGTGATTCGCGTGCCGGGCTTCTACAGCCAGGCCAAGGAGCGGGTTCAGCTGTTTGAACAAACCGGCAGCGAGCGCAAGTGGCTGGCGGTGTTCGAGGGCGGCTCCCACTCGGTGTTCACCGACCGGAGCGGCACGGGCGGCGCCATTCAGAACCCGCGCATCAAGGCGGCCACCAAGGCGCTCGTGGCCGATTTCGTTCGCAGCGTTTTTGACAGCCGTGTGGAACGGCTCGCTCAGTGGCACGTGCAGCACAAAGCGCTGTTGCAAGATTGGCGGCCTGCGCCCTGAGGCTTTTGCTGGCCTGCTGACAATACGGGCCATGACTTCCTCTCTCCAAGCCGTCGAGCAGGCCCGCCAGGCCGAACAGTGGCAGCGCAACAAACCTTCGATCTACGTCGATTTGGGCTTGGCGCTGTTTGTCTTTGTCTGCGCCAAGTTCACCAACCTCACCACGGCAGCGCTCTTGGGCGCCGCTGCCGGGCTGGCCGTTTTCCTCGTTCAGCGCTTCGTCAAGCTCGACCTGCTCGGTGGCTTGGCGATGTTTGGCGTTGCCATGCTGTTGGTGTCGGCCGGTTTTTCGCTCGTCTTTCAAGACGAGGAGATCGTCAAGATGAAAGGCACTTGGCTCGGTCTCTTCACGGCCACGCTGTTCCTCAGCGATGGGCTGCTGCGCCAGGGGCGCTACTTCGGTCGTCGGCTGGCGCGCTACGTCATGCAGCCGGTCAGCGAGCAGCGCTTGGCCATTGGCCTCGGGCTGCTGGGCGCCACCATGGCGCTGCTGAACTGGGGCGTGGCCAAAGTGTTCAGCACCGACATTTGGCTGGCCTACACGACCTTTGGCGACATCGGGCTGAGCATGCTGCTGTTCTTCGCTGTCTTGCGCTTTGCAGCGCTGAGTCCTGAACACCCTTCGGTGGATTGATTCGGACCCAGCGCTCTCAAGTCAAGGCGAAGGCAGCTCTCAAGGCCGCAGTGCGCTGAGCGGAATGTTCTCGTAGCTGCCACTTCCGGGGCGCAGCCAACGCAGCCGGGCCACGGCGCCGCCGCCGCGCTCGTAGTACTCCATGGTGATGGTTACGCGCTGGCCCGCCGTGAAGCTGAGTGCCGCTGAGGTGTCGAGCGTTGGGCCGTGGTCGGTCCAGTTGTTGATGCGCTGCGCACCATCGATGCTGACCCGAACGCCGTCGTCGCTCTCGGTCTGGAAGCGGTAGCTGCCCGTGGTCGGAATGACGATGGTGCCCGTCCAGCGCACCGAGAAGTTGTCCGCGTTCACGCCGGCGCCTGGGCTGCCGTTGCCCCAGTCGAAGTTCACGGCTTCGCGGCGCGTGAGCACCGCCGTGCCGCTGAGCGTGGTGTTGTTGAAATAGCTGGCAAGCAGGCCCTGGGGCAGCACGGTCAAGGTGAAGCTGCGCGTGTCGGTGCCGCCTTTGCCGTCGTTCACGCTCACGTTCACATTGCTGGTGCTGGCGCCGGTGGGGGTGCCCGTGATGACGCCGGTGCTCGCATTGAGGCTGAGGCCGGCCGGCAGGCCACTCGCGCTGTAACTCATCACGTCGCCATCGGCATCGCTGGCGCTGAGTGCGAGCGTGAGCGCGTCGCCCACCACGGTGCTGGTGTTGGCCGGCTGTGCCAGCGCGGGAGCCCGGTTGACGCCGCCGGGAGTGAACAAGCCTGCCGGCATGGTCACAAAGGCGCTGCCGGTGCCGGGCGCGTTCCAACGCAGGCGGGCCACGGCGCCGCCACCGTTCTCGAAGTACTCCATGACCAGCTCCACCGTCTGGCCCGCCGTCAAGTTGACGCTGCCCGAGGTGTCCAGCGTGGGGGCGTGCAGGGTCCAGTTGTTGATGAGCTGCGTGCCGCCCACCCAGAGCCGCACGCCGTCGTCGCTTTCGGTCTGGAAGCGGTAGGCGCCCGTGGCCGGTGCCACAAAGCGGCCGCGCCAGCGCACGGAGAAGGCGTCGGCAGCCACGCCGGCGGCCGGGCTCGCGCCGCCCCAGTTGAAGTCCACGGCTTCCACGCGCGTCAGCACGGGCGCCCCGCTCAAGGTGGTGTTGTTGAAGTACTGCGCCTGCAGGCCCCGGCCGGCGCTGGGGTCGGCTTCGTCACTCCCGATCTGTTCCACATAGGCGGCCAGTTGGCTCACTTCGGTCGCCGTCAGGGTGAGGTTGGCATGGGCTTGGATCGCGGCGCTCAAGGTGGCGGCGGAGCCATCGTGCAGGTAAGGCGCGGTGGCCCAGGCGTCGCGCAAGGTGGGGGCATCCAGGCCCGTCAAGGTGGCACCAAGCCGCCCGCCACTGCTGGCCTTGAGGGTGCCCACGTTTTGCAGGCCGATGAAGGCACCGCTGGTGAAGGCGGCCGTGCCGTGGCAGGCCACGCAGCGGTTTTCAAACAGCGGCTTGCCCAGCAGAGCCGTGGGCGTGAGGTTGCCATTGGCCTGGCGCAGCGGTGAAGGCTGGAAGCTGCTCAGGGAGGCCACGTAGGCCGCCAGGGCATCCAGGTCTGCGCTTTGGCCGGCCTTCGCGTCGCCCAGGGCTTGGCTGCGGGTGCCGGTGTTGAAGGCGGCCTCGCTCATCAGGCCGGTGCCACCCGCCAAGCTGCGAATCTGGCCTTCAAAGTCCTGCACTTCGTCAAAGTTGCCACTCCAATGCAGGTTGCCGTGCGCCATGCCGGCGCGGCCGCGCAGGCTGGCGGTGTTGCGCAGGCCTTCACCCGCATGGCTCAGGTCCCAGGTGCGGCCGTCGCTGCCGCCATCGTTGTGGCAACTGGCGCAGCTCATGTAGCTGTCGCGGGACAAACGCGTGTCTTTGGCGTCGTAGAAGAGTTGCTTGCCACGCAGCACTTGCGCGGCCAGCTTTTCGGTGGCCACGGCGCTCAGGGTGGCCAGCAAGGGCACTTGCTGAAGGCCTTGGTTTTGCAGCGGGCGCAGGTCGTGAACCGTGACGCTGCGGTCCATGAAGTTGTTCACGAACAGGGTGTTGCCGTCGGCACTCAGTGCCAGGCCTTGCGGCGCCAAGCCGGTGGCGAATCGCATGAGTTCACGGCCGCTGTGTGCGTCCACCACCGCCACTTCGCGGCGGGTTTCGAGCAACACGTAGAGCAGGGAGCCGCGCGTGTCGAAGGCCACGGCCGAGGCCATGCTGGCGTTGTCGTGGTCCACACGGCGGGCAAGGTCTTCGTTGCCGGCGCCCGTGCCGGTGAGCACCATGCGGGAGCTGGCCGCGCGAACGGTGTTCTGGAAGTTCAGGGCATTGCCATCGCGCAAGCTGCCGCGCTTGATGTTGTCCAGCTTGCCCGGCACATAGGCTTGGCTGCCGTCTGGGCTGATGGTGGGCGCGCCCAAGTAGTTGGGCAAGCCGCGACCGCTGCTCTCGGTGTCGAGCACATCGCTGTGGGCCAAGCGCCAAGATTTGCTCCAGGCCATGGTGCTGGCTTGAATCTCCAGCACTTCGCCGCCGATGCCGGTGGGGTTCACTGCGGCGGTGCCTTCGCTTGGGAAGCTCCGCGTGATGAAGCGGCTGGCGTAGACCGTGCTGCCATCCGAGTTGATGGACAGGCCCCGCACGTTTTGGCCAATGGCCACGCTGCCGGTTTGCGTGAAGCTGTTGGTGTCAAAGCGCAGCAGTCGGCCGCTGGCTTCAAGGGCCACAAAAGCGAGGTTTCCGACGGGTGAGGTGGCAATGCCAAAAGGCTGCGAGCCGCGTGGCAAAGCGAGGGTGCGGGTGACGGTCCGCGTGGCGGGATCAATGATGCTGATGCTGCTGCCGAACTTGTTGCTGACCCAAAGCAGACCGTTGCTGGCGCGCGCAATGCTGCGCGGGCCGCTGCCCACGGCCACTTCGCCGAGCTTGGCGCGGGTGACGGCATCAAAGGCGGTCACGGAGTCGTTGTCTTGGTTCACCACCCAGAGCCTTGCGTTGCCGCTGGCGGGTGTTTCCAGGATCAAGTTGCTGCTGTGGCGCGGTGCGTTGCTGGTGGCTGCCAAGAAGATGCGCTGCAAGAAGCTGCGGCTTTGCAAGTCGCCGCGCGCATCGCGCACGCGCAAGGTCACCACGAAGATGCCGGGGCGGCTGTAGGTGTGGCTGATGCTGTTGCTGGCGCTCCAGGCCGTGTCCGCACTGCCGTCGCCGAGGTTCCATTGGTACTGCACGCCCGTGCCGCTGGCCGCTGCCGTGTAGCTGACCCGGTTCCCGCTTTGGGTGGCCGTGGGTGTGGGCACGCTGGTGAGGGTGAGCTGGTCGCTCTGGCTCACGGTCCAGGTGATGGTGCGGCTGGCGCTGTTCACGCCATCGCTCACGGCGAAGGTGACGCTGAAGCTGCCGGCGGTGCTCGGCTGGCCACTGATGACCCCCGTGCTGGCATTCAGGCTCAGGCCGGGCGGCAAGCCAGCAGCGCTGTAGCTGAGCACGTCGCCGTTGGGGTCGCTACCTTGGAGCTGCAAGCTCACGTTCGCGCCCACGAGGTGGCTGCGGTTGCCGGGGTCGGCCAACACTGGAACGATGCTGGGATTGGGGTTGGCCGCAATGCCGAGCCGCAACATGGAGGCCACCGAAGGCACGCCGGCTGCATCCAGCACGAAGAGCATGTAGTAGCCCGGCGTGGCTTCGCCCGCGCGGGTTGGGGCTTGTACGTTGAGCAGGTTGCCGTTGCGGTTGAAGGCCAGCTCCACAAAGCGCTGGTCCATGTTCCAGTTGTGCGTGGCCGAGCCGTTCTTGACGAGCACCACACGCTGCACATTGCCTTGCGCGCTGACCTGGAAGGTCTTGCCGATCTCCAGCCAGTTCGGCGCCGATTGGATGACGGGCCGTGCGGCCAGTTGACCGTTGGCGGCAAAGAGGTAGGCCGGGTAAAAGATTTGTGCATTGAGCTGGTTCACGGCCGACGGCGTAGGGCCGCCGAGCGCACCGCCGCCCGTGACGAGCACCGTGGCGTCCGGCATCAGCAAGGCATTGGAGTGGTACAGCAAAGGGCGGGCCGCGTTGGGGCCCACCGTCCACTGCCCGGTTTGCGGGTTCCAGGTTTCGGTGGCCAGTTCGGCGGTGGCCGGGTCGTTCCAGTTCCTGCTGCCGCCGGTGGCCAACACATTGCCATTGGGCAAGATGGTGGCGTTGGCCAGGCGGCGCTGGCTGCGCATGGACTGCGTGGGCGTGACAACGGGCGTGCCGCTGGTGACATCGATCACCAAAGCGCCATTGCTGTTGCCCCCGAAGTGCAAGATGCGGCCCGGGCGGAACATGGCGCTGCTGGCGTCGGCACTGGCGTACTGCCCGGCGAAGGTTCCGGCCGCCGTCAAGCCACCCGTTCCGGCCGTGTTGATGAACTGCATGGCGCCCCGGCTGTCGAAGCCGAACAGGCGGCCATCGGGCAGCACGAAGTTGCGCGGGTACATGAACTGCAGGGCGCTGGTGTCGGCCCCAGAGAGCAGGCGGAAGCTGCCGTCGGCCTGCCGCACTTCAGGGCGGTCGGTGCCGCCCGTGCCGCCCTGGCTGTAAACCAGGCCGTTCACCATCATGGTGGAGGTTGAATCCCAGCGGGACCGGTTCAGGTTGCCACCCTTGCTGAGCTGGTTGCTGGCGCCCGCCGCAAAGC
>JBKCVH010000342.1:0-2571 GCA_046317675.1 Burkholderiales bacterium
TGCACCTGGTGCTGTGGAACCCGTTCCAAGCCCTTGATGTGCCGACTCCTACCGTCGTGACCTGGGGTTACGCCGATGGCGCCCTGGACGCCCTGCAAGCCTGGCTGGAGGGGCGGCTTGACGCTTGCGCCAGCTCCCCCGTCCAACTCGATGCGGTCTCAGAACCATCGCCCCAAGGAGACAATTTGATGAGCCAGTCCGAGCCACGCTCTCCCATCTCATGGGTGCCCAGCCTGTACTTTGTGCAGGGCCTGCAGTTCTTCGTTGTCATGCTCATTGCCGGGCTGATGTTCAAGAGCATGGGCGTGCCCAATGACCAGATTGCCCGCTGGACCGGCGTGCTCGGTTTGGCCTGGGCTTTCAAGCCGCTGTGGAGCCCGTTCTTGGAGTTGGCACGCAGCAAGAAAGCCATCGTGGTGGGCATGCAGTTCACGGGCGCGCTGGGCTTGGCCTTGCTGGCCGGCGCGCTGCAGTTGCCGAACTGGTTTGCCGCCAGCATTGCCGTGCTCTTCTTGCTGGCCTACGCCTCGGCCACGCACGACATCGCCGCCGACGGGCTCTACATGGGCGCGCTGAACGAGACCCAGCAAGCCGCCTATGCCGGCTGGCAGGGCGCCTTCTTCAATGCCAGCAAGTTCCTGACCCTCGGTGGCCTGCTGGTGCTGGCAGGGCACTTGGAAAAGGGCATGGGCGTGTTCAACGCGTGGTCCTTGATCTTCGTGCTGCTCGCCGGCCTGCTGGCACTACTGGCCAGCTACAACGCCTACGCGCTACCGGGCACGCTCAACGCGCAAGCCGGCAGCATCAACGCGGCCAGCGTGGCCCGCACGCTGCGCGAGGTGGTGCTCGACTTCCTCGCCAAGCCCGGCATCTGGATGGCGATTGCCTTCATCGTGCTGTTCCGCTTTGCCGAAGGGCAGGTGCAGACCATCGGGCCGCTGTTCTTGATTGAGCCGCGTGACAAAGGCGGCCTCGGGCTGACGACCGAGCAAGTGGGCGGCATTTACGGCACGGCCGGCACGGCGGCCTTTTTGGTGGGCAGCATCTTGGGCGGCTACTTCACCGCTTGGCTGCGCCTGCGCCGCGCCATGCCCATCCTGATTCTGGCCATGGGCGTGCCCAACGTGGTCTTCTACTACCTGAGCGTGGCCCTGCCCACCGACCTCTGGCACATCGGCTTTGCCATCAGCGTGGAGATGGCCGGCTACGGCTTCGGCTTCGTCGGCATGATTCTTTACATCATGCAAGCGGTGGCGCCGGGCCGCTTCCAGACCGCCCACTACGCGCTGGGCACCGGCGTGATGCAGCTGGGCTTCATCTTCAGCAAAACCATCAGCGGCGACATCCAGCTGGCCATGGGCTACGAGAAGTTCTTCCTCTGGACCATTGTTTGCGGCATCCCGGCCCTGGTGCTGATGTTCTTCGTGCGCTGGCCGCAGCCCAAGGCTGAGGAACCGGCGCCCGAGACGCGCTTCCTTGGCGATGAAGCCGCCGACCCGAACGCTGTTGCGCGCCCATGATTGCCACGCTGGCCCTGGCGGCGGGCGCCGTCTTCTTTGACGACTTCAGCCACTTTGACGTGAACAGCCTGCAAGCGCGCGGCGGCTGGACCCTGCGCACGGCGCCCGGCCACCCCGGCGTGCCCGGCGCTCGCTGGCCTGCAAGCGCCATCAGCCTGCTGGACGATCCCGCCCAGCCCGGCAACCGCCTGCTGCGCCTGCGCGCACAAACCGACGGCACGCCGGCCGGCACCGAGCAAGCCCAGCTTTGCCACCAACGCAAGGTGCTGCGCGGCACCTACGCGGCGCGGGTGCGCTTCACGCACGAACCGGTGCGAGGCCAACCGGGCGACCCGGTCATCCAAACCTTCTACTTGGTGAGCCCCCTGCGCCACGACTTCGACCCCGAGTTCAGCGAGGTCGACTTCGAGTACCTGCCGCACGGCGGCTGGGGCAGCCCGGTGCCAAGGCTCTACGCCATCAGCTGGCAAACGGTGCGCCTTGAACCCTGGCAGGCGCACAACCGATCTCACGAACTGGCGGGGCGCCTGAGCGGCTGGCAGGACTTGCTCATTCAAGTGGACGCCACGCACACCCGCCACTACCTGAACGGCCAACTCATCCACACCACCAGCGGCCGCACCGTGCCGGTGGTGCCCATGTCCATCAACTTCAACCTCTGGTTCTCTCCAGGCGGCCTGCTACCCGCCAGCAGCGAACCGCGTGCCTATGTGCAGGACGTGGATTGGGTGTTCCATGCGCAGGATGCGCAACTGACGCCCGCCGAGGTGCAGGCACGGGTTCGCAGCCTGCGGCGTGAGGGCGTGGCCTGGGTCGATCAAGTGCCCGCCGTGCCTGGGGTGACTGGGAGCTGCGACTTCTGAGCCTGGCTTGAGGGCGCGCGCAAGGCGCGGCATCATGGGCGCTCTGGCCTCAACCCCCACAGCCCATGGCGCCCACCCTGCACTTCTTCTGCGGCAAAGCCGGCGCCGGCAAATCCACGCTGGCTGCGCGCATTGCGCAAGAGACGGGCGCGGTGCTGATCTCAGAAGACGTTTGGATGACGCGCCTC
>JBKCVH010000343.1:0-13870 GCA_046317675.1 Burkholderiales bacterium
GAGTTTCTGCCCGACCCCTGCCTTGGCCGCAAACACGGGAACCCCTTGCCGAAGGCGAGGGGCGAGCGCAGTGCGGGCCCGCCTTTCTTTGGTTTCTTTCTTTGGCGGAGCAAAGAAAGAAACTCCGGGTGCAGGGGCGGACAGCCCCTGCGGGCTCCACCGCAATTCAAACCGCCCCCCGACAAACACTCCCAGCCCGAGCAGTCGTCAACAAAAACTTCTGCATATCCCAAGCCCCCGTCGGACACCGCTCCGCACACAAACCACAGTGCAAGCAAACATCCTCATCCTTCACCATCACCCGCCCCGTCTTCAAATCCCCCGACACATACAAATCCTGCGCCGCATTCAAAGCCGGCGCCGAGAGCCGAGCCCGCAAATCCGCCTCATCACCATTCACAGCCATCGTCAAACAATCGGTCGGACAAATGTCCACGCAGGCATCGCACTCAATGCAAAGCTTGGGCTCAAACACCGTCTGCACATCGCAGTTCAAACAGCGCCGCGCCTCGTGGAAGGCCTGCTTCAAATCGAAGCCCAATTCCACTTCCACCTTGATGGACTGCAGCGCCGCCTCAGCCGCCGCCCAAGGCACTTTGTGGCGCGCATCCCGCGTGGGGGCGTTGTCGTAGCTCCACTGGTGGATGCCCATCTTTTGCGACATCAGGTTCACCGTGGGCGGGGGCCGCACACCCACATCCAAGCCGTGCAAGAAGCGGTCGATGCTCACCGCCGCCTCGTGCCCATGCGCCACGGCGGTGATGATGTTTTTCGGGCCAAAGGCCGCATCGCCGCCGAAGAACACGCGGGGCAGGCTGCTTTGGTGCGTGCCCTCCTGGAGCATCGGCAGACCCCAGGCATCGAAGGCAATGCCGGCGTCCGCCTCAATCCAGGGAAAGGCGTTTTCCTGACCCACAGCGATCAGCACTTCATCGCAAGGCTCATCCACAAACCGTCCGGTTCCAACAAGGCTGCGGCGACCGTTCTCGTAGCGCGACTCCACCACTTCAAAGCGCATGCCAACCAGTACGCCGTCCGCTACCAAAAACGCGACGGGTGCATGGCAAGGCAGTATGGGAATGCCTTCGTGTTCGGCGTCTTCCTTCTCCCAGGGCGAGGCTTTCATGTCGGCGTAGGTGCTGCGCACCAGCACCTTGACGCTGTCGGCTTTCATGCGGCGGGCGGAGCGGCAGCAGTCCATGGCCGTGTTGCCACCGCCCAGCACCAGCACGCGCTTGCCCACCTTGTCGACATGGCCGAAAGAGACCGAAGCCAGCCAGTCGATGCCGATGTGAACTTGCGCCTTGGCCTCCCAGCGCCCAGGCAGGTCGAGGTCGCGCCCGCGCGGTGCGCCGCAACCCACGAAGACGGCATCCCAGTCCTCCTGCAGCAGCGCCTTCATGGAAGCAATGCGCTGGCCGGCACGCAGCTCAACACCCAGGGCCAAGATGTGATCGACCTCTTCGTCAATCACCTCCTCGGGCAATCGAAAACGCGGCACTTGGGTGCGCATGAAGCCGCCGCCCTTGGCTTCCGCATCGAACACCGTCACGCTGTAGCCCTCGGCTGCCAAATCGCGTGCCACGGTGAGCGATGCCGGCCCGGCGCCCACACAGGCCACCTTCTTGCCATTGCGCTCTTTGGGGCGCGGCGGCATCAGGGCGCGCACATCGCCTTTGTAGTCGGCCGCCACGCGCTTCAAGCGGCAGATGGCCACAGGCTCCGGCTTGGCGAGGTTCTCTTCCTCCACCCGCCCCCGCCGGCACGCCGGCTCACAGGGTCGGTCGCAGGTTCGCCCCAAGATGCCGGGAAAGACATTGCTCACCCAGTTCACCATGTAGGCCTCATCGAAGCGGCCTTGGGCAATCAGCCGGATGTACTCCGGCACGGGCGTGTGAGCCGGGCAGGCCCACTGGCAATCAACGACCTTGTGGAAGTAGGTCGGATCTGAAACGTTCGTTGGCAGCAAGGCGTCTCCTCCAAGTGCCGGTCCAGTCTAGGACTGAAGCTCCCGGCGCCAGAGGGGCCAAACCCTAGAGCCGCTTGACGCGTGCCGTTTGGTTGCTGCCTTCGAATTCGATGCGGAAGCTGCCCAGGGCGCCGCGCCGAACCGTGACCTTGGGGTTCTTCAAGGAAACCACGCCACTGGAGCCGTCCATCACCATCCAGCGTTGGCCATTGGCCAAGGTGAAGATGCTGCCGCCCTGCCAACCTTCAAACAGCCCATCAATGCGGCTTTGCATGGCCTCGAGTTCGTCTTTGGCCGAGATCTGCGGTGCGCCGAATGCCGCCACCTTTTGCTCGGGGGTCACAGCGGCCGGGGGCGGTGCCACTGGCGCCGCGGGCAACGCAGAAGGCGCGCTCACCGGCAGCGCGCGCAGGCGCGTGGCGAGGGCATCGAAACAAGCCAGGCGCGCCGTGCCATCGGGGTGCGCGGCACAGCGCAGCACCTCGGCATCGGTGCTTTGCGCTGCGGCCGGCAGGGCGGCCAGGGTCAACAGCAAAAGGGCGAGCAGAACGGAGTTCTTGCGCATGAATTCAAACTTTCAGGTAAGCCGGCGACTGGGGGTGCTCGGCGTGCAGGCGGCCATAGCGGCGCCCATCGGGGTAGTACTCGGCCATGTGCTGCACACGCCCTGCGGCTTCTTCGCCCCCCAACTCGGCAATCACGGCCAGCGTCACGTCCAGACCCGCTGACACACCCGCCGAGCACCACACGCGCTCGCTGGCCCGCACCCAGCGGGTCTCACTCACCTCGGCACCGCGTTCGCGCATCAGGGCGATCGCGCCCCAGTGCGTGGCCAGCGGCTGGTCGTTGGCAATGACACCGGCGTCGTGCACGAGCACCGAGACGGTGCACACGCTCACCAGCACCGCGCCACCGGCGTGTTGGCGTTGAATGAAGTCGAGCACTTGGCCATCGTGCTGCAGGCTGCGGGTGCCCTTGCCACCGGGCACCACCAAGAGGTCGAGCTGCGGCGCATCCACCATCGCCAAACTGGGGTTCACGCTCAGGCCCTTGCTGCAGCGCACCGGCGCCAGGCTGGCGGCCAAAAGGGCCACCTCAGCAGGCCCATTTGCGACCTCGCGCCACATGGTCAGCATCTCCCAAGGGCCCACGAAGTCGAGTTCTTCGACATCGGGGAAGACCAATACGGCAGCGTTTTTCATCGGAATGGGTGCACGCCGATCCAGGCGGCATGAAGGTAAAGGGCAAAGCCCAAGTAAGCGGCGGTGCCCAGCACCAGCACCAGCCCCGTGCCCAAGGCGGTGCCGGCAGGGCTTGCTGGCGCCGGCCGCCGGCGCGCACTGCGAAACAAAAGCACCGACCAGAGCAAAAAGCCACCAAAGAGCAGCAGGTCAGGCAGGGAGTGGTTGACCAGCACATGCGCAAAGGCCCAGAGCTTCACCGACAGGGTCATCGGGTGCTTGAGCGCGCTCTTGAAGTGGTTGCGCGGCACATAGGCGGCCACCATGAGCCAAAAGGCTGGCAGCAGCAACAAGGCCACGGCGTGCCTCAAGCCGCGGGCGACGGCATCTGGCCAAAAGAAGAGCGGCACCGCGCCCTGCCGTGCCTGGGCGTAGCCCCACAGCATCGCCACAAAGAAGGCAATGGAAGCCAGGCTGTACAGCCCCTTCCAGGCGTTCGCACCCAGGCGGGCGATCTGTGCCTGCCGCCAAGGCTCGGCCACGATGCGGATGGCGTGCAGGCCCAGAAAGCCCGCGAGGCCGAAGACAAAAATCCACAGACCAAAGCTCATGAGCGCCACATCGAATTGAATTGAGTAGGACCGCATTCTGGCCCGCGCACACTGGGCCCCTCTTCTGAGTTCCAAATGCCCAATGAAGCCCCACTCGACCGCAACCCAAGCCGCTTGACCACACTCAAGGGCCATCTCTCGGAGCTTCCCGGCGGCATGCAAGTGCGGCGCCTCTTGCCTGCGGCGGCAGCGCGGGCCGTGGGGCCGTTTGTGTTCTTTGACCACTTCGGACCTGTGGAGTTGCCACCGCAGCTCGATAGCGATGTGGGCGCGCACCCGCACATCGGCCTGGCAACGGTGACCTACCTGTTCGAAGGCGCCATGCTGCACCGCGACTCGCTCGGTACCGAGCAACTCATCGAACCCGGCGCGGTGAACTGGATGCATGCCGGCAGCGGCATCGTGCACAGCGAGCGCACGCCGCCCCAGGCGCGCGGGCAAGCGCGGCGCCTGCACGGCTTGCAGCTCTGGGTGGCACTGCCGCCCGGCCAAACCGACACGGCGCCGCACTTCCAGCACGTACCCGCCAGCGACATCCCGGCGTGGCAAGAAGGCGGGGTGCAATTGCGCCTTTTGGTCGGCCAGGCACTGGGCCACCAAAGCCCCGTGCGCACGGTGTGGACCACGCTCTATCTGGATGTCGAGTTGCCGCCCAACACCGGCTTCACGCTGCCGCCGCTGGCAGAGCAATGGGCCATCTATGCGCCGTCAGCGCCGCTGAATGTGGACAGCACCCAGTTGCCTGCGGCGGAGATGCGCTTGCTTGGCCCCGAGGCCGTGCAGCTCTTCAGCGGCAGCCAAGGCGCACGCTGCGTCTTTGTGGGCGGCGCCGCACTGCCGCAAACACCGCGCATGTGGTGGAACTTCGTCGCCTACGAGCGCGAAACCTTGGCCGCCGCCGCTGCACGGTGGGAGGCCAATGGGTTTGAGCCCATCCCCGGCGAAAGCCAGCGCGTGCAGGCGCCGCCATGGCGGGCTTGAGCTGCCGCAGCCTCGCGAATGGGGCCGCTTTTGCTGCCGTGGCCCTTCTCGCGGCGGGCCTGTCCGCCTGCGCGCAAGCGCCTCAGCGGGTCAGCGCCCCCGAGCTCATTGAAGTGGCAGCCTGGGGTGGCCAGCCCACCCCAACCGCGCTGCCGGCGCAGCGCATTCACCAGCTCACCCTCCATCACCAAGGCAGCCTGTGGGCAGCCGACGCCGATCCCGCCGCTTACTTGCGGCGCCTGCAACAGTGGAGCCAGCTCACCCAGCGCTGGGCTGACATTCCCTACCACTTCGTGATCGCCCCCGACGGGCGCATCTATGCCGCACGGCCCATCGCCTTACCCGGCAACACGAACACCGAGTACGACCCCAAAGGCCACGCCTTGGTGATGCTGCTCGGCAACTTCGAACACCAAACACCCACACCGGCGGCCATTGATTCCAGCGTGGCGCTTTTGGCATGGCTGGCCCAGCAGCATGGGCTTGGCCCCGAGCACATCGGCAGCCATCGAGACTTCAGCCAGCAAACCCTTTGCCCTGGCGCGAACTTGCAAGCCTTGCTGCCCGCCATTCGGCAAGCCGTGAAGACGCGCCTGCGGCCCTAAAGCTTGGGTAAGCTGCAGCAGATGCATCCGGCCCTGCCCATCGCTGATTCCGATTCGCTGCGATCGCTCCTCGATGCCATTGGCGCGTTCGTTTTCAGCAAAGACCTGCACGGGCGCTACACCTATGTGAACGGCACGATGCTGCAAAGCTTCAGCCGCAGCGAGCCGGAGGTGCTGGGCCGAACGGCCACGGAACTGCTGGGGTCCGAGCAAACCGCGCAGAGCGACGCCGATGACAGCGAGGTGCTGGCCCACGGCACCACGGTGGAGCGCGAGGAAACACTGGAATGGCCGGGCGGCAGCACCCGCACCTACCTCACGGTCAAGCGCCCGCAGCGGGATGCGCAAGGCCACATCACCGGCCTGTGCGGCGTGGCCACCGACATCACCGAACGCAAGGTGCTCAGCGCGCGCCTGCAGGAGCAAAGTCAACTGCTCGACGTGGTGCTCAACACCATCGGCGCCTACGTCTACATGAAGGACGAGAACCGGCGCTACCGCTACATCAACACCAAAACGGCCAACAACCTCGGCATCCGCGCCGAAGACGCGGTGGGCAAGCTCGACAGCGAAGTGATCCCCAAGGCTTGGGCCGACAAGTTCTGGGCGCTCGACAAGCAAGTGTTCAAGAGCGGCAAGACGGTATCGGCCGAGGAAACCCATCTGGCGCCCGACGGCACGGTGCTGCACCACTGGTCGACCAAGGTGCCCATCACCTACGAGGGCGTCACCACCCTCATCGGCGTCTCGACCGACATCACCGAGCTGGTGCGCTTGCGTGAACAACTGCGTGAGCAAGCCATCACCGACGGCCTGACCGGCCTCTTCAACCGCCGCCACTTCACCGAGATGGCGCAAAAGGAACTGGCCCGCGCGCGCAGGCACCGCCACCCCACGGCCTTGCTGATACTCGACATCGACCACTTCAAGCAAGTCAATGACCGCTACGGCCACCCCGTCGGCGACACCGTGCTGCGCCGCTTGGCCGACTTGTTGCGCACCCAAGTGCGCTCCGAAGACACCCTCGCCCGAATGGGCGGCGAGGAGTTCGCGCTGCTGCTGCCACGCTCCGATCTCGATGCAGGCCAGCTGCTGGCCGAACGCATTCGCATCGCCGCTCGTGAAAACACCCAGTTGCTGCCCCACGGCGAGCGGCTGACCCTGAGCCTCGGCCTCGTCATCTGCTCCGAAGGCAGCAAGAGCTTGGACCCGCTGTACGCCGCTGCCGACGCCCAGCTTTACCGAGCCAAGCAGGCAGGGCGCGATCAGGTTTGTGCAATCCGCTTAAGCCCAAGCTGAATGGGGCAGCACGCCGCTGCCCCATTGCCCCAAGCGCGAAGTTCAACCCCGCCGCCCCATCAACAAACGCGCCACGGCCAACAACGCGCGCACCGCCGGCGAACGGGGACGCGCTTCCTCTTGCCACTGCCGCTTGAGCCGCTCATGGGCGAGCAAGGCTTCCGCGTAGTCGATGCGCGCTTGCACCGGCGCGGGCGGCGGGACGGCGGCCGCCAAGGCCAGCAAGGGCGCCACGGCTTGAAGGTCCAGGGCCACGACCGGATGCTGGCATTGCGGGCAGGCGGTGTGCTGGGTGGCATCGACCGGTTTGCCGCATCCCTGGCAGTTCCACATCATGTGCTCGCCCTGCCCGATGGTGCTGCGGCGCTCGGTCAAGCCCAGGCTTTGCGACAAGCGCTTCAAGTCCACCACCACGGGCGGGCTGCCGCAGTAGCTGCATTCGTCTGGGCCGGGCTCGCGCGGCGCCCCGCAAGCCAGGCAAGGGGCGGCGCGGCCGCTGAGCTGGCTTTGCTCAAAAGGCATCAGCCGCCTGAACAAGCCCCGCGCCGAGAAGAGCGCGGCGTCGCGCTGCGCGCTGCCATGGCCGGCGGCACAGGCCAAGCCGACGAAGCGGCCGTAGATGGTTTGGTCGTGCGCCCTTTGCAGCGGGCGCTGGCAGCGTGGGCAGTCGGGGGCCGGGTGCGCCACCGGGGTCTGCGGCGCATCGCCCGCGTGGTACACCAAGTGCTGCAGCAGCTGCAGCCAGCCTTTGGCGGTCAAACGCCCCAACTCGCCCTGGTCAAACCACAGCAGCCGGCAGGCGTCGCAGTGATCCAGCGCAATCTTGGCGTCGTAGTGGCCCTGCAAGCCCAGGTGCGCCATGGGCGCGGCGCAATGCGGGCACTTCAAGAGGCTGGCGGTGCTCATGCCACGCGGTCCACGCGCATGGCCAGCAGCACCGACGAATTGGTGCGAAGCACGCCGTCGATCTCACCAATCTCATCGAGCAAAGCATCCAGCCGCTGGGTGCTCGGGGCACGCAGCGTGGCCAGGAAGTCGAACTCGCCGCTCCCGGCCGCCAGTTGGCGAAGCTCGGGCAGCATGGAGAGGCGGTCAATCACGGCGCGGGCGCTCTTCGGGCTCACGGCGAGGTTCACAAATGCCTGCACGCCCTGCTCGCCTTCCACCGCAGCCAGGCGCACCGTGTAGCCGGTGATGACACCCCCGCTCTCCAAGCGCTGCAAACGGGCCACCACGGTGGTTCGCGCCACATCAAGGCGGCGCGCCAAGTCGGCGGTGGAGAGGCGCGCATTGGCCTGCAGCTGCGTGATCAAGCCGCGGTCCAGTTCATCCAGCGGAAAACTCATGGTTAACCCTTAATTCATTCATTTCGCCGAACTTTCTCGTCATTCCGGCGAATCGACTGCATTTTGCGACGAACAAAGCCTTTCTTTCGTCAGCCAGCCTTTCTACAGTGCGCTGCATTCACCAGCCTTTCCAGGAGACCGCACCATGATGAAGATTGCACTGCTCGGCGCCGGCCACATCGGCCAAACCATTGCCCGCCTCTTGCACGCCACTGGCGACTATGCCGTGACGGTCATGGACAAAAACGCGGCTTACCTGAAGGTGCTGGCCGCCGAAGGCATCGCCACCGCTGAAGTCGATAGCGAAAGCAAGACCGCCCTGATGAACGCCGTGCGCGGCAAGGATGCCGTCGTCAACGCGCTGCCGTATCACCTCGCCATCACCGCGGCCCAAGCGGCGCTGGAGTGCGGCTGCCACTACTTCGACTTGACCGAAGACGTGGCCGCTACCAAGGCCATCAAGGAAATGGCCGTGGGCGCCAAGACCGCCTTCATGCCGCAGTGCGGCCTGGCACCGGGCTTCATCGGCATCGTGGCCCACCACCTGGCCAAGCAGTTCGACGAAGTGCGCGATGTGCAAATGCGCGTGGGCGCCCTGCCCGCCTTCCCGACCAACAAGCTCAAGTACAACTTGACCTGGAGCGTGGACGGCCTGATCAACGAGTACTGCCACCCCTGCGAAGCCATCTACGGCGGCGAGACCATCTCCGCCCTGCCGCTGGAAGGCCTGGAGCACTTCAGCCTGGACGGCACCGAGTACGAAGCGTTCAACACCTCGGGCGGCCTCGGCACCCTGTGCGAAACCTGGGCCGGCAAGGTTCAAAACCTGGACTACAAAACGGTGCGCTACCCCGGCCACCGCGACCTGATGCAGTTCCTGCTCGGTGACCTGAACCTGCGTGCCGACCAGCAGCAACTCAAGGACATCATGAGGAAGAGCATGCCCGCCACCATGCAAGACGTGGTGCTCGTCTTCGTGACCGTGAGCGGCCAGAAGAACGGCGTGCTGCTGCAAGAAGTGTTCGCCCGCAAGATCTTTGCCGAGCGCGATGCCAAGGCCCCGCTGTCGGCCATCCAGATCACCACCGCCGCCGGCATCTGCGCTGCGGTCGATCTGTTCCGCGAAGGCAAGCTGCCGCAGTCGGGCTTTGTGCGTCAAGAAGAAGTGGCGCTGCCCGACTTCCTGGCCAACCGCTTTGGCATGGCCTATCAGCAGTCGCGTCAGGTCGAGTCGATCGCTTGATGTTGAAGATGGGTGTCAGAACGGTGCAGCCCGCAGGGGCTTCACCCCTGCACCCGACCCCCTTTTCTTTGGTCGCGCCCAAAGAAAAGGGGGGAAAAGAAATGCGCTCGAATGCCTCCGGCGGCCTAGGGCCGTCCGGAGAGGCGGTGCATTGCTCATCCTTAGCCCAGCCCGTGCGGAGCTGTGCGAAGTTCAGAGGAGCTAAGGTCGCCGGGGGACCGGCGCCACATACCACTGAGCGGCATGAGAGCCTAGCTGCGTCAATAGGGCGCCAACCAGCACAACGACCACGGACAGCCCATCGAGCCCATCGAATTTCTTGCGGACTGTTTGTCGCAGAAAGCCCGTATGCCGCCTCGCCGGTATGTGGCGCCGGTACCCCGGCGACCTTAGCTCCTCAAGTTTTCGCACTGCCAGAAAGGGCTGGTGGCCGTATGAGCAATGCACCGCCCGCTCCGGACGGCCCTAGGCCGCCGGAGGCATTCAGCGCCTTTCTTTGGTTCCATTCTTTGGCGCAGCAAAGAAAGGAACACGCCCGCCGGGGCGACATCCCGGCTCGCTTTCACGAACACCACAATCCTCAGCTTGCAAGCTAAAGAGAAGAGAGCTTCCCCATGACCCACCAAGCCCAAACCCTCCTTCAACGCCTCGGCGTCGAACAAGCCCTCTACACCCAGGGCACCCTGCTCGCCCGCAGCCCCGTCGACGGCGCCATCACCGGCAAGGTCGTCGAAGCCACGGCGGAAGAAATGCAAGCTGCGATTGGCAAGGCCCACGCCGCGTTTTTGCAGTGGCGCAATGTGCCGGCACCCAAGCGCGGTGAGCTGGTGCGCAAGTTCGGTGAAGTGCTGCGCACGCACAAGGAAGACTTGGCGGCCCTGGTGAGCCTGGAGGCCGGCAAGATCGCCAGCGAAGGCGCCGGTGAAGTGCAAGAAATGATCGACATCTGCGACTTCGCCGTTGGCCTGTCGCGCCAGCTGCATGGCCTGACCATCGCCAGCGAGCGCCCCGGCCATCGCATGATGGAACAGTGGCTGCCGCTGGGTGTCGTGGGCATCATCTCGGCCTTCAACTTCCCGGTGGCCGTGTGGGCCTGGAACAGCGCCTTGGCGCTGGTGGCCGGCGACACCTGCATTTGGAAGCCCAGCGAGAAGACCCCGCTGACCGCCTTGGCCACGCAAGCCCTGTTCGAGAAGGCCCTTGCCGCCTACAAGGCCGATGGTCACTTCGTGCCGGAAGGCCTCAGCCAAGTGCTGAACGGCGGCGCCGCCGTGGGCGATGCCCTGGTGAGCGACACCCGCGTGCCACTCATCAGCGCCACCGGCTCCACCCGCATGGGTCGCCTGGTCGGCCCCAAGGTGGCCGCGCGCTTTGGCCGCAGCCTGTTGGAACTGGGCGGCAACAACGCGCTCATCGTGTCGGACAAAGCCGACCTCGACCTCGCCGTGCGCGCCATCGCCTTCGGCGCCTGGGGCACCGCTGGCCAGCGCTGCACCACCACCCGCCGCGTCATCGCACACAAGAACGTGCACGACGTGCTGGTCGAGCGCCTGGAAAAAGTGCGCGTGCAATTGAAGATCGGACACCCGCTGCAAGAAGGCACCTTGGTCGGCCCGCTGGTCGACAAGATGTCCTTCGATGCCATGCAAGCCGCTCTGGTGCAAGCCAAGGCCCAAGGCGGTTTGGTGCGCGGTGGTGAGCGCGCGCTCGCAGCCGAAATGCCCGAGGCCTACTACGCCGCCCCGGCGCTGGTGACCATGCCAGCTCAAACCGAAGTGGTCTGCCACGAGACCTTCGCGCCCATCCTCTACGTGCTGAAGTACGAGACCCTGGACGAAGCCATTGCGCTGCAAAACGGTGTGCCACAAGGCTTGTCCAGCGCCATCTTCACCACCGACATCCGCGAAGCCGAAGCCTTCATGGCAGCCAGCGGCAGCGACTGCGGCATTGCCAATGTCAACATCGGCACCTCGGGCGCTGAAATTGGTGGCGCCTTCGGCGGTGAGAAGGAAACCGGTGGCGGCCGCGAGTCGGGCTCCGATTCTTGGCGTCAGTACATGCGCCGAGTGACCAACACCGTGAACTACAGCAATTCGTTGCCCCTGGCCCAAGGAGTCAAGTTCGATGTCTGATGGCAAAACCTCGGGTGTCTTCCGCCTCGTCAAAGGCCTGCTCGGCGGCTCTGCCGCCAACGCCCTGTTCACGCAACTCGAAATCGACCCACGCCTGATCAAGCCCATCACCGAAACGGTGAGCCGTGCCGAGATGGCGCAGGCGCTGAACATGGCCTTGTTCTATGACCTGCATGAGCGGGTTCCGGAAGGCCACGACTACGTGCAAGAGGTGATGGCCGACGGCCAGAAAATCACCTTCGACCACGGCGCCCTGCGCACCGTGGCCTGGCCGAGCGGCGCCCTGCCGCCGGGCGAGGCGGCCATCTCCCGCGTGCTGCGCCCGCTGGGCTTTGGTGTGGCCGATGTCTACCCGCTGCCACGCTTGAAGATGACCGGCCGCGCCTGGGCGCATGCCGACTTCCCCGAGACCATTGCGCAGTTCTTTGTGAGCGAACTGCACCCCGAGCAGTTCAGCGACAAGTTCCAAGCCGCCGTGACCCGCGTGCTGGCCGACAGCGTGGACCCACTAGGCCCGCAAGACATCTCCCGCCTGGAGCGCCTGGGCCGTGACGGCAGCCTGCCGTGGAACTGCGCCCTCGGCCTGATGCCCAAGATCGTGGCCTGCTTCGGCCGCCAGCACGGCGGCTTTGCATTGAGCGACTACGAGACCCTGCTGGCCGAGAGCAACGAGATGGCCTGGATCGCCACCGAAGGCAATGCCTTCAACCACGCCACCGACCGCGTCACCGACCTGCAAGCCTTGAGCGACGCGCAGCGCCGGCTTGGCCGCTCCATCAAGGAAAGCATTGAAGTCAGCAAGAGCGGCCGCGTCATGCAAACCGCCTTCAAGGCCGCCCAAGTGCCGCGCGAATTCCTGCACGAAGGCGAGTGGGTCACGCGCCAAGTACCCGGCTCCTTCTACGAGTTCATCCAGCGCGCGCAGCTGTCCTGCGGCCGCCTGGACCTCGCCTTTGACGCCGGCAATGCCACGGCCATCTTCAAGATGACCACGGCCGACGCGTTGGAAGTGCTGAGCTAAGCGCAAGCGAGCCCATGCAAAGGCTGCTGTTCGCGCTGGCGGCGCTGCTTCTCTCGGCGCTGATGCTGCTCTTGGTGGCCGAGGGCTTCGGCCTGCTCATGGGCGGCCTCAAAACCGGCTCACCCCTGGTGGGCTGGACCACCTTGGCCTTGACGGTGGTGGGGCTGGTGGCGCTGCTGTGGGTGCGCCTACAGAAGCGCCGCCAACGCGCACGCGAACTCCAGCGCCAACACCAGACCCCCGCCGAGCCCAAGGAATGAGCATGGCGCTTGAAGCATTTTTGAAGGCCGCTGACAGCTTGGCCAGCACCGAGGTCGAGCCGCGCTACCTGAGCGGCAGCCGCTACGGCAGCGGTGCAGCCGCCGCCGTGCTGCGCCCGAGCAGCAGCGCCGAAGCGGCCACGCTGCTGAAACTGGCCAGCGAACACGGCGTGCAACTTGTCACCCAAGGCGCGCACACCGGCCTCGTCAAGGCGGCCACGCCGCAGGGCCAGGTCTTGCTCAGCACCGAGCGCCTGAAGAGCACTTTTGAACTCGACCCGCTCGACCGCACCCTGCGCGTCAGCAGCGGCCTCAAGCTCTGGGACGTGAACGCGCGTTTGGCCGAGCACGGCCTGCAATTCCCCATCGACCTCAGCGCCGACCCGAGCATTGGCGGCATGCTGGCGCACAACACCGGCGGCACGCGCATGCTGAAGTACGGCGATGTGCGCGCCAACGTGCTGGCGCTGGAAGTGGTGCTGCCCAGCGGCGAGACCTTGCGCCTGGGGCGCGGTTTGGCCAAAGACAACGCGCAGCTCGCACTGCAGCATTTGTTCATCGGCTCCAGCGGCGCCTTTGGCGTCATCACCGAGGCCACGCTCAAGCTGCACCCACTGCCCAAGCAAGCGGCGGTGGCGCTGGTTGCGCCCGCCAGCCTAGAGGCCGTGTGGCCGCTGTACCAGCGGTGGATGGCCGCCTTTGGTGGCTTGGTTTCCGCCTTTGAGGGCCTTAGCGCCAACGCCTTGGAGGCCGCCATCCATGTGCGCGGCGGCGCCTCGCCCTTTGGCAGCGAGCTGCCGCCCTATGCGCTCTTGGTGGAGCTGAGCAGCGACCTCACGGCAGAGCAATTCGACCTGCGCGGGCTGCTGCACGCCGAGCTGGAAACCGCCTTCGAGCGCGACGACGTGGTGGACGCAGCACTCGACAAAGACGAAGCCCTCTGGGGCCTGCGCCACGCGGTGAGCGAAGGCCTGCGCGAGCAAGGCGCCGTTATCGGCTTCGACATCAGCCTGCCACGCCACGCCGTGTGGGCCTTTCGCGAGCAAGCCGGGCAATGGCTGGCCCAAGAGTTCCCACCGGCCAAGGTCTGCGACTTCGGCCACCTCGGTGACGGCGGGCAGCACTACAACTTGGTGTGGCCCAAGGGCACCGAACCACTGAGCCCAGAGGCCATGCAGCGCCTGCGCGACGGCATCTATGCGCTCGTGGCCGAGCACGGCGG
>JBKCVH010000344.1:0-3841 GCA_046317675.1 Burkholderiales bacterium
GCATCTGCTCGATCACCAACTCTTCGCGCTGCAACTGCGCGCCGGGCCAGTTGCCGCTGCCCTGCCCGTCCACCACCACCCGATTGCCGCCGTCGCGCTTGGAGGCGGTCTTGGCCAGGTCGGCTCTTTGCAACAGCTCAATGCCGCTGTCGCCCGGTTGCTGCAAGGCAATGCCAATACCCGCCGTGGGGCGCAGCACCATGTCGGTGAGTTCCAGCACTTGGCCGATGGCCTGCGCCAATTCAGCGGCCAGGGCCTCGGCCTGCAAAGCGCGCACGCCCGGAGCCAGGCAGACAAACTCGTCTGCGCCCATGCGCCCCAGTTCGCCGCGGCCACCCAAGCGTTCGCGCAAGCGCTGCGCCAAGGTGGCAATGACGCCGTCGCCCACCTCATGGCCCAAGGAGTCGTTGATCTGCTTGAAACGGTCGATGTCGATCCACAGCACGGCCAAAGGCCCCAGGCGAGTGCCCGTGGGGTCTCGCGGCAGCGTCGGGCGTTCTGGCCTGTCGGGGGTGCAGCGGCGCGCCAACTCTTCAGCCATCAGCAAGGTGCTGCTGCGGTCGAGTAGGCCGGTGACGGGGTCCAAGTGGTAGAGCGTGTCGATCATGAATCAAGGAGAACCCGTCAGCGCGGTGCGCTTCAGGACGGGCCCAGGGTTTGAGCTGCCAGCACCACTCGGCCTCGGCCTTGGCGCTTGGCTTCATAGAGTTGTTGGTCGGCCAAGGTCAGCAAAGCCGAAGGCTCCGCCGGCAGGGCGCCGTCAGCCCCGTAGGCATGAACAGCTGCGCCGATGCTGACCGTCAGGACCGGGGCCACACGCGACGCCTCATGCGCAATGCCGAGGGCGCGTATGTACTGCTCGGTGCGCTCGGCCAACACCCAGGCGGCCTGGGCGTCGGTGTCGGGCAACACGCAGGCGAACTCCTCGCCACCGTAGCGCGCCACGACATCGCCGGCGCGGCCAAAGCCCAGCTGCAAGGCCTGCGCCACCTGCCGCAGCACATCGTCACCTGACTGGTGGCCGTATCGGTCGTTGTAAGGCTTGAAGTCGTCCACATCGATCATCAACAGCGACAAGTGACAGCCCGAGCGTGCAGCTCGCTTGCACTCGGCCTGCAGGCAAGCGTCGAAATGGCGGCGGTTGTAGACGCCGGTCAGGCCGTCGCGTTGGGCCAGTTGGCGCAAGAGATCAGCCTGGAACTTGAGCATCAGACGGGTTCGCACGCGGGCGCGAACGATCTGCGGGTTGATGGGCTTGGCGATGAAATCGACAGCGCCCACTTCCAAGCCACGGGTTTCTTCGGCGGGGTCGCTGTGGCCGGTGACGAAGATGACCGGAATGTGGCGGGTGGCCTCGTTGGCTTTGAGGCGGCGGCACACCTCCAGGCCGTCGATGTCTGGCATCACCACATCAAGCAGCAGCAACTCGGGCGGGTTGGCAGCACACATGGCCAGGGCCTGGGAGCCCGAGGTCGCCATGAACACTTGGTGGTCGGCGGCGAAGGCCTGGTAGATCACCTGGATGTTGATCGCTTGGTCATCCACCACCAACAAGCGCGGCTTGGCCGCCTTGTCGCCCAACAGGCGCAACATGTCTTGTGGGTTGTCCATGGCGGTGGGCTCAGTCAACGGCGGTCGGGGGTGGTTCAGCCCAGGTGGTCTTCAGTTCGGCGCACAACAGCCCAGCGCCCGCAAAGTCCAGACGCAGCACGCTTTCCACGATCAAGGGCCAAGGTGCTGGTGTTTGTTCAAAGCTGAACTTTACCCGCTGATCCAGCGCCTCGCAGGCAGCCAGGGCCGCCATATCCCCGGTGAGTAACTGCCTTTCCAACTCGATCAGTGCCTCTAGGCAAACCGCCACCGCTGGCGGGCTTTGAGCCGGTGGGCCTGCCAGGTCGGTGGGTGCAGGCGCAGGCTTCGTTTGAGCCGCCGCCTGAACGGATTGCCCAGGCTGACGGGACTGACGGGGTTGACCGGAAGCCTGCGTCAAATCCAAAACTTGGAGCGCTTGCGCAAGGGCCGCTCGGCCGACGTTGACCGACTCCTCCAGCTCAGCGTACAGACGCTCCAGAAAGGGCGCATCGAGGCGTTCAGAGCGCGCTTGCGCCGCAGTGACTTGCTGCTCCAAGGCAGCCAGGCGTTGCGCCAGAGATGCCAAGCCCAAAGTGCCAGCGAGGCCTTTGACGCTGTGCAACTCGCGCGCCCACAGCTGCGCCGATGCGCCTTGAGCCGCCAAGGTCTGTACCAAGTCGGCGAGCTGCGCATCGAAAGCACGGGCGGTACGGGCGTAGAGCGCGGTCTGTCCGCCCAGCCGCTCCAGCGCTTGAGCCAGCGCCGGCGGCACAGGGCTGGCCGCCGCTTCACCCCACAGCTCCACCGTACCCGAGGCCTCGACCGGTGCTTGCGCATCAAAGTTTGTCAGGCGCAGCAAGGTCTTGACCAAAGCGGCCAACTCGAAGGGCTTGCCCACGTGCTCGTTCATGCCAGCGGCCAAGCAGGCCTCGCGGTCGCTGGCCATGGCGTTGGCGGTCATGGCCACGATGGGCAGGCCTTGCGCACCGGGCAAGCGCCGAATTTCCGCGGTGGCTCCAAAACCGTCGAGCACCGGCATTTGCAGGTCCATCAGCACCACGTCGTAAGGCGTGGGTGGGTCGGTCTGCATCGAGGCCAGCACCGCCTCCACGCCCTCGCGGCCGTTGCTGGCGATGTTGACCCTGGCCCCGGAGGCGGTCAGCAATTCTTCGGCCACCTGTTGGTTGATGGCGTTGTCTTCGACCAACAAGATACGCATGCCTTCCAGGCTGCGGCGAATGCCTTGATCGACCGATCGGCGGGCCGGGTGAGCGCCCCGTCGCTCCGAGCCGCGCGCTTGCGTCACCACCTCCCACACCTGAGTCGGCGTGACCGGCTTGACCAAGAAGCCGCGCATGCGTGCTTGCTCGGCCTCGCTGCGCTGTGCCAGCATGTCTTGGCCGTGGCCGGTGACCATGACCATCGTGGGCGGGGGCACACCCAGTTCAAGAGCCGCTTCGACCAAACCGGCACTCGTTTGCCAGCCGTCCATGTCCGGCATCTGCCAGTCCAACACCACCACGCCAAAGGGCTGCTCGGCTTCCTGTGCAGCGCGCCACTGGGTCAAGGCTTCGCGCCCGCTGGAAGCCGTTTGTGTGACCCAGCCGAGTGTTTGCAGGGCATCGGCCAGCAATTGCAGCGCCAAAGGGTGGTCGTCCACAACCAGCACCTTCAGGCTGTCCGAGGCCCTGCGCCGCTGGCCTTGGAGCCTGGGCGGCATCGGGGGTCTGCGCCAAGGGCAGCCGCAACTCAAATGAAAAGCAACTGCCAGCACCAGGGGCGCTGCTGACTTGAAGCTCGCCGCCCATCAAGGCCACCAAACGCTGGCTGATGGCCAGCCCCAAGCCGGTGCCGCCAAAACGCCGCGTGGTCGAGGCCTCGGCCTGCGAAAACCCGGCAAAGATGCGCTGCTGATGCTCTGGCGCAATGCCAATGCCCGAGTCGCGCACCGACACCCGCATCAGCACGTCGTCGGCTGAGCGCTCCAGCAGTTGAAATTGCAACAGCACTTCGCCTTGCTCGGTGAACTTGATGGCATTGCTGCCCAAGTTGATGAGCACCTGCTGCAAGCGCATGTCATCGCCCATGAGCCATGGAGGCAAAGCCGGGTCGACGTCATAGAGCAGCTCCAGCGGTTTGGCCGCTGCACTGGCCGACAACACCACCGCCAAATCGCGCAGCAAGGCGTCGAGCTGGAAGGCGCGGGGGTCCAGCGCCATCTTGCCCGCTTCGACTTTCGAGAAGTCCAGGATGTCGTTGATCAGCCCCA
>JBKCVH010000345.1:0-4669 GCA_046317675.1 Burkholderiales bacterium
CGTGGCTTGGCGTTCGTCAGCGGCCGGAATGGTGGCCCACGGGTCTGGAAGGCGCTGCGGGGTGACCGGGGCTTGCCAGCCGACGGTGCCTTTCTCCAGAACGGCTTTGAGCTGGGCGGCGTCGAAGTCGCCGACCAGGCCGATGGTGGCTTGTGCGGCGCCGTAGTGCTGGGCGTGGAAGCGCTGGACGCCTTCCAGCGTGACCGCTTTCAGGTCGGCCACCGTGCCGTCCCAGCTGCGTTCGTTACGGGGGTCGCCCTCAGGGTGCACCGAGCGCAATTGCCCGATGCGCTTGCCCGCGATGTTCTCGGGCTCGCTGCGCTGGGCCTCAATGCCGGCCAGGAACTGGCTGCGGGCTTCTTCCAGGGCGCTCGCCTCCAGACGAGGCTCGCGCAGCATGTGCAGCACCAGGGCGGTGGCCTCGGCCGCGTGCTCGCGGGTGGTGTTGAAACCCAGGCTCAAGCTGCTGGTGCCTTCGCGCACGCCCAGCTCCACCTTCAAGGCATCCAAGCGGTCGCGCAGTTGCTGGCGGGTCAGGGTGCGGGTGCCTTTGTCGAGCAAGGCGCTGAGCAGGTCGCTGGTGGAGCGTTGGCCGCGCAAGGTGTCGAGGTTGCCAAAGCGCAGTTGCACTTGGCCTTGAACGACATTGCCGCGCGTGGGCTTGGGCAGCAGCACGGCTTTGGCGCCGCTCGGCAGTTGCAGGCGCTGCGCTTGCTTTTCGATGGCCAGTGGCGAGGCATCAAAGGCCGCCACGGCAGCCGCGGCGGCCTGCGGCACAAAGCTCTTCATTTGGGCGGCCACGTCCACGTGCTCGGGCTTGGGCGCGCGCAGTGGTTTTTCGGTGGGCACGTAGAGCGCCAGGGTGCGGTTGGAGGGCAGCAGACGCTCGGTGGCCACGCGCTGCAGGTCTTCCAGCTTGAGGGCCTTGACGCGGTCGCGCACCAAGAAGAGCAGGCGCCAGTCGCCTGAGGCCAGGTACTCGCTCAGCACATAGCCGACGGCTTGTGGGTCGCCGTAGAGCTTTTCCCAGCGGTTCATCCAGCGGGTTTTGGCGCGGTCGAGTTCGGCCTGGGTGATGGGCGCTTGGGCGAGGCCCTCCACCACTTTGATCATTTCCACCGACAGCGCCTGCGGGTCGCCGCCGGGCTGGGTGTCGGCCCCCAGCATCATGGCGCTGGGTTCGGCCAGGGGCACCGCGTAGCCGTTCACGCCGGAGGCGATGCGCAGCTCTTCCACTAGCTTCTTGTGCAAGCGGCCGGCAGGGGGTTCGGTGAGCACCAAAGCGAGCAGCTCGGTGGCGGCGTAGTCGGGGTGGCTGGAGGCGGGGATGTGATAGCCCAGCGTGGCCGAGGGCGTGCCGCCCGCGCGGCGGATGGTGACGCTGCGCTCGCCGTCTTGCACCGGGTCAATCGTGTACAGCGGTGGCAGCTTGCGGCTGGGCTTTTTGAGCACGCCGAAGCTTTGCTCGATCCACTTCAAGGTTTGCGGCACGTCGAACTTGCCGGTCACGATGAGGGCGGCGTTGTCTGGCTGGTAGTACTGCCGGTAGAAAGCCTGGAGGCGCTGGATGTTGACGTTCTCCACGTCGGCGCGTGCGCCAATCGTGCTCTTGCCGTAGTTGTGCCACTGGAACATGGTGGCCCACAGGCGCTCCCAGGTGATGGAGCCGGGGCTGTTCTCGCCCATCTCCATCTCGTTGCGCACCACGGTCATCTCGGTGTCGAGGTCCTTCTTGGCGATGTTGGCGTTCACCATCGCGTCGGCCTGCCAGCCCAGGTACCACTGGAGGGTGTCGGGGTTGGCGCTGAAGCTGGCGAAGTAGTTGGTTCGGTCGAACCACGTCGTGCCATTGGCCTGCAGGCCGCGCTTGGAAAACTCGCCCCAGGGCGCCGGGTACTTGGGCGAGCCCTTGAAGATCAGGTGCTCCAGCAAGTGCGCCATGCCGGTCTCGCCGTAGTTCTCGTGCTTGCTGCCCACGCGGTAGGTCACGTTCACCGTGGTGGTGGGCTTGGAGTTGTCCGGGGCCAGCAGCACTTGCATGCCGTTGGCCAGGCGGTACTCGCTGATGCCCTCCACCTCGCGAACTGGCTTCAAGGGTGCTGCCGATGCGCTGGCAACGAACAGGCTGAGCAGACTGGCGAAGAGCCAGGCGGGTTTCTTCATGAGAGCTCCCGGGGGCAAGAACAAGAGGGCGCGGAGCCTAGCAGCGCCGCGCCCGCGTGGCGAAAGATCAGGCCATGCCTTGCAGCACGCGGCACAGGTTGGTGCCCAGCTCGCTGGCGGCATAACCGCCTTCGAGCACCAGCACCGTGGGCAGCTTGAGCTGCGCGATCTGCTCGCCCAAGCGTTCGTAGTCGGCGCTTTGCAGGGCGAAGCTGGTCAGGGGGTCGGCATGGAAGGTGTCAAGGCCCAGGCTCACCACGAGGGCATCCGGCTTGAAGGCGTGCAAGGCCTGCAGGCCGCTGCCCAAGGCCTCGAACCAGCGTGGGCCGTCGGTGCCGGCGGGCAGTGGCAGGTTCAGGTTGAAGCCCAAGCCGGCGCCGCTGCCGGTTTCGTCGGCGTGGCCGAGGTAGAACGGGTACTCGTCGCTGGGGTCGCGGTGCAGGTTGACGACGAGCACGTCGTTGCGGTCGTAAAAGATGCTTTGCGTGCCATTGCCGTGGTGGTAGTCCACATCCAGCACCGCCACGCGCGCGGCGCCTTGGTTGCGCAGTGCTTGGGCGGCCAGGGCGGCGTTGTTCAAGAAGCAGTAGCCGCCCATGAAGTCAGCGCCGGCATGGTGGCCGGGTGGGCGGGTGGCGCACAGCACGGCCGATTGGCCTTGCTGCAAGAGCTGGGCGGCTTCTAGGGCGCAGTCGGCGCCGGCTTTCACGGCCGCCCAGGTGCCTGCCGTCAAGGGCGTGCCGTTGTCGAAGGAATAGAGCCCGAGCTGGGCGATGAAGTTGGCCGGCTCCACATCACTGCGCAGTGTGCGCGTGGGCCAGACAGACGGGAACGGTTGGCGCGTGGCATTGGCGGCATCTCGGGCCAGCCAGCGCGCCCAGGCGGTTTCCAGAAAAGCCAGGTAGCGGGCGCTGTGCACCTGGGCCAGCAGGCTGCGGCTGTCGGCCGTGGGCTGGCGCAGCTCGTGGCCTGCTTCGCGCAGGGCCAGCTCTACAAATTGCGCGCGGGCCGGCGACTCAAAACAGGGCACCAGCTGGCCGCGAAAGTACTCGTGCTGGGGTGCGTGGAGCGAGTGCTCTGAAGGAAAGAGGGTGATCATGGAAAGCATCCTAGGGCCTGCTAACACCGCGGGAAGCCAGCGCGTTGACATCCAGAAATGGCCCCAACGAGGCGCGAAATGAAGCCGGGGTTGGCCCCCGGCGAGGCTTCGCAACGAAGTGGGGGCCATTTCTGGTGGCAACCCGAAGGGAAAGCGCCTGCTGGGCCGGGATGCTGCGTTGCCCGGCTCGCCCCGGCATGAGCCTGGGCAGCGCCGCGCGCCTTGCCTGACGGCCCAGCAGGCGCTTTCGCGTGGCTTCGCGCGGTGTTAGCAGGCCCTAGGTTGAAGTCCGAAGGCAGGCGCGCAAGCGGGCGCCGCATACTGGGGCCGTCCAAGGAGTCCCTATGAGCAGCACCCTCCCAGCCCATCAATTGGTCCGGCGCTCCATCGCGCTCGTCTTGGCCGGCGGCCGGGGTTCGCGCCTCAAGCAGCTGACCGACAAGCGCGCCAAGCCGGCGGTGTACTTCGGCGGCAAGTTCCGCATCATTGATTTCGCGCTCAGCAATTGCGTGAACAGCGGCATCCGGCGCATCGGCGTGGTGACCCAGTACAAGAGCCATTCGCTGCTGCGGCACATCCAGCGCGGCTGGAGTTTCTTGCGCGCGGAGCTCAACGAAACCGTGGATCTGATGCCGGCCCAGCAGCGCGTGGACGAAGAGAGCTGGTACCGGGGCACGGCCGATGCCGTCTACCAAAACCTCGACATCATTCAGGACACCGGCGCCGAGTACATCGTGGTGCTGGCGGGCGATCACATCTACAAGATGGACTACAGCCTGATGCTGGTGGACCACGTGGCCCGGGGCGCCGGCTGCACGGTCGGCTGCATCGAGGTGCCGCGCAGCGAAGCCAGTGCCTTTGGCGTGATGGCCGTGGATGGCGAGCGGAACATCACCGCCTTCGTGGAGAAGCCGGCCGACCCGCCGGCCATGCCGGGCAACGAGTCCGTCTCGCTGGCCAGCATGGGCATCTACATCTTCAATGCCGACTACCTGTACCGCTTGCTGGACGAAGACTTGGCCGACCCGACGAGCAGCCACGACTTCGGCAAGGACGTGATTCCCAAAACCGTGGCCGAGGGGCGCGCCATTGCCCACCCCTTTGGCATGAGTTGCGTGGGCTCGCCGACGACGCCCTACTGGCGCGATGTGGGCACGCTGGACGCCTTCTGGGCGGCCAACCTGGACCTGGCCTCGATCACGCCCGAACTCGACATCTACGACACCGGCTGGCCGATCTGGACCTACCAGCGCCAACTGCCGCCGGCCAAGTTCGTGCCCGACCGCAATGGCATGCATGGCAGCACGGTGAACACGCTGGTGTCGGGTGGCTGCATCGTGTCGGGTTCGCACGTGCAGCAGTCGGTGCTGTTCAGCAATGTGCGGGTGCACAGCTTCTGCAACTTGC
>JBKCVH010000346.1:0-5150 GCA_046317675.1 Burkholderiales bacterium
GCGTGTGTGGTGGTGGTGTCGGCGTTGCCCAAAACCCGCAGCGGCAAGCTGCTGCGTCGCGCCATGCAGGCCATTTGCGAGGGCCGGGAGATGGGCGACTTGAGCACTTTGGAAGATGCGGCCACGCTACAGGCTCTGGCAGAACGGGTGCGGACAGCGTGAAAAGCTCCACGAAGCGTCTTCTCGCTTTCGGCGAGCGTTCAATTTGTGTGAAGTTGTTGCAAGCGCGATCGACCTCATGCGGGGAAAGTCCACGGATTCACCATCCAGCCACCCAACACCATGCGCACCGCTCTTGTTTCGCTCTTCTTCGCCCTGCCATTGCTTTCTCAAGCGGCAACCTTGACCACTCCAAATTTGGTCACGAATGGCGGCTTTGAGAACACCGGTAGCGTGAGTGTTGGCAGTGGCAGCTGGATTGCCTTCGGCGCATCGGTCGTTGCGAGCAACCGCACGACGCAACTGTTGCCCGGCTGGACGATGGACTCTGGCTTTGGCATCGAAGTTCGCAACAACGTCGCCGGCGCCGCATTTGAAGGTGCGCGTTTCGTCGAGCTGGACTCCTTCGATGACACCAGCATGAGCCAGTGGATTCATACCCGCGCTGGTGCCGCTTACCAACTGAGCTTTGCGTACTCTCCGCGTGAGGGGGTGGCCGCCAACTCCAACGGCATCCGCGTGTTGTGGAACGAAGCGCTTTTGGGCGAACTGACGGCCGCAGGCAAAGCTTCGGGCCACGACTGGAAGACCTTCAGTTACCGCGTTTTCGGCACCGGCGCGCAAGATCGCTTGCGTTTCGCCAGCTTTGAGGGAATTGGCGCGGGTGTCAATTCGGTGGGCGGCTCCTTGGACAAGGTTCAACTCCAAGCCGTTCCCGAACCTGCCAGCCTGGCGCTGGTTCTCGGTGCCTTGGGCCTTGTGGCATTGAAGCGCCGCCGCGCCTGAAGCTTTCTGGGTAGAGGAAGAAAGGCACCTTCGGGTGCCTTTCTCAATTTAAAGATCAATGACTTGCAGTTCAGCGGAGTGACCTGGCGGCAAGTGGCTCGCAATGAGCCACGCTCTTTGGCTTGCGCTGGCTTGGGCGTCGAGGTGATCGAGCAGCCAATCGCGGGAGGCGGCGTCGAGTGCGTTGAGCGGTTCATCGAGCAGAACCACAGGTGTTCCAGCGCAGAGCGCTGCAGTGAGCCAAAGTTTTCGCTGTGTGCCGGTCGATAGAGCGCGGATGGGCTGCGAAAGCATGGGGTTCAAGACCAAGCCATCCAGTGCTTGGTTCTGAACTCGGGCGTCCCAGCCAGGGTACAGCCCTGCCAGGAAGCGCAAGTATTCATGGCCACGCAGGTGGTCAAAAGCGATGCCATCCGGCCCACACCAAAAGACTTGACGGCGGTAAGCGATGGGATCTTGCTGAGCGCTGACGCCTTGGGCCACGCGCAGGCCGGCAGCCGGTTGCAGCACGCCAGCCAATAGGCGCAGCAAGCTGCTTTTTCCGCAGCCATTGGCGCCCCGAAGCCAGGTCAAGCCTGGACCCAAGTCCAAATCCAAATCGGTGAATAGCCATCGACTCGGGTACCCGAAGCTCAGTCCTTTGACGTGGAGCGGCATCACTGCAAGCTCTCAGTTCCCAGCGCAATGAGCGCTGTCAGCAGCAGCAAGGCCCGCACAGCAGAGGCTTCATCGGCCTGAAGGCGGTGCAGGGCCAGCCAGGCGCCGCCCAGCAACAGGGTGGGCAAAAAGGCGGCAAGAACGGCGGGGCGCCAACTCAAGTCCGCCAGCATCCAGGCGAGCGCTGCAGGTAGCAAGGGGAGCAGGGCAAGCGCTTGGCGGTACAGGGACCAGCGCGCGGCATGCAGTGGCAAGGGCGCCACGGCGTTCGCCAAAGCATCGCCCTCATCACGAAGCAACGCAGCCGCTCGCTGAACGCCGATGCCAGCCAGCAGCACCCACAGCGCCATCCAAGCCCCAGCGCTTTCGGGCCGCGCCAGCAGGGCTGGCGCCATCAAGACGATGCTGGCCCCAGAAAGCCAGCGGCGGCTTCGGCGCCATGGGCCACGAAGCAGTGGCAGAGCCAGCAGGGCCCAAGCGGCCGGCAGGTGTCGGCGCGGTGGCGTTGCATGGCCTTCTGTTCTGAGCGGTTTGCTGGCGCTGGGTCGTGGCAATGCGCGGCGCCACTGCAGGCCCAGTGTCACGAGGGCAAGACCCAGTGCGTTGGCGGCCAGCAGGCCCGCCAGCAAGGGGCCGCCTTGCAAGTCCGGCGGTGCCTCTTGACCCCAAGCCAGGGCGCCGAGCCCCTGCAAAGCCCAAACGGGCAGCAAGGCAAATGAGGCCACGGCCGCATCCGAGCGCCAAAGCTCGCTACGCGGAATGGGCAATTGCCGTTCCGTTTCCAGCCAGCGGGCCGGTAGCAGCCAAGGGCTGAGCATCAGCCCCCAGGCCGCGGCGGCCGCAGCGTAGGCCAGCAGCGCAACCAAGAGGCCTGCGGATTGGCTGAGCCAGAGACCGGGAAGCAAGCTCCACGCAGCGAGGCCGCCCATGGCCGCCAAGGCGCTGGAGACATTGCCAGCACCGCCGGCCGTGACGAGCAAGGCCAAGCCGCCGCCGATGCCCAAGCGGCGCGCCCAGGGCATCAGGCGCTGTTGCACGCCGGCCCAGCGAAGGGCGGCGTAGTTCAAGCGAAGTTCAAAGCACTTCGGAGGCGAAGTCGGCCAAGCGAGAGCGTTCACCACGCGCCAGCATGATGTGGCCGTTGTGGGCCCAGCCCTTGAACCGGTCCACGCAGAAGGTGAGGCCGGAGCTGCCTTCGGTGAGGTAGGGCGTATCGATCTGAGCAAGGTTGCCCAAGCAGACCATCTTGGTGCCCGGGCCAGCGCGCGTCAGCAGGGTCTTCATCTGCTTGGGTGTCAGGTTCTGCGCTTCATCAATGATCACGTACTTGTTCAAGAACGTGCGGCCTCGCATGAAGTTCAAGCTCTTGATGCGGACTTTGCTGCGCATGAGGTCTTGGGTGGCCGAGCGGCCCCATTCGCCGCTGCCGCCGTCGCCCTTGGTCAGCACTTCAAGGTTGTCATCGAGGGCGCCCATCCAAGGCCCCATCTTTTCTTCTTCCGTGCCGGGCAGGAAGCCAATGTCTTCACCCACCGGAACGGTGACCCGGGTCACGATGATTTCGCTGTAACGCCGGTCGTCCAGCACTTGGGAAAGGCCCGCTGCCAAGGCCATGAGCGTTTTGCCTGTGCCGGCCGTGCCGGTCAGGGTGACGAGGTCCACCTCCGGGTCCATCAGCAAGTTCAGCGCAAAGTTTTGTTCACGGTTGCGTGCCGTGATCCCCCAAACACCATGCTTGGGGTTCGAGAAGTCGCGCAAGCAGCGCAGCACGGCGGTTTTGCCCGTGATCTCGGTCACCCGCGCATGAAGCGGGGTTTCGCCGGGCGCCTCGCTGTAGACCATCTCGTTGATGAGCAGCGAGGGCACCAGGGGGCCACTGATGCGGTAGTGCGTCAGGCCACCGGTGCTCCAGCTTTCCATGGTCTTGCCATGGCGTTCCCAGAAGTCGCCGGGCAATTGCTGGACGCCGGTGTACAGGACGTCGCTGTCCTCCAGCGCCTTGTCGTTTCGGTAGTCTTCTGCCGGCAAGCCCAGTGCGCGGGCTTTGATGCGCATGTTGATGTCCTTGGACACCAAAACCACATCGCGACCGGGGTGCAGCTCCTTGAGCGCCTGAACGACCGCCAAGATTTGGTTGTCGGCCTTGCCTTGCGGCAAGCCCGTGGGAAGCGTGGTGGGCAGTACCTGCGTCTGGAAAAACAGGCGCCCGGTGGCTTCGCGGTGCCCGCTTGTGGAGAGTGCCAAGCCCTTGGACATTTCTTCCAAGCTTTGCGTCTGCAAGGCAGCTGCCAGCACATCCAGCTCACGACTGACCTGGCGCACATTGCGTGCGACTTCACTCATCCCCTTCTTGTGTCCGTCCAACTCCTCCAAAGTCATCATGGGGAGGTAGATGTCGTGTTCGTCAAAACGGAACAGCGACATGGGGTCGTGCATCAGCACGTTGGTGTCCAACACGAAGAGCTTGGTGGGCTCGCCCGGCTTGGTGCGCGACTTGACGCGAGGCTTCGGCTGCAAGGCTGGCTTGACCAACTCCGCCAGCGGCTTGGAGGCCGACGGTGGCGTCGCGAGCACCGGCGCCATCTTGGCAGCGGGCGCTGGTTTTGGCGCCACACGCTTCATGGGTTTCAGGTCCTGCGCCAGGCTCTTGGCCTCAACGCGGTCGGCTTTCTTGCTGGGGGCTTTGGGGAGGGGCATGGCCAAAAGAAGAAAGCCGCTCCGAGACGTATCCCGGAGCGGCTTTGGGTTCAGGAAACTGGGCGACTACTGCACATGCATTTGAGTATGCACCAGCCCGATGACGCTACGCCTTAGCGCAACCACATGCGTGCGGAGCGTGCCGGCAAGGCAAAGGTGTAGTTGCCGCTGCTGATGCGCACCACGTTGCCTGAGCCCGTGGTGTCGGTGTAATTCGCGTTCCACCAAAGCACGCTGTTGTTCATGTTGACGCTGGCATTGACGGTGTTGCCGCACTTGTTGATGCCCACGATGCCCAGGCTACCGCGGCGAAAGATGATGTGGCACTGGCCATGCGAGAGCACCTGCATATCGGTCCCTTGCACGCCGTTGTGGAACCTCACCATGCCTTTGATATCCGTGCGGTTATAGGCATTCACCCAGCGGTTGTCGCCACTCTCGTTGTTGTCCGAATACACCATGGGCGTGCCGTCGTTGCGTCCGAGCACATAGGCGTAGGCCAGGGTTTCGTCGGTCGGGTCCATGATTTGGTACCTGAACCCGCTGTTGTTCGGGATGTCATGGGTCACGGTGAACGTGACTGCACGTGCACCCTGAAGCGCTTGGCCACGCGACAGGGGATCCACCAAGCTGCTCAGTGAGCCATTGAACCCGAAGGCGTTGCGAATCGTGGCCAGTAGCGGGAAGTCGTAGGCGGCGTGATCGGTTCCAGAGAGATAGGGTGCGAGGAAGCGGTCGTACTCCAACTCGCCAGCCCCACCGCCCGTGATGATTTCTCCAAAGACATGCATCCCGCTCTTGATGGTGGGCGTCAGCACCGCGTTCATGTGGCTGTTGGGCATGTGCTTGGC
>JBKCVH010000347.1:0-3521 GCA_046317675.1 Burkholderiales bacterium
GCCAGTGGGCGACCACGCGCGCGCCGGCCACGAGCTGCGCGATGTAGCTCTTGGTGGCCGCCACGCTGCGCTCCGGCCCCGCGTGCAGCGGGAACAGGTGCTCGGCGGCAGCGCCCAGCGGCGAGCCAGCGGCATTCACAAAGGCCACCGTGCGCGCGCCGTGCTGGCGGAAGTTGCCCGTGGGCTCCACCAAGTCCGGGCTCTGGCCCGACTGCGAAAACGCAAAGCTCACGAGGCCGTCGCACTGAATGCGGCTGCCGTACAAAGTGACGAGCGACATCGGCAGCGAGGTGACGAGCCGGCCAAGCCGCGCCATCACCAAGTAAGCGAGGTAATGCGCCGCGTGGTCCGAGCTACCGCGCGCCACGGTGAGCAAGCTGCTGGGCGGCTGCGCACGCAGGCTCTCGCCCAGGCGGGCGTAAGCGGCTTCGTCTTGCGCCAGTTGCTGCGCCACGGTATCGGGCGCGCTCAGCGCCTCTTCAAGCATCAAAGTTGTCATTCAAGTCTCTTTCAAAGCACGTTGAATCCGTTGCCGGCCTCGGCGCTCATGGGGCAGCCGTAGATCCGGCTCCGCCGGTCTACAGGGTGCGCCCCCTCGAGGGGGAGGCGCTCCGCGCCTCGGGGGTGGGCGCGGTTCTTGGGGTCACTCCCTGCGCATCTCGGCCACGAAGTCGTAGTAGTCGCTCCGGCAGTAAGAGTGCGTGAGCTCCACGGCCTGCCCGCTGTCCAAGTAACCCACGCGGGTGATGAAAAGCACGGCGGCGCCTTGCGGCACCTCCAGCAAGGTGGCCAAGCGGGCGTCCACGTTCAGGGCGCGGATGTGCTGCAGCGCGCGCACGGGGGCTTTGCCGAGCTTGGCCAAGTGGCTGTAGAGCGAGGCGCTCACGGCCTCTGGGTCGGGCAATGCGCTTTCGGGCAGCACGCTCACCTCGTAGGCCATCACCACGCCATCGGCCAGGCGCTGGCGCTCCAGGCGCGCCACGCGTTCGCCGCTGTGCAGTTCCAGCTGCAATTGCTCGTCCGGCTGCGCGTTGCTGAAGCCCCGGAACAGCCAGCGCGAGCCGGGCACAAAGCCGCGCTGGTGCAGCTCCTCCGAGAAGCCAGTCAGGCGCGACAGCGGCTGCTCCAAGCGAGGGCGGATGTAGTTGCCCGAGCCGCGCTTGCGCACGATCAAGCCTTGCTCCGCCAGCCGCTCAATGGCCTTGCGCGCCGTCACGCGCGACAGGCCCAGGTCTTCCGCAAGCTGGCGCTCGGAGGGCAGCGCTTCATCGGCTTGGTAGCGGCCTTCATTGATGGCGCGGCCCAGCGCCTGCGCCAGCTGCAGGTACAGCGGCGAGGCGGCCTCGGCGTCGGGTTTGAAGTCGAAGGGGAAGGTGGCCATCAAGAGCTCTCGGAAAGGGCGTTTTGAACGAGTTGCAAGGCGCCGGCGAGCGCATCGGCTTTGGCGGGCACACAGCGGGCCAGCACGGCGGGCGCCAGGCGCGCTTGCAGGCGGGTGGCAATGCTGCCGCTCAGCACCAGGGGCAAGCTGCCGCTGGGGTCCAGCGCCAGGGCCAGGGCATTGAGTTCGGCCACGGTGCGCTCCAGCAATTCAGCGGCGGCAGGGTCTTGCTCGGCCTGCAGGAATACCAGGGGCGCAAGGTCGGCATAGGCACGCTGACCGGCGGCGGCGCACCAAGCCAGCAGGGCGGCATTGGCAGCGCCGAGCCGGGTTTGGCTGCGCGCCTGCGCCAGCACGGCTTCGGCCAGGGAGCCCAACTTGGCGCGCCCATCCAGCGCGCGCTGCGTGTGCTGCACGGCAATGCGGCCCAGCCAAGCGCCACTGCCTTCGTCGCCAATCTGCCAGCCCCAGCCGCCCACTTGGTGGTGGCTGCCATCGGGCCGCAGCACCTCGCCCACCGAGCCGGTGCCGGCAATCATCAAAGCACCCGGCGCACCACCGTGGGCGCCCAGCAGCGCGGCCAAGCCGTCGCTGTCCAAAGCCAGCAGTGCGCAGCCCGGGTCAGCCGCCAAAAAAGCATGGGCCAGCACCGGCGAGCTGGCCCCCGAGAGGCCCACGCCCAGCGCGCAATCGCCCCAGTTTGGCATGGCCTGGCCCGCTTGGCTGGCAGCACCTTGCAGCGCAAATTGAATGGAAGCCCAAGCCTGCTCCGGCCCCTGCCCCAGGGCGGAGGCACCCGCGTGGCCTTCGCCAATCAACTGGCCTTGTGCATCGCACCAGCGCAGGCGCGTGTGGGTGCCGCCGCCATCCACACCCAGGTGCCAGCGCGGGCGCGCGGCGCCGGCTTGGCGTTGGAGATGGCGGACTTGAATTTGCATAGATGCCACTCTAATACCAGCAGTCCACATCGTCAATTGGTATTTGACTGGACTTTTCTGATGGTGCCAAACTCTCGCGCTAGGCGGTCAGTATCGTGCGCGCTGGCGCCGCACAGCAAGACCAGTTCACGACCACGCCGCTATCCTTTGCCCATGCCCAAAGCTTCGCATTCCGCGCCCATGGCCTACCCGGCCACGTCCGAAGGGTTGAGTCCCATCCTGGTTCGTTTGGCCCAAGTGGCCGAGCGCCACCCTCTTTGTGCCCTCACCCGCTTGGAGCGCCTGCAAGCCGAGCGCTGGGCCCAAAGCGACTGGCCCTGCGCCATTGACGCCCTGACGCTGCGCTTTCACCTCATGGAGCCGCGCGGTCGGGCGCTGGAGTTGCAGCCGGCCCTGCAGCACGCCGCCGCCCAGTGCGCAGGCCTGCCCCTGCAAGCCGCCCGCGTGGCCGAGGCCCTGGGCCGCGTGGCCTACCAGCAGGGCAATTACTTGGAAGCCACCGAGCAGTGGTCGCGCGCGGTGGACCTCGCCGAAACCGCAAACGCCCCGCGCGTGGGCGTGGCGGCCGGCGTGGGCCTCGGTCAAATTCACTACGCCCTGGGCGCTTGGCACACCGGCCTGCGCTTTCAGCGCGATGCCCTGCAGCGCCTGCAGCAACTCGACACCCCCGACAGCTACCTATCGGCCAAGGTGGCGCTGAACCTGGGCGTGGGCCACCTAGAGAGCGGCCAGCTTGAAGACGCCGAACGCCAGTTCAGCCACGCCCTGGCCGCTGCGCGCCGTGGTTTGCACCGCGAGTTCGAGGCCGAGAGCCACTGGTACCTCGCCCGCGCCGCCTTGGCGCGCGGCCAATGGCCGCTGGCCACCGCCGACTGCCGCTTGGCCCTGAACCTGGCCGGCCGCCTGCAGCACCACTGGCTGGAAGCCGCCGCCAGCCGCACCTGGACCGAGATTGCCTTGGCCCGGGGTGACGAAGCCGCCGCCATCCGATCCAGCCAGCACGGCCTGCAACTGGCCGAGCGCATTGCCAGCAAGCCGCAGCAACGCCAAGCGCACCTGGAACTGGCCCGCCTGCTGGAAAAGCGCGGCGAGTACCAAGATGCACTGAGCCACCTTTGGAAAGTGGTGGCGCTGCAGGCCGAGCTGGAGCGCCACGCGCCCTTGGTGGAGCGCGGCTCGCTGCCTAGGGCTTAGGGCAGAAC
>JBKCVH010000348.1:0-3913 GCA_046317675.1 Burkholderiales bacterium
CTGCAGGCCCATGCGCTGCAGGTTGTCCAGCGCGCAGGCCAGGGCCGTGGGGTTGAGGTCGGTGCCCTCAATGTGCTTGACGCCGCGCTTGGCCAGCAGGGCGGCAATCACGCCGGTGCCGGTGCCGATGTCAAAGGCCCAGGCGCCTTCTTGCTTCAGCGCTTCGGGCAGCGGTGCTTCGGCAATCAAGTCCAGGTACTCATTGCGCACCGGGCTGAACACGCCGTAGTAGGGGTGAATGTGAACGGTATCGCCCCGCTTGGTTTCACCCAGCTGCGGCACGGGCACGCCTTTTTGGCGCCATTCCCAGGCGCCAATCCAGCCCAGCAGTTCGCGCAGCGAGACGAGGTAGGGCTCGGCTTGATCGCCCAGGGCGGCGCGGGCCGCCAGTTGCGCTTCGGGCGCGCGGCGCAGGTCCAGGCTGTGGTCGGCCTCAAAGCGCATCACCAAGAGACCCAGGATGCGCGCCCGCTCGGCTTGGGCCTTGCGGTGCTGGTGGAAGGCTTCAACCGGCGTGGCTGGGGGCGGCAAGGGTTTGCGGGCGCGGGCTTTGTCAATGCGGTTGCCCAGCGCCTGCAGCATCTGCCGGGCCTGGTGGTAGTCGCCTTGCCAGACGAGGGCAGTGCCTTCGCACACCAGCTTGTAGGCGGCGTCGGCATTGAGGCTGTCGTCCACGGCGCGCAGGCGCTTGGGGGCGTTGGCGCCGCTGCCGCTGTGCCAGCGCGCGGTGGTGGGTTCGCCTTCGTGGTCTAGCCAGTTGAGTTGGGTCATTGAGGGTCTAGTGAAGCAGCGTGGTGCCGCAAGTGGTCGCCCAGGATGCTGGCGATGAAGTGTTAGCCGCGGTCGTAGCCCGGGTGGCGCTGCAGCAGCAGAGGGTGTTTGAGGGCGGCGCAGGCATGTTGGAGATTTTCTGGCATCCGCTTTAAAAAAGGCTGGAGCCAAGAGCTGTGATCGTAGCGAGCCTGAAAATGGAACTTGCGCTGCATCAAGCCTCAGAGCGGCCATTGGTGCTGCAATGAAGCGTCATAGAACATCAAGGCATCCAATGAAGATCAGTTTCTTGGGCGGCGCTGACGCCGTCACCGGCTCGCGGCATTTGGTGCAGTTGGGGGAGAAGCGCTTGCTGCTGGATTGCGGCATGTTCCAGGGCTACAAGGCGCTGCGCGAACGCAACTGGCTGCCCTTCAATGGCGGGCGCGGCGTGCCGCCGATGGACATTGACGCCATCTTGCTCTCACACGCCCACCTGGACCACGCAGGCTACTTGCCCGCCATGCGCAAGCAGGGCTTCCAAGGTTCGATCTACACCACGCCAGCAAGCCGCGATCTCTGTGAAGTGCTGCTGCTTGACAGCGCCCACTTGCAAGAAGAAGACGCGCGGCGCGCCAACCGCATTGGTAGCAGCCGGCATGAGACCGCGCTGCCGCTCTACACCACCCGAGATGCCAAAGCCGCCCTCGTGCACATGGTGGGCCTGCCGCGCGACGGGCGCCTGCGCCTGGGCGACACGCACATTCGCTTCACGCCGGCGGGGCACTTGCTCGGCGCCTCCAGCATCCACCTGAGCTCGGGTGGGCGCTCGCTTTTGTTTTCGGGCGATGTCGGCCGTAGCAACGACCTCCTGATGCCGGCGCCCCAAACGCCGGATGCGGCCGATGTGCTGCTGATCGAGTCCACCTACGGCGACCGCCGCCACCCCGCCGAAGACGTGCAAGCGCGCCTGGCGCAGATTCTGCGCAGCACCCTGCGGCGCGGCGGCAGCCTGCTATTGCCCAGCTTTGCCGTGGGTCGGGCGCAGGCGCTCTTGCTGGTGCTGCAGCGCCTGCGGGCCAGTGGTGATTTGGCGCTGGATGTGCCCATCTACCTGGACAGCCCCATGGCCCAGCAGGCCACCGAGATCACGCTCAAACACCAGCGCTTGCTGCGCATCTCGGCGCGCGAGGCGCAGGGTCTGCTGGACGGGGTGGACTTCATCACCAAAGCGCCGCACAGCATGAAGCTGGCCAGTACCTTGGCAAGCCCCCGGGGGCGGCCGTCCATCGTCATCTCGGCCAGCGGCATGGCCACGGGTGGGCGGGTGTTGAACTACATCGAGACCCTGGCCCCCCAGGCGCGGCACCACATTGCCTTCCCGGGCTTTCAGGTGGGCGGCAGCCGCGGCGCGCGCATGGTGGGCGGCGAGCGCGAGATCAAGATGCACGGCCGCTATGTGCCGGTGAACGCTGAGGTGAGCCACCTCGAAGGTTTCTCCGGCCACGCGGACTCAGACGGCCTGATGGCCTGGATGCGCGCCTTGCCCTACGCGCCCGGCAAGGGCCCAGAGCAAGTGTTTGTGGTGCACGGCGAGCCTGGGGCGAGCGATGCGCTGCGTTGCCGCATCCAAGACGAATTGGGCTGGAAGGTGCGCGTTCCACAGCACGGCGAGACGGTCAGTCTCTAACCCATGTTGAACAGCTTTGCCGAACACGGCATCGGCCTTGTCACCGCCATCGGCTGTGGTTTGCTGATTGGCCTGGAGCGCGAGCGCCGCAAGGGCAGTGGGCCGGAGCGGCGCAGTGCAGGGCTGCGCAGCTTTGCGGTGGCCGCACTGGCCGGCGCACTGGCATGCGCGGCCAACGAGGCCGGCTTGGTGGCGGTGGCCGGCTTGGCGGTGGCGCTCTTGTGCGTGGTTTCCTACCTGCGCAGCCATGCCGACGACCCCGGCCTGACCACCGAAATTGCCCTGTTCGCCACCTTCCTCATCGGCGTGCTGGCCGTTCCGCAGCCTCACTTGGCGGCTGCCGCCGCGGTCGCCTTGGCCGCCTTGCTGGCAGCGCGCGGCAGCCTGCACCGGTTTGCCACCGAGTGGCTGAGCGACGGTGAACTGCACGACCTCTTGCTGCTCGCCGCCCTGGCCCTGATTTGCTGGCCCTTGCTGCCCGATGTGGCGGTGCCGGCACTGGGTGGGCTGCGGCCTCGGGCGCTGCTTGGGCTCTTGCTGCTCTTGCTGGTTTTGCAAGCCTTGGCGCACTTGGCGGCGCGCGTGCTGGGTGGGCGCGCCAGTTTGCTGGGCTCGGGCCTGCTGGGCGGCTTTGTGTCCAGCACGGCCACCATTGCCAGCTTGGGCGCCCGCGCCAGGCGCGAACCCACGGAGTCGCGCGCGTGCGCCGCCGGTGGCGTGATGTCAACGGCTTCCACTTGGCTCTTGGCGCTGTTCATCCTTGTGGTGATCTCGCCCGACGTCGCCTGGGACGTGCTGCCCATGGCCGCTGCCGCCACGTTGGTGGCCGTGGCCCTTGCCGTGTGGCTGTCTCGCAGCCAGCCTTTGGCGGCTGTGCTGCCGGCGCCGACCTTAGAAGGCAAGCCCGCGTCGCGCCGCATGCTGCAACCCCGCGAGGCCCTGGTGTTGGCCGCCTTGCTCAGCGGCGTGACCCTGCTCATGAGCTGGGCGCGAAGCCAGTTTGGCGACCTCGGCCTGATGGGCGCCACGGCGCTGGCTGGCTTGTTGGACGCGCATGCGCCGCTGGCTTCCATGGCGGCGCAGCATGGCGCGGGTGGCGTCGACCACGCGGCGCTTCGCAGCGTCACTTGGGTGGCCATTGCTGCCAACTCCCTCACACGCGCCATCACGGCCCTGGTGGCGGGCGGCTTGCGCTATGGGTTGCGGGTGGCCGGTGCCCTGCTGGCTTCGTTGGCGGCGGCCGGGCTGGTGGTGGCCTTGGAGCAGGGCTGGCTGCGGCTTTGAGGCGGCGCTTCGAAGCCCCTCCTCAAAAACCTTATTGATCCGGCACCATGACTCTTGAATTTCAACGACTTACCGCCATCATGGAGTGATGGACAAAGAAGACGCCCGCTACCTCTCCCCAGACCAGCAACACGAGCGCCGCAAACAAGTGGTTCGACTGCACAAGGCCGGCCACCGTGTGATGGACAT
>JBKCVH010000349.1:0-63003 GCA_046317675.1 Burkholderiales bacterium
ATGCGGTCGCCCAGGGTCATGGCTTCGACTTGGTCGTGCGTCACGTACACGGTGGTGGTGCGCGTCCGCTGGTGCAGCAACTTGATCTCGGCGCGCATTTCCACGCGCAGCTTGGCGTCCAGGTTGGAGAGCGGCTCGTCAAACAAGAACAGGTGCGGCTCGCGGGCCAATGCGCGGCCCATGGCCACGCGCTGGCGCTGGCCGCCGCTGAGCTGGGCCGGGCGGCGGTCGAGCAGGTGCTCGATTTGCAGCAGCTGCGCCACTTGCTTGACCTTGGCCTCGCGCGCCGGCTTGGGCACCTTGCGCATCTCCAGCGCAAAGGCGATGTTTTGCGCCACGGTCATGTTGGGGTAGAGCGCGTAGCTCTGGAACACCATGGCGATGTCGCGGTCCTTGCTGGGCAAGGGCGTGATGTCGCGGTCGCCCAGCAAGATGCGGCCTTGCGTGGGGTGGTCCAGGCCGGCAATCATGGAGAGCAAGGTGCTCTTGCCGCAGCCCGAGGGGCCGACCAAGATGAGGAACTCACCGGGCTCGATGGCGATGTCGATGCCCTTGAGGATCTCGGTTTGGTGGAAGGTCTTGCGAATGCCTTCGATGTGGAGACTCTTCATGTCGAACTGCCTTTCATGTTTTTCGGGCCGAGCGCCGGGCCGCCCCAAGCCGGCCCGCTTGAGGCATTCGGCGGCTCGACGCCGCCGAATGCCTCGTCCCCCCGGGGGACCGGCCAAGGTACGCCTTGGACGAGGGGCTAACCTTTCACTGCGCCAGCAGTCAAGCCGCGCACGAAGTACTTGCCGGCCAACACGTAAACAAGGAGCGTGGGCAGCGCGGCAATCAGCGCGCCGGCCATGTCCACGTTGTATTCCTTGACGCTGCTGGTGGTGTTGGCGAGGTTGTTGAGGCCCACGGTGATGGGCTTGTTGTCAAAGCCGCTGAAGACGGCGCCGTACAGGAAGTCGTTCCAAATGGCGGTGAACTGCCAGATGACGGTGACGACGACGATGGGGCCGGAGAGCGGCACGAGGATGCGCAGGAAGAAGGTCCAGAAGCCCGCGCCGTCCAGCTGCGCCGCCTTCAAGAGTTCACCCGGCACGCCCAGGTAGTAGTTGCGGAAGAAGAGCGTGGTGGAGGGCAGCCCAGCCAGCACGTGCACAAACACCAAGCCCACCAGCGAGTCGGACAACTGCAGCCAACCGAGCACCTGGCTCATGGGCAGCAGCACCACCTGCATGGGCATGAAGACGCCAAAGAGCATGAGCGCGAACATCAGCTCGCTGCCGCGAAAGCGCCACTGCGTGAGCACGTAGCCGTTGATGGCGCCGAGCAGCGTGGAGATGGCCACGGCCGGCAGCACCATCACCACCGAGTTGAAGAAGAAGGGCTTGAGGCCTTGGCATTGCATGCCGGTGCAGGCACTGCCCCAGGCTTTGGCCCAGGCGCTGAAGTCCAGCACCGGCGGCAAGCTCAGCAACCCCGTCTCGCGCACGGCGTCCAGGCTCTTGAGCGAGGTGGACAGCATCACGTAAAGCGGCGTCAAGAAGAAGAGTGCAAAGAGCAGCAGCAGCGCCCAGAGCAGAACGCGACCGGCCTTCATCGCTTGCTCCTCCCAAGAAGCCGAAGGGCCGCCCCGAGGCTTCTTGACCCCCTCGGGGGGCGGGCTGGGCGCAGCCCAGACCTGGGGGCCCTGAGTTCGGAGTACAGGTAGGGCACGACGATGGCGGCAATGGTGGCCAGCATCATGGTGGCGCTGGCGGCGCCGAGGCCGATCTGGCCGCGTGTGAAGGCCATCGTGTACATGAAGGTGGCCGGCCCAGCGGTGGCGTAGCCGGGGCCCCCGGCGGTCCGGGCCATCACCAAGTCAAAGCTCTTGATGGCCCGGTGCGAGACGATCATCAAGGTGCTGAAGAACACCGGCCCCAGGCTCGGAATGAGGATGCGGGTGTAGATGCGCCAAAGGCTGGCGCCGTCCACTTGAGCGGCTTTGATGATGGAGTCGTCAATGGCGCGCAGGCCGGCCAAGAACAGCGCCATCACAAAGCCGGCGCTTTGCCAAATGGCGGCGATGACGACGCAGTAAATCGCCTTCTCGGGGTCGATCAGCCAACCGAACTGCGCATTGGTGAAGCCGAGGTCAATGAGCAGCTTCTCCAGGCCTTGGCTGGGGTTGAGGATCCACTTCCAAGCGGTGCCCGTGACGATGAAGGACAGCGCCATCGGGTAGAGGTAGAAGGTGCGCAGCAAGCCTTCGCCGCGAATTTTTTGATCCAACAGCACGGCCAGCAGCAAGCCAAGGGCCATGGCGCCGCCAATGAACAAGCTGCCGAACACGGCGAGGTTGCGCAGCGCCAGCCACCAGCGCTCGCTGGCCCAAAGGGCTTCGTAATGCACCCAGCCGGCCCATTCGTAGTTGGGCAGAAGGCGCGAGGCCGAGAACGACAGCACGCCGTTCCAGGCAATCAAGCCGTAGATGAAGGCCATGGCCAGCACGAAGCTCGGTGCGAGCACGAGCTTGGGGAGCCAGGGGGAATGGGGTTTGGACATAGGTAGAAAAAAGACGGCCCCGCCGCCCGTCTCGCAGACGGGGCCGCAGCCCAAATCAAAGGCTCAAAAGAGGCGCCGGGCGATGGGCACCCGGCACCTCACTGGGCTCAACTCCGCTTAGCCGCAGCAGCCAGCCGCTGCTTGGCCTGCGCCACCGTCATCGTGTCGTTGTTCCAGAACTGGCTCACCACGTCCTTGATGGCGCCTTCAACCGCCGAGGGCAAGGCCATGCCGTGGGCCACCGAGGGCACCAGCGCACCGCTCTTGGCCGTGGCCAAGAAGTCGGCATTGCTGGCCTTGGCGCAGTCGTCGAACTTGTCCATCTTCAAGTCGATGCGAACCGGAATGCTGCCCTTGTTCAGGTTGAACAGCTCCTGGAAGGCGGGCGACATGACGCTGGAGGCGAAGTCGCGCTGCGCTTGCTGGTTGGCGGCGTTCTTCAGCTTGAAGAGGGCGAAGCTGTCGATGTTGAAGGTGAAGGCCTTGGCGGTGCCGGGTGCTGCTGCGCAGATGAAGTCTTTGCCCGGCGCCTTGCCAGCGGCAATGAACTCGCCCTTGGCCCAGTCGCCCATCAGCTGCATGCCGGCTTCGCCCTTGATGACCATGGCCGTGGCCAGGTTCCAGTCGCGGCCGGGGGCGTTCTTGTCGGTCGTGCCCTTGACCCTGCGGAAGGTTTCCAGCACCTTGTCCATGGTGGCGCTGTTGAGGGCGGCCGGGTCCATTTGGACCATGGTCTTCTTGTAGAAGTCGGCACCGCCCACGCCCAGCAAGACCGACTCGAACACAGTGAAGTCTTGCCAGTTTTGGCCGCCGTGGGCCAATGGAATGACGCCGGCTTTCTTCAAGGCTTCGGCCGCCACAAAGAACTCGTCCCAGTTGGTGGGCGCCTTCACGCCGGCCTTCTTGAGCACTTCGGCATTGGCCCACAACCAGTTCACGCGGTGCACGTTCACCGGCGCGGCCACGTACTGGCCTTTGAACTTCATGACGTCGCTGACGACTTTGGGCAGCAGCGCGTCCCAGTTCTCGGCCTTGGCCACGGCGTCCATGGGTTGCAGCAGGCCTTCTTGGGCCCACTCTTGAATGGACGGACCCTTGATTTGTGCGGCTGCGGGCGCGTTGCCCGACACCACACGGCTCTTGAGCACGGTCATGGCGGAGTCGCCGCCGCCACCGGCCACTGCAAAGTCTTTCCAGGTGTGGCCCTTGGCTTGCAGGCTGGCCTTCAGGCCTTGCGCTGCCTTGGCCTCGCCGCCACTGGTCCACCAGTGCAGCACTTCCACTTCACCGGCTTGGGCCGCGAACGCCAGCGTCAAGCCGGCCATCAACACAGTCTTCTTCAACATGGTTTGTCTCCTGTCTCGGGATCATCGAACGATCTGCGCCCATCAAGCGACCGCCGTGGATCTGGCTCCGCCAGTCCACCAGCGGTGCCCCCTTGAGGGGGCGCGCGAAGCGCGTAGGGGGTGGGCCTAGAACCACCACTCGACCTGAGCGCCAGCGCTGGTGCCCGAAGTCTTGTTGGCAAAGGCGGGGTTGCCCGTCACGTTGCCGGCGGCCTTGTTCCACTTGGCGCTGGTCACGTAGAGGCGCAGTTCGGGGCGCGACCAGAAGCTGTTGTCGATGGACAGCGTGGGCGCCAGCGTGAGCTTGGTCAAACGCGCCGTTTGGCCGCCTTCAGGGCGGTACTGGCTGACACCCGCTTCCGTCACGAACTTGAAGTTCTTCGAGATGCCCACGCTAACCCGACCGCCCACCGAGGTGGACTTGGTGGTCTTGCCGCTGGCGTCGGTTTCGCTGGCCAGCAGCAACATGCCTTGGCCGCCGATGTTGCCGCTTTGACCGTTGAAGGTCTCCACGATGCGCCAGCCCTTGGCCTTGCTGCCGGCGCTCAAGTCGCCAAAGTTGCTGTTCAAGCCGGCAGAACCTTGCGAGAACTGCACCCAAATGCTGTTGGACAAGCCGGTGCCGAAGAGCTTGCTTTGATCGTGCCGAATGGCCAAACCGGTGCCCGCTTTGCCGCCGGTGAACTGGCCTTTGGTGAAGGTGATCCAGCCGTTGAGCTTGCCGCCTTCGTTCACGTCCACGCCCATCCACTCCAGGTTCACGCGGTGACCCGGCTTGTTGGCTTGCTCGTCGTTCTTGTAATAAGCAATGCCGAAGTGGCCGCCAATGCCCTTCACGCCGGCGCCCACACCCTTCATCTCGGTGAAGAAGGTGTCGACGATGTGCACATCGCCGCGGCGGCCGCGTTCTTTGCCGATCCAGAAGGTGGCTTCGGGCAGGATGTCAAAGCCCTTGACCTCGGCCCAGAGCTGCTCGATGGCCAAGCCCTTGCCATCGGTGTCGGTGTTGCCGGTGTAGTGGTTGGTCATCAGGCTGACCTTGTACTCCAGGCCATCCTTCTTGAAATCTTGGCTGAGCATGAACTCGCCGTACAGGTCGCACTCGTTGCCGAGGCGGTACTTCATGCCGCTGCTGCCGCCGTTCAGGCCGTAGCAGGCACGGCTGGCGGAGTTGCTGGTCAGGCCAGGGCCGGCGCGGAAGTAGCCGCTCCAGTCAAGAGCGTGGGCCGCGCTGCTCATGCCGAGCAACAGGCCTAGGGAAATCGGCGCAAGCTTGCGCAGGGGGTTCATCGGGGTCTCCTCGGGGTGGGGCGCTGGCGCCAGGTTCCGGGTTCCCGACGTTCAGCAAACGTTCATGTTCGCTAGCGGTTCGCATGTTAGGCAGCCAAGTCTATTAAGGTACTAGGAGTTACCTTAATAAAACATTAATTCATGGCTCAGGCTGCAGGCAGGTCCATTTGGACGCGCAAGCCATGCGGCTGGACGCTGTGCAGGGCCACGTGACCGCCATGGCGCTCGGCAATCTCCCGCACGATGGAGAGGCCCAAGCCGCAGCCATTGCCTTCGTGCGTGGCGCGCACAAAGCGCTCCAGCACCTGACCCTGCAAGTGCTCAGGCACGCCAGGGCCGGTGTCATTCACTTCCAGCACAACCCGCTGTTCGACCTGCCGCAGCGCCACGGTGACCAGCGCGCCTCGCCCGGCGTAGCGCAAGGCGTTGTCGAGCAGATTGATCAAGGCCTCGCGCAGCAAGGTGGGGTGCCCATGCACCCAAGCTTGCTCCGGACCTTGCTCATCCACACCCAGGTCAATGCCCGCAGCGAGCGCGCGCGGCACCCACTCCACCGTGAGCTCCCGCGCCAGACGCGCCAAGTCCAGGCGCTCAAAGCCACGCTGCTCGCCCGCCGCCTCCGGCTCCACGCGCGCCAGGCTCAAGAGCTGCACCACCAAATGCGCGCTGCGCGTGGCGCCTTCGACCACGCGTTCCAGGCGCTCGCGTTGCGCGTCATCGCGGGCATCGGCCAGAGCCAGTTCCGCCTGGCCCTTCAGGCCGGCCAAGGGCGTGCGCAGTTGGTGGGCCGCATCGGCAATGAAGCGGCGTTGGCCCTGCACCGTGCGCTGCACGGCTTCCAGCAGCTGATTGATGGCCAGCGCCAACGAGCGCAGTTCCGCCGGCGCCGTGTCCAGCTCAATGGGGCGCAGGTCGTTCGGCGCGCGCCCCTCCACCGCACGGCGCAAGCGCAAGATGGGCGCCAAGCCGGCCTGAATGCCAGCCCACACCAGGGCGCTGAGCAGCAGCATGAGGACCGAGAGCGGCAACACGGTGTCGAGCAACAAACGGCGCGCCAGCTCCTCGCGGTTGGCGCTGGAGCGGGCCACCTGCACGCGCATGGTGGTGCTCGGCTGACCGGCCTCGCCCACGCTCAAGGTCAGGGCCGCCACGCGCAGCATCAGGGGCGGCTCGCCTTGTTCTTGGGGCAATTCGCCGTCGTAGACCACCGGCTGATCGAGCGCCGGCTCGCGCGGCGGCGCTGGGAGCTGGCGGTTCCCCAAAATGAACTCGCCGGGCGGTGAGCTCACGGTGTAGAGCAGCTTGTCGCTGGGGTCGGCCTCCAGCACGTCTTGGGCGGCGCGCGGCAAGTCAATGAGCAGGCCGGTGCCCATGGGCTTGATCTGCCGCGCCAGCGCCCGGGTGGCCTGCAAGAGGCTGGCATCCACGGCCTCCGTGGCATAGCGCTCGGCGAGCTTGTAGGTGAACAGCGCGCCCGCCGCCCAGAGCACCAGTTGCGGCGCCAGAAGCCACAGCAGCAACTGGCGGTGCAGGCTGGCGCCGCGCACGATGGGATTCACGCTGGGCGCCGCATCAAGCGGCTTCCAACAAGTAGCCCAAGCCCCGCACGGTGCGCACGGCCACGCCGGCCCCTTCAAGCTTCTTGCGCAGGCGATGGATGTACACCTCGATGGCATTGCTGGCGCCGGCCTCTTGGCCCCAGATCTGAAGAATCTGCTCCTTGGTGACCACCCGCTCCCGGTGGGCCATGAGCAATTCCAGCAGCACCCATTCGCGAGGGCTCAGCTCCAGCGCCACCTCGTTCACCAGCGCACGCCGCGCCTCGGGCTCCAACACCAGCTGACCCAGCTGCTGCCCGCCGCGCGGCGCACCCACCAAGCGCGCGCGGCGCAGCAAGGCGTTGAGGCGCGCCTCCAGCTCCGCAAAGTCAAAGGGCTTGGTCAGGTAGTCGTCGGCACCTGCATTGAGGCCGGCCACGCGGTCCTCCAAGCCGTCGCGGGCCGTCAGCAGCAGCACCGGCAAGGCCGGCCGCGCCACCCGCACGCGGGCCAAGACGCTCAGGCCGTCCAGCATGGGCAGCCCGATGTCGAGCACGGCCGCATCAAAGGACTGGCGCATGAGCAGGTACTCGGCCACCGCGCCATTGGGCGCATGCTCCACCGTAAAGCCCGCGCGGCGCATCTGGGCGCACAGGGCATCGGCCAGCAAGGGATCGTCTTCAGCAAGGAGCAAATTCATGAACAAACTTTAATGAAGCTGTTCATCTCCTGTAACCGGTGTTTTCCTTCCTGTGCCGATACTTCGACCATGACCCAGCGCCGTCACCTCCTCCTGTCGCTCTCCGCCCTGCTGACGCCTTTGGCTCCAGCAGCTCAAGCAGCCCAAGCGCGCCCGCGCAGCGTGGGCGATCGCCTGGTGGTCACCGACCCGCTCCCCATGCCGGGCCTGGACCGCAGCCGCCGCCTTCGCATCTACCTGCCGCCCGGATACGCCAGCCACCCGAGCAAGCGCTACCCGGTCATCTACTTTCACGACGGCCAGAACGTGTTTGACAACGCCACCAGCTATGCCGGCGAGTGGGGCGCCGATGAACTGCTGGACGACTTGGCGCTGAAGCATGGCTTTGAAGCCATCGCCGTGGGCATTGACAACGGCGAGCAGCGCCGCATGCAAGAACTCAACCCCTGGGACCACGAGCGCTTTGGCAAGGGCGAGGGCTTCGCCTACCTGCGCTTCTTGGTGGAGACGGTGAAGCCCTACATCGACGCCAATTACCGCAGCCGCACCGAGGCGGCGAGCACGGCACTGATTGGCAGCTCCATGGGCGGCCTCATCACCCAAGCGGCGCTGCACCGCCACCGCGAGGTCTTCGGCCTAGGTGGCGTGTTCTCCCCGGCCTTCTGGACGGCGCGGCAGGCGGCCTACTTGCTCACGGAATCGGAACCTTTGTTGGCCAGCCAACGCGTCTTCATCTACGCCGGGGGCCGCGAGGACCGCGACATGGTGCCGCTGGCGCGCCGCATGTTGGACTTGGTGCGCGCACAAACCCCGCATGCGCAATTTGTGGAGGCGCCGGAAGCAGGCCACAACGAGGCCGCATGGCGCGCCGTGTTGCCACGCGCGCTGGCCTTCTTGTTCTCTGACGCACTGCAAGGCGGTTGATGCTGCAGCTCCTTGATGTTGGCCTGCGATTCGACAGCGGCACGCAGGCGCTGCAGGGCATGAACCTCAGCCTGGCGGCCGGCGAGCGCGTGGCCTTGCTTGGCCCCTCGGGCTGCGGCAAAAGCAGCGTGCTGCGCTTGCTCGGCGGCCTGCTCCAAGCCAGCAGCGGCGAGCTCAAAGTGCCCGCCGGCCTTCGCCTAGGCAGCGTGTTCCAACAGGCCACGCTCTTGCCCTGGGCCACGGTGCTCGACAACGTGGCGCTGCCGCTGCGCCTACAAGGCCAAGGCGCCAAAGCCGCCCGCCAGCAAGCGCAGCCGATGCTCGAACGCGTGGGCCTGAAGGGCTTTGACCAAGCCCTGCCGCATGAGCTCAGCGGCGGCATGCAAATGCGTGCTGCACTGGCTCGCGCCTTGGTGCTGGAGCCCGACCTGCTGTTGCTGGACGAGCCCTTTGGCGCGCTCGACGAAATCACCCGCGAGCAACTCGGCCGCGAACTGCTGCAGTGGCACGCAGCGCGCTCGGCCCTGGCCATGCTGCTGGTCACGCACAGCGTGTTTGAGGCTGTGGCCCTGGCCGACCGAATCCTGGTGATGGGGCCACGCCCAGGCCGCGTCATAGGCGAGGTTCAACTGCCCAAAGAACGCCCCACCGACTGGAGCACGCAAGACGCCTACTTCGCCGCCGTGCGCGATGCCCAGCGCCTGCTCGCCAGCGGCCTGCAAGGGGCAGTGGCTTGAAGAAAAACCTGCCCGCCATCCTCTTGCTCGCCCTGCTCTTCGGCGCCTGGGAGTTCGCCGTGCGCGCCGGCTTTGTGCCGCCCTACTTGCTGCCGGCGCCCAGCACCGTGGCGAGCACCTTGTGGAACGACTTCGGCAGCTTTGCCGATGCCTGGCTGTTCACGCTCAAGGTCACCCTGGGCGCACTGGCCCTGGCTTGCTTGAGCGGCGTGCTCGGCGCAGCCGCCTTTGCGCTATCGCCCCTGCTGGAGCGCACCTTGATGCCCTTGGCGATTGGCCTGCAAGTGACGCCCTTGGTGGCCATTGCGCCGCTGATCTTGATCTACGTCGACAGCCCGGCGGCAGCCCTGCTCATCTGCGCCTGGGTGGTCGCCTTCTTCCCCATCCTGGCCAGCACCCTCGCCGGCCTGCGCGCCACCGATGCCGGCTTGAACGAACTGTTCCAGCTGTACCGCGCCAGCCGCTGGCAGCGCCTGCGCTGGCTCTTGCTGCCGGGCAGCGCGCCTTACTTCATCACCGGCCTGCGCACGGGCGCCGGTCTGGCCCTGATTGGCGCCGTCGTGGCCGAATTTGCTGCAGGCGCGGCCGGCAGCCAAACGGGCCTGGCCTCGCGCATGCTGGAGGCCATGTTCCGCACCGACATGCCGCGCATGTTTGCCTCGCTCACGCTCGTCATCGTCACCGGCCTGCTCTTGTACTTGGCGGTCGGCTTGCTGGAACGCCTCTGGATTGGCCGCTGGCACGGCCGTTGAACACCCGACCTATCGACCCGGATGGTCGTCAAGTCGGGGGCTCTTGCGCTGGCCTGAAGGCCAAGCTCAAACGCAGCCGTTCGCCGTAAGGAAGTCCACCCCACGCTGGCGCTCTGCGGTTCCACCCGTGCCGCCGCCGTCGACGTTGCTGAAGCGCAGAACGATCTTCGCGCCATTGCTTTGGCGGGTGATTTCCATGAGGAAGGCCGTGGGCACGAGCGCCGTGCTGTTCGAATACTCCACGTTGATGCTGTAGCGCATGGCGGCAACAGCCAACACGCCGCAAGTGGCCATCTTGTTCTCAAGCTGCGCCCAATTTCCACGGTTGAAATTGGCATCTTGCGGAACGATGTTGGCGCGCCCGCCCCAGCCACCCAGTTGAGACCCAATCAGGTGTCCACCGTCGTAATCATTGCTGGGGTTTTCGGCATCCCCCCACTGACCGATGGAAGTCTGACAGGTGTTTTGGCGCGCCTCTGCCTTGATCGGCGGCAAGTCGGCATAAGCACGATGGGGTCGGCCGGACCCGTCGATGTAGTAGTACTCGCCGTTGAACTTGTGCCACTTCAGGCGATCCACGGTTGGGAAGAACTTGTTGCAGTCGGTGATGGCTCGGATCCGAGCCTGCGGGGACTCCTCGCCCGACTGGGTCTGGGCCAGTGCGGCGTCGTGCACTTCGTAGCCAATGCCAAACGCGGCCAGCTCTGCCGCAATCTCCGCCTCGGTGTGGGTTTCAAAGAAGGTACGGAGCTTGTCGGGGCCGCCATGAGCCTGCTCCAGCTTCGCCAACTCACTGAGCGGCTCCTCCAGCTCACCGCCCCCGCAAGCGGCCAGCGTGACCAGCACAAAGGCCAGGGCAGAGATAGATATCCGTCGCAGCATCGTCAACATCCTTGTCCAAAAGAGAAGTGCCCAAAGTGGCGCTCGATGCTAGAGACTGGACATGACGAGAGTTTGATGTGGGTGCAGCAAGCGCCGAGCTGTTGCCGCTTTGCTGCGCCGAGGGGCCCGCTGGCGCCTATCCGGCGCACGGCCGACCGCCTTGCAGGCTCAAGTGATGATGGAATAGCGCATGCAGACCCGCCGCACCCTCCTCGCCACCGGCGCCCTTGGCGCCGTCGCCGCCCCCGCCTTCATCCGCGCCCAAGGCGCGAGCCGGCCGGACAAGATCATCTTCGCCACCAACTGGCGCGCGCAAGCGGCGCACGGCGGCTTCTACCAAGCGCTGGTCGATGGCACTTATGCCAAGGCCGGGCTGCAAGTCGAGATTCGGCAAGGCGGCCCACAGGTCAACAATCGGCCATTGCTGCCAGCCGGCAAGATCGACTTCCTGATGACCGGCAACCTGCTGCATGCCTTTGACAACGCCAAGGTGGGCGTGCCGACGATGAGCGTGGCGGCAGTCTTCCAAAAGGACCCGCAGGCGCTGATCGCCCACCCGGGCCAGGGCTTCGAGAGGTTCGAGCGACTCAAAGCCGCCGAACGGTTTTGGATTGCCAAGGACGCGCAGTTCAGCTGGTGGCAATGGCTCAAGCGCGAGCACGGCTTCAAGGACGAGCTACTGCGCCCTTACAACTACACCCTCGGCCCCTTCTTGTCGAACCAGCGCAGCGTGCAGCAGGCCTACTCCGTGGCCGAACCCATCTACGTGAAAAACCAAGGCGGCTTTGACCCGGTGGTGCACCTGCTGGCCGACCACGGCTGGCGCACGCCCAGCACCTTGATTGACGCCCGCGCCGACACCGTGGCCCAGCGGCCCGACTTGGTGCAGCGCTTTGTGGACGCCAGCACCGCCGGCTGGCGCGCTTACCTCGGCGGCACGCCCGAGCAGCGCGCAGCGGCCGATGCCCGCATGCGCCAAGACAACCCCGAGATGAACCAGGCCGAGCTGCTGGCCAGCCATGCCCTCATGCTCAAGCAAAAGCTGGCCGGCGATGCCATCGGCTCCCTGAAGCTGGAGCGCGTCAACGCCTTCTTGCAGGACATGGTACGCGCCGGGCTCTACAAAGCCGGCGAGGTGGACGTGGCCAAGGTGGCGAGCGAGCGTTTCAGCCGCTGAACGGCGTCGCGGTCAGCTACGCTGAAACGCCAGTACAGCGTTGGTGCCACCGAACGCGAAGGAGCTGCTGATTGCGGCCTGCAGACCCGGTGCGGCCTGCCCCGATGTCACCAAGTTGAGCCCCAACGCCGGATCGGGAACTGCGCAGTTGGCGTTGGGTGGCAATTGCTGGTGGTGCAAAGCCAGCACGGTCACCACCGCTTCCAAGGCGCCTGCGGCGCCTAGCAAGTGGCCATGCAGGCCCTTGGTGGAGCTGACACGCAAGTCATCAAGCGCAGCGCCCCAAACGCTACGCAATGCGTTGGCTTCCACAGCGTCGCCGATGGTGGTTGCGGTGCCATGCGCATTGCAATAGCCCACGTCCGCCGCCTGCAAACCAGCCACCCGCAGGGCTTGGCGCAGTGCGCGTTCCTGGCCATGCGCATCAGGCTTGGTGAGATGGGTCGCGTCGCAGGTCAAGCCCCAGCCCGCCAGTCGAGCGTAGGGGCGCGCTGCGCGAGCCCGCACTCGTTCGGCTGATTCCAGCACGATGAATGCCGCGCCCTCGCCGAGCACAAAACCGGCCCGGTCGGCCGCGAACGGGCGGCAGGCGCGGCCAGCCTCGCCCGGCAGCACAGGCGCCAGGGTCATCATGGCCTGCCAGGCGAGAAGTACGCCCGGCACCAGCAGCGCCTCGCTGCCCCCAGCAACGGCTACATCCACGTCGCCGCAGGCAACGGCCTTGGCAGCCTCGGCAATGGCCACGGCCGACGAGGCGCACGCCACGGAGTACGTCAGCACGGGGCCGTGGATGCCATGCCGCATCGCAATGTGCGCTGCCGGCGCATTCGGCATGAAGGCCGGGATGGTGAGCGGCGGTACGCGACCAGTGCTGCGGTAAGCCCCTTCTAGGGCAGCTGCACCGCCCATGCCGCAACCGACGAAAACTCCCACTCGCTCCAAGTCAACATCGGTGAGCGCGTTAGCGTCACGAAGCGCCAAGTCGGCTGCCGCCACAGCCAGTTGGCTGACCCGGTCAACCCCAGCCAATTGCAGCTTGCTGAACCAGCGAGTTTCGTCAAATTCAACTCGGCCGGCGGCTGCTGCGCGGGCAAGTTCTGGGTAGATCGGCTGGATGGCTGATTCGCCCCGCAGCAGGGCTGCAAACATGCCACCTGCATCATGGCCGTGGGGGGAAACAACCCCCAGGCCTGAAACCACTACGGTGTTCACCGGGGCGCCGCAGCGGTCTCCACAGTCCGCAACTGGTCCACGATGTCGGCCAAATCGGCCAAGCTGTCGAGATGTTGGGCACTGTCCGGGATCGAAATCCCGAACCGATCTTCCACTTCAAATACGAACTCAACGAGGGCAAGGGAGTCGAAGCCGCTGGCACGCATCGAGGCATGTGGCTCAAGCTGGGCTGGCGACAGCCCATACTTTTCATGAATCAAATCTTGCAGTTCTTTGAGCGAACTCATGCTGGCCATTCCATCGTTGTTTGATCGACCGCGCTGCAGCCCCCTTGACACGCAACACGGGGCCACATGGCCAGTAGCCAAGGTCCTTTTTGATGATATCCGCTCGATTTATTGTTTCCAAAGCGGCCCCAAGCCATCCCCGTACGTGCGGGGATGACGTGGTGCAGTTGTCACAGCACACGACTCGGCTGTTGCCGGGCAGCGACAGTCGATGTTCTGAGTGCGCACTTGTGCCCAGCCTCTTCACCATGCGGTGCGGAGGCGGCGCTAGGTCCGCAATAGCGCTTTGAGACAATCTGACCTCGTTTGGCCGATCTACACCTTGCCCCCAATCCACATGACCCCGGAGCATCCCAACTGCCATTGCTGCGCGCCTGAACAGTCTTGTAGCGCTGCTGCGCGCTGCCCGAAGCGCGAACCGGCTCCGCTGATTAAGGGTTTCATGCCCGTCATGGCATGAGCGCGCAGGAGCCGTCGCTCCAAGTTGAGCGTTTCAGTTTTCCCGATTGGGCGGCCCGCTGTGCGGGTGCTGCGCCGCCATTGGGCGGTCTCGCCTGGGGGTGGGGCGCGGCGCAGCCAGACGGTTCACCAGCATTCAGCGGCTTGGCCATGCTCGACACCCCGCTCTTGGGTGCGACGCAGCCCTGGGTTGATGCCTGGCTGGGCAACGGCGGCCCCTTGCGGCAGGGCCGCAGCGGCAGCGTGCAATGGCACACCGACGGGCAATGGGTCTTCGGTCAGCTGCACCTGCCCGAGGTCGAGGGTTCACTGGAGGCCACCGCCTACCGGGCCTATCGGGATTTGTTTGCCGCGCTGCAAGACAGCGCTTGCCAACATCCGTTGCGCCTGTGGAACTACCTGCCGCGCATCAACACGGAGGTGCGCGGCTTAGAGCGCTACCGGCAGTTCAACATTGGCAGGCAGCGGGCCTTCATTGACGCTGGGCATGACGCTTTCGAGGGCGCGCCAGCCGCTTGCGCCTTGGGCACGGTGGGTGACGGCCCTAGTGGGCTGAGCGTTCGGTTTTTGGCGGGGCAAAAGGCGCCGCTGCCGGTGGACAACCCTCGCCAGGTGCCGGCTTACCGCTACAGCACCAGCTACGGGCCGCGTGCGCCGACCTTCTCCCGCGCGGCGCTGGTGGATGCCGGCGCCGGGCGGGTCGCGCTGATGGTGTCGGGCACAGCGAGCATCGTGGGCGAGCACACCGTTCATCAGGGCGATGTAGTCGCACAAACGCTGGAGACCTTGCGAAACCTAGAGGCCCTTATCGACAGCGCACACCGCAGTTGCCGCGCTCACTTCACCCTTGCCGACTTGCAGCCCACCGTGTACGTGCGGCATGCGGTCGACACCGCCACCGTGCTGAGCGTCTTGGCGCAGGCGGTGCCGGCCTGGGGTGCAGCGCCTTGCGTGCAGGCCGACATCTGCCGTGCCGACTTGCTGGTTGAAGTAGAGGCGCATGCGATGGTGCCAGGGGCGCTGGCTTGAGCCTGCTGCGCTGGTACCTGCTGCCGGTGCAGTGGCTGGCACTGCAGTTCATGCTGTTGTTTTTGGGGCTCGGCTCCTTGGTCTGGAACGCGGTGGCACTTCTGCTTTACCCGCTTTTGCCCCGAGAGACCGGGCTGCGAGTGGGCCGCGCCGGCATTGCTGCGGGCTACCGCTTCTTCTGGTGGCTGGCGCGCTCCGCCGGCATGATGAAGCTGCACTCTCGGGAGCTGGATGCCCTGCGCGACGAGCCCGGTCTCATCGTGGTAGCCAACCACCCGAGCATGCTGGACGCCATGATGTTGGTGGCCCGCCTGCCACGCAGCGCGTGCATCATGAAGGCCAGCCTGATGCGCAATCCATTCCTGGCGCCTGGCGCGAGGTTGGCCCGGTACATCCGCAATGACTCGCCTCTGGGGCTAGCGCGCTTAGCGGTGCAAGACCTTCAGCACGGCGGGCAACTGGTGTTGTTCCCGGAAGGAACGCGCACGACCGTACGGCCGCTCAACCCTTTCCAGGGCGGGGTCACACTGATTGCCAAACGCGCGGGTGTCCCGATCCAAACCGTATTCATCGACACCCACTCGCCCTACCTGTGTAAGGGCTGGCCTCTGTGGCGTTTGCCGCCGCTGCCGATCGAATTCACCGTGCGGCTGGGGCGGCGTTTCGAGCCAGCCAACGACGCTCACGCGCAGCTGCGCGAGCTGCACACCTATTTCGCGGCGAACGTGCGCTCCACGCCGGGCCTGACCTGACCTGATATTGCCTTTGACCATGCCCACACCTTCGTGCTCGCACTTAGTGCTCATTCCTAGCTACAACACTGGAGAGCAGGTCTACGCCACCGTGCGTGCCGCACGGGCGCAGTGGTCCCCTGTGTGGGTAGTGGTGGACGGCAGCACCGACGGCACCGCCGAAGGACTGCAGGCCCTGGCCGAACAAGACCCCGGCCTGCGAGTGTGGGTGCTGCCGAACAACCAGGGCAAGGGCGCCGCCATGCTGCATGGCTTGCAGCAAGCGCGGGCTGCCGGCTACACGTACGCGCTGGCGATGGACAGCGACGGTCAACACCCAGCCGCGCTCATCCCGGACTTCATGCAAGCTTCTCTGGCGCGGCCCGACACCATGGTGCTTGGCCGCCCGGTGTTTGACGCCAGCGCACCACTACTGCGGGTGCGCGGGCGGCGCGTGTCGAACTGGTGGACCAACTTAGAAACGCTGGGCGCCGGCGTGGCCGACTCGCTGTATGGCTTTCGCGTCTACCCCGTAGCCGCCCTGGCTGCCGTGATGCAAGGCCAACCGTGGATGCGCCGCTTTGACTTCGACACCGAGGCCGTGGTGCGGCTGGCTTGGCGCGGCGTCAAGCCGGTCAACCTGGATGCGCCGGTCAAGTACCTGCGAGCTGACGAGGGCGGTGTCTCGCATTTCCGCTACGTGCGCGACAACCTGCTGCTCACCTGGATGCACACCCGACTGATGGTCGAGTTCGTGCTGCGCCTTCCGGTGCTGGCTTGGCGCAAGGCCACCGGCCGGCCCCCGTTCCAAGGCTGAGGCGGACTTTGCCTTCAGGCCATCAGCGTTGCGGCGCTGGGGAATAGCAGGCTATGCGCTGGTGCTTGCAGTGCCTGCGGGGGCAACAGCGCTTGCAGCGCGCTGCCATCCAGCCCAGGGTGCTCTTGCAGCCCACGCTGCAGCAGCTCACCGGCCAGTCGTTGCAGCGTTAGCGCAGCGTCGCGGATGCGTTGGCGATAGACGCTGTCGCTCAGGCTGCTGTCGCGCAGGCTGCGGTTGAGCTCCACAAACCAGGGCACCGAAGCTTGGTCCAGCATCACGGCCGGGTTGCGGCACTGACTGACTTCACCCCAAGCTCGCAGGAAGTGCTGCACTTCCAAGTTCAGTTGCTGACACACCGCCAACTCGTCGCGCAGGTGGCTAAGCGAGGCGAGGTCGGTCAGTCGCTCTTGGCAGAACATCTGCGCCAGCACGCTCCAGTAATAGGTGTAGTCCCAAATCACCTTGGTCGGCAGAACCTCGGGATCACCGAACAGGCCGTACTGGTCAACGTACAGCGCCAAGGTGCTGTCGTAGAACGAGCGGAACACCTGTTCATAAACCCGGGTGTGGGCGGCCAAGCGCTGGCCGGCGCGGTCGCGCACGATCAGGTCGGTGATGTAGGTGTTGCCAATGGCAATGAAGTCGCTGCCGGGTGAGTAAAACGGGTCAAGGAAGCGACCGGCTTCGCCGGCCAAGGCCCAGCGCTGATCGCTGAAGACTTGGCTGCAGTCGTAGCTGAAGCGCTTGAAGAAAGCGAAGTCTTGAAGCTTGTCGCGCTTGCCGTCGAGGTCGTCGAACAGCGCGGGCTGGAACTCGCGCAGCCAATCCATGGCCTTCTCGAAGGTGTTCATGCCCTCCAGCGGGTGGTACCTCGGGTCGGCCACGATGCCGACCGAATGCGAGCCCGAAGCCAGAGGGATCAGCCACACCCAATAGCCCGCTCCCACCAAGTGGTTGGTAGACAGCCAGCGTGTGGGCGTGACGCAGCGCTCGCGCCAGGTTTGTGCAAGCGCTGCGTTGTCGGGCGCATCGCCTTCTAGTGGCCAAGCATCAATGTGGATGTGCTCACTGATTCGGAACCACACGGCGTGCGCCCCGTGCGTGTTCTCGCGCGCCAGGTTCAACTTGCGCTTGATGAGGCCGGCGCGGCCACAGGCATCCACCACCCAGCGGGCCTGGGTTTGCTGCAAGGTGCCGCCCGCGCGCTGCCAGTGCACAGTGTGAGGACTGCCGTCTTCGGTCAGGTCAACCTGACGGATCATGGACTCGTCGATGAAGCGGATACCCCGCCGCGTGCACTCTTGTCCAAGGAAGTTCTCGAACAGCCCGCGATCAATCTGGTAGCTCGGAACCGGCAAGGGGCGACTGGCGCCCAGCTCGGTCACGCGGTGCAGGTCGCGGCGCCCTTCGCTGAAGAAAAAGCGAAATCCGAACTTGCGGAGCTGTGCGCCTTGCAGGTGCTCGCGAAGACCCAAGGTGTGCTCGAAATAGTGCGCGCCAATCTCAACGCTGCTTTCGCCCACCTTATGGCAAGCCAGTGGTACCGGATGGGCCCGGCGCTCCAGAACCAGCACCTCTAGATCGGGCAGGCGTTGCCGCAACTGCAATGCCAGGGTCATACCGGCCAAGCCGCCGCCCATGATCAGGACATCGGGCGGGGTGACAAGGGGTTCAGTCATTGAAAAAGAGTCAGACATGGGCGCGCTCAAGCAGTGTCAAGCCGGATTGTGCGTAAGCTGAGCCAACCCGTGGGCCCAAAGGGGAGTTGCAAGGTTTCGGGGGCACCGGGGCCGGCTTCAAGGCGCGCCAGCGCTTCAAACAGCGGAAGCGCGTCAGCCATCGCGTTGGTGGCCAAGGCCTGTGCCGCAGGGCTTTGCAACGCCGGCAGCGCAACCGCGCCGGGCTGTACCTCCCACTCAAGGACCGCGCGTGCCTGAAGGCTCCGCTGCGGGGCAAGCACCAAGGCCAAGCCCAACAAGCCGCGGCTGCGCGTTACCGAGGCCAGCGCGCCGCGTGCGTCCGTATCAAAACCCACCAACAGCACCGGCGTGTCCTCAGTCACCGCTTGCGTGGCAGCTTCCAGCAAGCCCAGCGCAAAGCTGGCCTCAAAACCGGCCACCGCACTACTGGCTGCATGGCAACCTGTGGCCATGGCCCAGTAGCCCGAAGCCGCGTTGTGCACCGAGTGGTGAAAGCGAGTGGGCGACAACAACGTGGGGTCGCTCGCCAAGGCGCTGCACAGCCCGTCGACGATCGCCAAATCACCATGCGCCGAGGTGAACACGCTGGGTAGCGTGGCTGCCCTGCGGTCCGACATCGCCACGGCGGCGGCGGCCACCTCCAGCGCCACGAGCACGCCATCGGGTGCACGGCGGCGTTCGTTGGCGGGCAGCAGCAAGGGGCTGGGGCGCTGGGCGGCAGGCGCGGCTGCGGCCCAAGCTTCACCGCGTAACGCAGGCGCTGCCACGGCCCAGCCCGGCAGCGCGGGCGCCCACAGCGCCAGGCCTTCCACATACAAGGTTCCGGTGCGCGCGGGCGTGATGTGCTCTGGTGCGCTCATGCAGACACCCCGGTGGCGTGGCCGAACAGCAGCACCGCGTTGTTGCCGCCAAATCCAAAGGAGTGACTGGCGGCGTAACGCACCGGCACGCTTGCCGCTTGCAGGCGGAGTTGCTGCGCGAACACGGCGCCGAGGCTGGGGTCGGCGGCTGGCGTGTGGGCCGTGCCGGCCCGCACTCCGTCCTGTAAGGCCAACAAGCAGATCACGGCCTCCAACAGCCCTGCAGCGCCCATGGTGTGGCCGGTCAGACCCTTGGTCGCACAGGCATGCACGCTGGGGGCGTAGCGACGGGTCACGAGCGCCGCTTCGACCGCGTCGTTGGCGGGGGTGGCGGTGCCGTGCAAGTTCAGGAAATCAATGTCGTGCGCATGCAGGCCAGCGCGCGCCAGGGCCGCGTCCAGGGCCAGCTCAGCGCCCAAGCCTTGAGGGTGCGGCGCCGACATGTGGTGAGCATCGTTGGCCTCGCCGTCGCCCAGTAGGCGCATCGTGCCGTCTCCCGTATCGGTGTCTTCGCGCTGTACCAGCATGAAGGCCGCAGCTTCACCGAGGCTAATGCCTTTGCGCGCAGCGCCAAAGGGCTGGCACGGCGATTCAGCCACCAAGCCCAAAGAGCGAAACCCAAACAGCAAGCTGGCACTGAGGGCTTCCACGCCCGCGACCACCACAGCATCGACCACCCCTGCATGCAGCCAGCGCCGCGCGCTGCCGCAGGCCTTGGCGCTGGACGAGCAGGCGGTGGACACGGTGACGGCCGGACCGAGCAGCCCCAAAGCCTCTTGCACGAAGGCGCCTAGTGCGTGCGGGGTATTCAAGCGCGGGTTGCGGCGATCAGCAGGGAAGTGGCCCTGGGCGTCGAGTTGGCGGTAAGCCGCTTCAGAGTCACCGATGGTGGAGGCCGAGGTGCCCAGCACTAAACCCACGCGCGCAGCACCCCAGCGTGCACGCGCGGCGGCTACGGCGTCCATGAAACCGTCTTGCTGCAAGGCTTGCCATGCCAGCCGAGTGGGCCGGCAGTCCCAAGCGCGCAAGGCCGCAGGCAGAGGCTGATCGGCCAGCGTATCCAGCGCGCCAACCCAAGCCGCAGGCACGGGCGAGGTGCCAGCCCAGGCGGGCGGTGCGTCGGGTGTCAAGGCTTGCAGGCTGCTGGCGTTGCCGCGCAGTGCCTGGGCCAGCGCCGCCAGGCCCACGCCAGCCGCGCAAGAGGCAGTGTGGGCTGCTATCGCCAGTGGCGCCATGCGTGGCGGCTGATCCGGTGTCATGCGGCAGCTCCAGTCGGCCGTGCTGGCGCGCCCGAGGGCTGGGCCAGCAGGCCCTGCCCCAGCCAAGCTTCCCAAAGCGCACGCCAAGCGCGCCAGTCGTGCCCGCCCGGTGCCGTGCTCACGCGCTCAGCAGGCAGGAGCTCAGCAAAGCGGCGGTGCGCTGGCGCGAAGCGGTCGCTCAGGCCATAGCCGAGGTGGATGGGCGGCAGTGAAGTGCTGGCCTGCGCGAACGTGCGCCACAGCTCACGGTTGACGAGATCGCCCTCACTCTCGTCGGGCTGCGGCGCATCCAGCCCCGCCGCTAGCCAAGCGCGAGCGCCGCCGGCGGCGTCGATGGCCTGCGTCAGCCGGCGCGGGCCCAGGTAAGGCGCTAGCGCCAGCACTCCGTCGATGTCTGCGCCGTGGCGAACGGCGTAGGCCAAAGCTCCAAACCCTCCAAGCGAAATGCCCACCAGCCACACCTTGCGGTAGCCCTCTGCACGAGCGGGCAGCACCACCTCCTCGCGAAGGCGGCGCAGTACGCTGCCCTCGGTGAAGTAGCCCAGGTGGCTGTCGACCAGCCTCACGTCGTGCATAAGGCCGCGCTCGCGCAGGGCCTGCGGAAAACCCGCCGTCACAAACTCAGCAGGCCGGCTGTAGGCGCCGGGCAGCATCACCACCAAGTGGTCGGATCGGGCCGCGAGGGCAGCGGGGATCGAGAGCGTGTCCATACGGGCGAGAACAGGTGGCGTGAGCAGGCTGCAGGCGCTCAAGGGGGTGGCTGCAAGCACCCCGAACAGCGTGCCGCGCGCCAGGAAAGCGCGGCGCTGGTTGAGGGCTGCGCTCGCAGGCGTCGAGGCCATTAGGCACACTTGCAGGGACAAGGCATGGCGGCGGCGTCAAGCAGTAGCGAATGCGGGCGGCGATGGTATCGGCATCGTCCCGGCGCCCCAGGCACGCAAGGTCTTTGAGGGCTCGCTATCGTGTGTGTGCCGCTGCCATCCGCTGCCCGGCGTCGGGCCTTCTTAGCCTCCGCACCTCTATGACCACATCCCTGCAAGCGCATCACCGCCCTACTGCCCCGGACTCCACGCTGATAAACCGCCGGCGCTGGTTGACGGCACCAATTATCGCGCTGCCGGCCTTCGCCCTAACCGGCTGCAGCACGCCGCTGCCCTTGATACCGTCGGCAGCGCCCGCGCACGACCCAGCGGCCGAGCGACTGCTGCAAGAGAGCGCAAACGAGCATGGCTGGGCGGCGTATCGCGCACTGACCGACATCAACGTGCGCTATGACGGCGCTTGGCGCCCTTTGATTGACCGGGTGCAGCCCATCGTGGTCGACAAAGGTTTTCGCGGCTGGTCCGAAGAGCGCTTGATGCCCCACGCGGGTGTGGTGGCCCAGGCCTACACCGGGCCGGCTGGCGTCAAGCAGGTGTGGTGGCGGCGTGCTCCGCCGGGTGATTTGCCAAGTACCTCTGGCGGGTCGCAGCCGGGTGAGGTGGCCGTGTGGTTCAACGGCCAAGCCAGCACCCGCGCGGATGCCGACACGGCTGCCGCACTGGTGGCCGAGGCTTACGGCCTGTTCCTGCTCGGCCCCCTGTGGTTGGCTGGTCAGGGGCATGTCATGCAACTGGGCCGGACCGAGCGCGTCGACGGTCGCCCATGCCAAGTGGTGGAGGTTTGGAAGCGTCCGGGGCTAGGTCGAGTGGCGCTCGACCGAGTGGCCATATTCATTGACGCCGAAATAGGCGTAACGCGTCGGGTGCGCTTCACGCTGGAAGGCTTTGCTAGCACACGCGGCGCGGTGGCCGAGGTCGACACCTTCGACCACCAGCGGCGCTTTGGCGTGTTGTGGCCCATGCGCAGCTACGAAGCCGTGGTGCACCCCTTGCGCCTGCCGGCACACGACTGGCACATCGCGGGCCTGGACGTGAACCGAGGCTACGACGCCTCAGCCCTTCGCGGCCCTCGCTTCACGGGAGCGGCGGCCGCAAATGCAGCGCCCCTCGGATGAGCCTGTCGGCTTCACTCAGTACAGCCCGCCGTTGACCGAGATCACCTGACCCGTGATGTAGCCGGCCGAGGCGCTGGCCAAGAAGCCTGCCAGCGCGGCCACTTCTTCGGGCGTGCCAGCGCGCTTGGCGGGAACCATGCGCTCGATCATTTCTTTGTCGAAACTGCCGTCCGCCATGGGCGAGGCAATGATGCCGGGCGCGATGGCGTTGACCGTGACGCCCCGACTGGCCACTTCTTGGCTGAGCGACTTGGTGGCGCTGTTCAGGGCGCCTTTCGCGGCCGAGTAGTTCACTTGCCCCCGGTTGCCCGAAAGCGCCGCCACCGACGAGATGTTGATCACCCGCCCCCAGCGCGTGCGCAGCATGGGCAGTATCAAAGGCTGCGTGACGCGGAAGAAGCCGTGCAGCGACACATCGATGACGCGATGCCACTGCTCCGCACGCATGCCGGGGAACACGGCGTCGTCATGAATGCCAGCGTTGTTGACGATGATTTGCACCGCACCCCCTGTCAGCATTTGGGCCACGGCGGCGGCAGTGGCCTCGTCGCTGGTCAAGTTAAAAATGCAGGTTTCAGCGGTGCCGCCGGCAGCAGTCAACTCAGCAGCCAGCGCTTGCACCGCGTCGGCGTTGGCGTTGGCGTGTAGCAGCAGGTGCGCGCCGTCGGCCGCCAGGCGCCGGGCAATGGCAGCGCCCAATGCGCCACTGGCGCCGGTAACCAGGGCGCGTTTGCCGTGGAGAGGAAGTGCGGAGGTCATGAGGGCTTTCGCAATAAAGTCAGGGCGTGCTGGGAGCACTCGTTAAGGGCGTGTTTAGCACCACAGTTGCACGCCCATCCACCAGCAAGCGGCCGGCTTCGTCGTGCAGCTCAAAGCGGTAGAGCGCCTGTGCTTCAGCGCCAGCCAGCCGCGTGACGCTGACCTGCAACGGGCCCGGCACGTCGTCCAAACGCGCCACATGCAAGTTCACCCCACGGGCGGCAGCCAAAAATCCGGCCGAGGGCGCTTGGCCCGCCACTGCAGTCAAGGCTCCGTGCAGGGCCATGACTTGGGATGCGTACTCGATGGCGACCGGCGCCAGCAGCCCGCCCGGCGAGCGCAGAGGGTTGTTAGCGTCTTGGTGGCTGGTGGCGCGGCACAGCGCGTAATCGGCGTTCCAGCTGAGCAAACTTTCGAGTAAGCACATGCTGCCGCTGTGCGGGATGCGCGCGGCAATGCCGTCGCGGTCGAGGGTCGCCGGCCCAATTGATGCTCCGGGTAAAGATGGCTCGCTCATGCGGCCCACTGCACCGTCAAGGCCAGACTCAGCCCAGTAAAACCTTCAACGACCAGCGATGCATCGTCACCTCGGGCCAGCACCTGAAGCAGCGGCAGCGCGCGCGCTGCGGGTACTCCCAGACGCAGGGCGTCAAGGCCCGCGTGGCCACAGGGGCTGGGCGGCTGCTCGGGCACCAGCGTCAAGGTGAGGACGGGCCCGGGATCTGCGTCGGTGACTGGAGCCAGCACCAGCGCTAAGCCGAAAGCGTCGCTCGTAGGGCGCTTGGCCGCCAGAGGCTCGGGGTAGGCCACATCGGCCGCAACCAGCAGCACCGGAGCCTGTGTGGCCGCGATCTGGGACATGGCCTCCAGCAAGCCCGCGCCGAAGCTGGCGTCGTGCGCTGCCAAGCTGGTGGAGGGCGCCATCCCCTGCACCGCAATGTGCCAATAGCCGCCCGGGGCGTTGTGCACGGAATTGGTGAAGCGCGTTGGCGAAACCATGCGTTCCGGCGCCGCCAAGCCTTCGCACAGGGCGTGGCAGTTGGACGGCTCACCGGTCGAGGAGGTGAACACCGTGGCCAGCGCAGCGGCAGGCAGCGCGCATGCGGCCACAGCTTGATCGGCCGCAACAAGGCTCACCTTCACCACAGGACCGGCGCGGCGGCGCTCGGTGGAGGGGAGCCGCTGGGGCGGTGGCACCACAGTGGGCGTGCTGACCCAGGCGGTGGGCTCGCGCAGCATTGCCGCGCCGGTGGTCCAGTCGGCAAAACCGGGGCCAAGTAGGCCGATGCCGACGATACGGGCGTGCAAGGTGCTCATGCTGCAGCCCCAAATAGAAGGCTGGCGTTGCTGCCCCCAAACCCAAACGAGTTACTGGCCACCACCCTCAAAGGCGCCTGCAGCGGCTCACGCAGCAGGCGCGCGCGCAGGTTGGGGTCTTGCTTTTGCAGATTCAAGCTCGGCGGGGCCATGCCGTGCGCCAGAGCCAGCAAGGCGATGCTGGCCTCCACACCACCGGCGGCGCCCAAGGTGTGGCCGGTGTAGCCCTTGGTACTGCTGCACGGAGTGTCGGTTCCCAGCACGGCACACACCGCCAAGTCTTCGGCTGCATCGTTGCCCGGCGTGGCCGTGCCGTGCAGGTTGACGTAGCTCACCTGCGACGCTTGCAAGCCGGCCTGGGCCAGCGCGCTTCGCATGGCCATGGCAGCCCCAGCGCCCTCGGGGTGGGGGCTGCTCATGTGGTGGCCGTCGCTGCTTTCGCCGGCGCCCAGCAGCCAACCCATGGGCCGAGCCACTCCGCCAGCGCGCTCTACCAGCGCGAAAGCCGCCGCTTCGCCAATCGAGAGCCCGGCGCGTTCGACGTCCCAGGGGCGGCAAATTTGGTCGGAGGTCAATTCCAGCGCCTTGAATCCATAGAGGGTGGTCATGCAGAGGCTGTCCACGCCGCCCACTACGGCGGCATCAACTAGACCTAGGCGGATGGCTCGCTCGGCAGCGGCATACACCTTGGCGCTGGACGAACAAGCGGTGGACACCACGTAGGCCGGGCCCTGCAGGTGCAGCGCGGCGCGCACGTAGCGCGCAACCGAAGCGGTGTTGTGCGTCTCGCTGTAGTGCAGGCTTTCAGGCAAAGCGCCGGTCACGGGGTCGCGCACCCGGTAGGCCAATTCGGTCTGCAAGATGCCCGAAGTGCTGGTGCCCAGGAACACACCCACGCGCCTTGCGCCCCAATGCAGTTGGGCCGCGTGCACCGCTTCGGAAAAGCCATCGGTGCGCAGCGCCAGCTCGGCAAGGCGGTTGTTGCGGCAGTCGTAGGCGGTCAGGTCGTCGCGCCAGTCGAGCGCGTCGAGCCCGTCAACAACGCCGAGCCATGAGCCGATGTCCGCCGTTTCAAAGGCCTGCCGCGCCAGGCCGCTGCGGCCGCTTCGCAAAGCCTCAAAAGTGGCAGCGCGACCGCGACCCAAGGCAGTGACCAAGGTGTGATGCGTGATGGCGAGTGGGGTCATGGGGTTTGGCGTTCGAATCGGTGCGCTCTCGGCCGCGCGAACAGCTTAGCGAGGGTTCGGTGGGAGGGCAGGGCCAGGGCTTTGTGTTGCGCTGCAGCGCGGCGGCAGAGCCTCACGCAGCGTGGCGGCTTCCAGCCCAGCGGCGCGCGCCATGGCCAGCAGCGGGGCCAGCACCGACAGCAGCACCGGGCGACCTTGGGCTGTCAGGCGCACGTTGCCGTCGTGCAGCAGCAAGATGTCGCCAGCGGCCAGGCCTTGACCGTTTCGGCCGATCAAGCGGTTCAGCACGCGCGCGGGGTTGGGGTCTTGCGTGTCAAAGCCGCGGCGGGTCCAACTCACCAGGTGCAGGCCCAGCCGGTGTAGCACCGGGTCCAGCATAGGATTGCGCAGACCGGCCGGGGCGCGGAAGCAGTGCGGGCGCTGGCCGGTGAGGTCAGCCAAGCGCTCTTGCGCGGTGCCAATTTCTCTGGCAAGTGCCTTGGGGCCGCGCAGTGAAAAGTCGTGTCGGTGCAGGTGACTGTGGTTCTGGATGTCGTGGCCACGGCGTACGGTTTCGCGCAGCAAGGCGGCATGTTTGACGGCGCGTCGGGCGATGACGAAAAACGTGGCCTTGACGCCCGCTTCGTCCAAAAGATCGAGTACCACGGGAGTCACAACAGGATCAGGCCCGTCGTCCACCGTCAAAGCAAACTGCCGGCGCGCGATGGCGGCTTCTGGCAAGCGCTTGACGTTGGGGCCGAGCAGTGCGCTGCGGGGCCAGAGGCCGGCTGCAGTCAGGCCCAAATGGTTGGCCAGGACCGCGCTCAGCGCCCAGTTCTCCGTCCCCGGCAACAGAGCGGCCGCGGCACCCGCCACCGTGTGCAGGCCCAAGCTGGCGCGCAAGGCAGGCGGCCAGCGCCAAGGGGGGGCGAAATGCGTATTGGGCTCAGGTAGGTGCGCCGCACTAGGCAAAGGCGACGCGGCTGGCGAGGCAGTTCGCGCTTGGTGACCGTCAACGGGTGCGAAGGCCGTGTTCATGGAAGCACCTCCGGCTCGACAACCTTGACTTTGGCCTTCGCGCGGCTGAAGGCCGCGGCCAACACCAAGGCCAGCAAAGCACCGGGCGCCACCACCGAGCCAATGGCAGACAGCGCTTTGATGTCCGACAAGGCAATCAGGCCAAAGCCCAGCACAGTAGTGAGGTTGGCCAACAGCAGCGAGGCCAGTGTGTCGTAGTCTGCTTCGCCGCCGCCGTGCTGCAGCATGTCAAAAAACAGCGCGTAGTTGGAGCCCACGGCCACCACCAGCAGCAGGCCCACCAGATGCAAGATGCCCATAGGAATTTGCAGCAGTGCAAGGCCCCCCAGGCACAGCAGCACGGCAAGCAGGATCGGCTGGCTCACCGCCAGCAGACGACGGGGCTCGCGCAGCACGAACGCCATGACCAGCATCACACCCAAGCCACCCAAGGCCGCTTGCACGCGGGCCTCATTCAAGTAGCGGCTGTACATACGACTGAGCTCGCCACTCAGGTGCAACACCTGCGTTTGCGGCAGGCCCGCCACTGCGGCCTGAACACGCGCCATGTCCACGCTGCTGGCCTTCAGCTGCAGCTGCAGCGGCAGCAGCAAAGTCCATTGGCCATCCGGGTCCTGCAGCGTGAGGGCGCCCAGCACGGGGGCCAGCGCACCACGGCGGGCCAATTCGGGCGTCAGCAGCGGCTGGCTGCGCGCTTCGCCCACGGCTTGCACGAAGGGGCCCAGGCGCTCAGCCCGCAGCGGCCCGCCGGCTGTGGCCTCGGCCAGCGCTGCTTGCAGGGCAGCGCGCTCGGGCAGGGCAGCTTGGCGCTGGGTCTGCGTTTGCAGGCTGGGCAAGAAACGGGTCACGCTGTCGAAACCCGCGATGGCCTGCTCGTTCACCAGCGCATCTAGCCGTACCGCGACCTTCTCGGCGCCTTGGAGTGCAGTCTCAGCGTCACGACCCTTAACGACCACGAAGGCCCCGCCGTCGCTGCCCGTGGACAGGTCGGCGCGCAGGCTGGCATTCAGGGCCAAGGCCTCTTGCGAGACAGGGCTCAGCGACGAAAGCTCGGCCTGCCAGAGTCCATCGCGCTGCCACACCAAGGCCAGAGAGGCCACGCCCAGCACCAGCCAAATCACCCGTGTTCGGGGCAACACCGCGATGGCAGCCCGCGCCGTCCGGCCGATGGGGCGCCGCAGCCCTTGGCCCGGTGCGCCGTCGGGCATCAGCACGGGCAAGACGAAGCGTGTGGTCAGCACCGCGCCCAAAAGCCCGGCCACCGAAAAAACGCCCAACTGCTGCAAGCCGGGAAAGCCAGAAAACAGTAGCGCTGCGAAGCCGCACAGCGAGGTCAGCAGGCCCAGGCGCACCGTCGGCCAGTTGCCGCGCAGCCATTGCTGCCAGCCGGTGCCGCCTTGGCCGCGGGCTTGGACGAGGTAGTAAATCGCATAGTCCACCGCCTCGCCAATGAGCGTGGCTCCGAAGCCCAAAGTCACGCCGTGAACGTTTCCGAAGACCAGACTCACCCCCACGATGCCCGCCAACATGCCGCTTGCCACCGGCAGCATCGCCACCGCCAAGGCCGCCGGCGACGCGAAGGCCGCCAGCAGCAGCGCGCTGATCAGCAACGTGCCGGTGAGGGTCAGCCACTCCACTTCGCCCTTGATCTGGGCGCGGCTGTCGACCGAGAACACCGGCGCGCCACTCAGCTGTAAGGTCAGAGGCGACTGAGCCGATCCGGCCTGCGTGGCAGCGAAGCTTTGGCGCACGGTTTCGATAGCGGCTTGGCTCTGATCGAGGTCGGCGCCGTCGCCGCCAAGACTCGCCAACAGGAGCGCACGTGGCGGCGCATCACCTTGTGGGCGCGAGACCCAAACGCCGTCCTCGGTGCGCGGCGCCGTTACCGGGATCATGCTTTCAGCGATGCGCTGCACCTCACCCGTGGGGTCTTGCATCAACAGGGGTTTCAGCGCGGCGCCAGCGGGCGTGCCCAGCAGCGACAGTGTTTCGTCAATGCCTTCGCGCAGGCCCTCTGGGCTGAAGCGTGCGGGCGTGATGGCGGGGCTCAGGAGGTAGCGGTTGTCCACCATCCAACGTCCGACACCGGCCCAGCCCTCGGTGTCGCCGTTGCTCACCTGCTCAAAACGTCCGCTAGCGCGGAGTGCGGCAGCCAAGGCCTTCGAGGCCGCCGCGCGGGCGGGTGCATCACCGCCTTCAATGCCAATGAACAGCGCGCGCGCCGGCGCGCCCTTGCGGATTTGGTCGATCAACACCTGTTGCTGCGCGTCGGCCGTAGCGGGCAAGAAGGCCGAGAGATCCGCCGTGAACGGCGTGCGCGTGGTGTGCCACGCAGCCAAGGCCATTGCGGCCAGCCAAAGCAGCAGCACCGCGCAGCGGTGACGCAAGCTCAGCACGCCGGGGGCTTGCACGAGGCTCACTTGGCAGCAGGGGGCTGTAGGGATACAGGCGCTGGCGTATCGACCGCATTGGCCGAAGAAGGCGCCAAGGACTCGACCCGCATCAACGAACGATCGCCGCCCACCAACAACAGGTCGATGCTGCGCACGTCGGGGCCAAGGCCCGTCATCTCCAGCTGCACCACGCTGCGGCTCAGGCGCGCATCTTGCGGCTTGAGCAACAGCACCCAACGCGCCGCATTGCCGCTGACCTGGATGTGAAAGTGCCTCTGCAGCGCCGGGCCATCACCATTCAGCGTGCCGCGCATGGCTTCGGCCAGGGCAGCCAGCTCGGGCGAAGCGTCGAGCGTCATCTGCCGCGTACGACTGCCGCGCTTGAGCACCACTTGGTTGCCCTGGACTTCCATGCTCTCGCGGGTAGGCACCTCCGTGTAGCGAGCAAATCGGTCGGGCGCCTGAAAGCTCAGGCGCCCGCTGGCGCGCAGCGGGACGTCGAGTGAGCTGACGGTGCGCTCCTCAGTGAACCGAGCTTCTCCCCCTTTGCGCTGGGCCAGCATGGCCATCAAGGCAGCCAGGTCGAAGGGAGGCGACGCCGGCTGCGCGCGCAATGCAGCAGGGCAGCCCAGCACCAAGGCGGTCGTCAAGGCGAGCCAGCGGCGGCGACAGGCGTCAGTGGCTTGAATCTTCATGCCAGTAGTCATAGAAGTTGAACCAGTTGTAGGGCGCCTCGCGGCACAGGGCTTCTAGCCGGCTCACATAGTCGGCCACCGTGCGCTGCACCAGCGCTTCGCGTTCGGCAGGGTCAGCGGGTGCTTGGCGGAAATCGGCTAGAGATTCAAAGCGCACTTCGTAGCGGTTGCCCCCCCGGTACAGGCCCACCATGAAGATGACACGGCGGCGCAGCATCATGGCCAGGCGTACCGGCCCGTCAGTGAAGCGCGCTGGCTTACCTAGGAACAGCTGCTCCAGGCTTCCCTCCTGGACAGCAGCGCTGGGCATGTAGCGGTCGCCCATCAGGCCGGCCAGGCCGCCTTTGTCGAGGAAGTCGCGTATGGCCAGAGCCGAGCCCCGCTGGCCGATTGGAATGATGCTGACGTCGAAATCAGGGGCCAAGGCCTGCAGCACCGTATGGATCATTCGGGCGTTCTCAGGGTACATCACCATCGCAACCGGCAAGCCGGGGTGGGTCAAGCCCACCGCATGCAAGGCCTCGAAACTGCCAATGTGAGAACCCAGCAGGTACACGCCGCGCGCCTCGGCGAGCGCCTCTTCCATCAGGGCACCTCCGGCAATCTGCATATCAAATAGCTCAATGCGGCCGCTGGCGAACCAGATGCGGTCCAGCGCCACCGAGGCAAAGGCGTGGACGTGGCGGTACAGGTCGCGCCAGCTTGCTCGCCGCCCCAGCGCGCGGTCGAGATAGCGCTGCGAGGCGACGCGCGCCGTGGGCGCGAACAGCAGGTAGTACAGCGCAATGGGGTGCAGCACTAGGCGTGCCACCGAGCGGCCCAGGCGCGTGGCAATCCAAGCGATGGTGCGCAGCGCCAGCAGGTTGCTGCGCTCGGGCCTGGCGGTCCAGTCGCTCGTGTTTTGACTGGCGGGCTTCTCGTGCGGTGCAGTCATGGCGTGGGCGCGGGTGTAGGAGTGGCCACGGTTGTGAGCAGCCCCTTGGCCACTGCCAAGCCGTCGCGCTGTACCTCGAAGCCAACACCGCTGCCTTGCGCCTGCAACTGCACATGCAGCGCGGTGCCGGGCAGCACGGGGCTGACGAACTTAACGTTGTTGATCTGTACCGCAGCGCCAAGGCGCTCGAGCAGCGCGGGCGTTTCGTCCAGCGCGCGCATCACAAAGGCCAGCAAGGCCACGCCCGGCAGCACGGGCTGACCGGGGAAGTGGCCTGCAAAGGCGGGGTGGTCTGCATCGACCCAAAAGCGTCCACCCTGGCTCAGTGCATCCTGCGCAAAGCGGCGCAAAACGCGGCTGCTGAGCTTGCCCGTGGCGTCTCGGGGCAGCGCGGACACATGCACCACGCGGCGCGGCACGAAGGCCGGCTCCAGGTGCTCGCGCAGCGCCTCGATGACGGCCCGAGCCGCCAAGCCGGGTGCCACCACGAAGGCTACTGGGCGCGTCACGCCGTCGGCAGCCTCGTCGGGCATCCAGAACGCGCCATCTGCCACCCCTTCGATGCGGTTCAAGTGGAAGTTCAGGTGGGCCAAGGAACTGCGTTTACCTGCCACATGGATCAGGTCGTTCGCGCGCCCGAGCAAGTGAAAGTGCGTGGCACTCTGCAGGTCGAGCACATCGGCCAATGGCGTGGGTTCCAGCACATGGCCGCCCTGCACAGTGAAGCGGTCGTGATCAAGATCGCCATCGCCGCTGGCCTCGCGCGCCAGCCGAAGCGCGCCCAGCGTTTGCCACGCACCGCCCGCCGTGGTGCGGCGTGTGGCCACTTGGCCCGCCTCGGTGCAGCCGTAAATTTCCACCAAGATGCCGCCCGTGGCCGCCTCGGCCTGCGCCGCCAACTGCGGCGAGAGCGGCGCGGTCGCCGAAAGCATCAGAGCCACCGGCGGCAGAGGCACCCCCGCCAGCAGCAGCGTCTTCAAATGAAACGGCGTGGTGACCAGCGCCCGAGGCGTCGGGGCAGCGGCCAGCGCGGCTGCAATGTCGGCCGGGTAGAAAGGGCGGCTTGCATCAAAGCAAGCGCCACCCTGCAGCGCCAGCAGCACGGTCGACTCCAGGCCGTAGCTGTGCTGCGCAGGCACGGTGCCCAGCAGCGTCATGCCGCTCAACGATGTCTGGCCGCACAAGGCCGCCAGCCGCTCGGCCTCTGCAGCGATGTTGAGCATCAGCGCACCCCAGCGCTTGCCGTGCGCTTGCGGCACGCCCGTGCTGCCGCTGGTGAGCAAGCGCACCGCCTCCAACTCGGCCGGAACAAGCGGAACCGTGCTGAGCGCTGGCGCGCTGGCGTCAGGCTCCACAACCACGCGCGCCAAAGGGCCCACATCGAGCGTGGCGTCGTCTACCAAGGCATACGGCGCGCCCACGGCACCGGCTTGGGCGCCGGCCGCGCCCAGCGCCTGCAGGGTTTCGGGCAGCGCATTGGGCGGCATCAGGCTGGTTTGTCCGCGCAAGAGCGCTGCCGCAAACCCTAGCGCGAAGCGGTAGCGGTCTTGGCACAAATTGACCGGCTGACCAGTGGCCGGCAGCAGCTGGGCCAGTGCCTGGGCTTGGCCCAAAAAAGCAGCGGCACTGACAGGGACGCCCTGTCGCCATGCCAAAGGTGCGTTGAGGTCTCGCGGACACAGCAGAGGCAGTGCGGCAGGCAAGGCAGCGAGGCTCAGCCCGGGTTCATCCTGAAGCAACTGACCCTTCATTTGGTGCGCCAAGCTTGAACCATTTGAGTGAGCGACACGTGCTCAAACTCGGGGTGACGCCAGTAGCGCAGCAGGTACTCGCCCACAAAAAACAAACCCGCCGCAACCGGCGTGATGACGGTATAAAAAAACGACCACCAGCGCCAAGGCGCCAGCAAGTAAAGCGCCAACGACGCCGCAATCATGGCGGCGAAGTAGATGGCCCAAGCGCCCGTCAGCCAGCGCGTGTAAGCCCGCATGGCGGGCGTGAACTCGCGGTGAATGCGTTCTGCCATCGCCGTGATGAGCGGCGTGGCACCCGGCCGCAAGGTGACCCCGAAAGTCCAGCCCAGGGCCGCGTGGATGGCCGCATGCTGCACCAGATAAAGCAGGTGCGCGTCGAACCCGCCGAAGTGAATCGCGGCCGCCAGAAAGGCTGCGACCAATGCAACAGCCAACAAGGCGCCGACCAGCACCACCTTGCGCCCTTGACTCAGGCCAGCGCCCAGCAATCCCAGCAGCAAAGGTCCGACCAAGAAGGCTGTGGCCCACGGGCTGTTCGGCCACCAGACCACGAAGGCACAAGACGCCAGCGCGTAGGCCACAAACGCAGCCGTGGCGGCCACCTGGCGCCAACCGGGCATGGGATTACTTCGTGCGGTTCAACGCCACGTGCGCAGCCAAGGTGCGCATGGAGCGGAAGATCTGGTGGTTGTTCTCGTCGTCCGAACGGAGTTGGAAGCCGTAGCGGTGCGAAACCTCAAGCGCTACTTCCAAGATGTCGATGGAGTCGAGCCCCAGACCATCGCCATAGAGCGGCGCCGTAGGATCGATGTCAGCGGGCGCAACCTCTAGGTTGAGCGCCTGCACGAAAAGCTCGGCCAGCTCGCGCTCTATGGGCTGCAAGTCCGGCGCATCAGCGGCGGCAACGATGGGGGTAGAAATCGGCTCTGACACGGGAATTGCCTTCTCGGGGCCGCTGCGGCGGCGACAAAGCGCCGAATTCTAAGCGGGCGCAAGCCGAACGGTGCTGTGCACTGGGCGCTATGGCAACGCGCCCGGTAGACGGCGTCAAGCGAGCTTGGCGGCCAGCTGCACACCGAGTTTGGCAAGGCTCGCCAAGGCAATGAGCGCCTTGGTGGTGGTGCCCGCCTTCTGGGTCCAGTCGGGCAGGTAGTCTTCCTTCTTCAGGTTCTCGCAAATCTCCTCGCATCTCTCGCCCCAGGCGATGTCGTTGTCGCGCAGGCTGTTGATGAAGTCTTGGTACTGCTTGTTCATCGCCTTGAAGTTGTTATGCAGGGCGCGCATTTCGGCGTTGCTGCGCGCGTCAGGGCCTTCAGGCGCTGAGGGGAACTGGGACGTGAAGTCGTTCAACTGCTTCCACATCTTGCCGGCCTCGGCTTCGGTGTCGCTGAGTTTGCCCAGGTACTCCTTGGCCTCTTTCAGGGTGCGCGAGGTGGTGGTGAGCAGCGAGGCGCTGATGGGGCCGAGTGCCGATGCGATGGCCTCCTTGCCCATTTGCCCAGCCTTGGAGGCTTTCTGCCCTTCGCCTTTGGCCTTGGCGGCCACGCGCTGCTCATAGATCTTGCGCACGTCCTTCATGTGGCCGGCCAGCACGGCCTCGACCTCGGTCGCGCTGCGGTAGTACTTGGCCAGGGTGATGCCGATGTCCATCACCGACTTGGCAATGACCGCTGCACTGAGCGCGGCCGCTCCGAAGGTCATGGCGATGGACACAGCCGACACCGCGATGGCCACGCCGGACATGGCCACGTCGGTTTTGCACTCGCTCTTGAAATTCTTCAAGTAGGCCTGCCGAGCCAGCGCTCTTTGCCAGTACTTGTCGACCACCGCATTGGTGTTGCGCTCAACGATCTTGGCGTAATGCCTGAGCACTTCGTTGGCTTCGGTCTTCTTGGCTTCGATGGCCTTGGCGTCACTGGGGGTGCGGGCCTCTCGGGCCATTTGGCCGATCTTTTCGTCAAGCACCTTGATGGTTTCGGCAAAAGCCTTGCTGGACTGTGCGACAACATCGGCACAGGCCTTTTGCAACTCAGTCCAGCGGTAGCCCAGTTCGCCGGCCTTCTCAAGGCGCATGACCTCGGCATCGACCACCAAGTAGCTCTTGATGTCGATGGCACCCACCTGCAGCCATTCGGTGCGCACGCCGCCGGCGGCGTTCTGCACGGCCACCAGCAACAGCTCTTCGGCGCGCCCGCTGGGTTCAGGGTCTTGAACGCTGGCATTGGCTTCTTTCAGGATCTCGCCCAAGGCCACACGCAACTTCTTCAGCCCCGTCTCGGCCTTGCTGTCCTTGGTCAGGTCAATGCCCTTTTTGAGGGCCAACTGGTATTTCTCGATCACCAAACTGACGGGCGCCATGGCCGCACGGCGTTTGTCCAACTCCTTCGCGGCATCCAGCACGCCCAGCTTTTTTCCGAGGTCCAGCTTGTCCCAGCCGAGTTTTTTCATCTGCTCCAGCGTGGGCTTCTCCAGGGTGGTGGCCCCCGCTTTGTCCCAAAGGAGTTTTGCGGCTTTCCATTCGGCCTTGAAGTTGCTCATGGTGCGTGCTCGGGGAGGTGTTGGAGCCGAGCAATTTACGGTTTTCGAGACCCTCAGGAGCTAGGGGTTTGCTCAACCTGCACGGGGATCTCCGCGCCCAGCCAAAAAGCGGGTTGCGCATCCAGGCGCTGCAGGCGCAAGTTGCCTGGCGGCAGGGCCAACCTCAAGCAGCGGGCAGCCAGCGGCTGCGCGGGGCCGGTGGGCAGTTGCAGCAAGGCCGGGCCGGCGCAAAACACAGCGCGCCAGGGCCAGCGTGGGCTCAAAGGGCGCTCGGTGCGGTGCATCTCACCGGCCAAGCCGCGCAGCATCAGGTTGAGGTCGCGGGTTGGGCCGGCCAAGAGCTCGCAGCCGGGTGCCAAGGCGCCGTCGAAGGCAAGGGCGTCGTCCCCAGACGTCAGGCGCTGCGCCTGGCCTGCCAGCGTGAGCTGCACGCCCGCGCCTTGCAGCACCGCAAAGTAACGCTGTACCCCGGGGAAGGCGGAGAAGGGTCCGTCGGCATCGATGTCGGCGAGGCTGACGCGCAACTGCCAGTCGGGGCCGGGCGGCCAAGCGAACAGCTCGCGCGTGCGGCCGCCGCCATTGCGCCAGGGCGTCGCCAGAACGGTATCTGCCTGAATGAAGGGCATCTCTTGATTCATTTGTAGCTCCAAGCAGCCGCCGCTGCTGGCGCTGCGCTGGGCACGAAGGATCGCAGAGCGGCGCTGGGCTTATCGTGCAGGTGACTTTCACTTCTGGAGCAAGCATGTCTCAAGCCGCTCGCGAGCACTTGCTCGGTCTGCGCGCCTACGAACAAGGCAAGTGCGTGTCGGCCGACGAAGCCGTTGCCTTGATTCAGGACGGCGACACCCTGGCCACTTGCGGCTTCGTGGGCATTGGTTTTGCCGAAACCCTGGCCTTGGCGCTGGAGCGCCGCTTCCTACGAACCCAAGCACCGCGTGACCTGAGCCTGGTGTACGCCGCGGGCCAGGGCGACGGCCAGGAGCGCGGGCTCAACCACCTTGGGCACGAGGGCTTGATCAAAGCGGTGGTGGGGGGTCATTGGGGCCTGGTGCCCAAGCTGCAGAAGCTGGCGGTGGACAACCTCATTGAGGCGTGGAACCTTCCGCAGGGGGTCATCACGCACTTGTTTCGCGACATTGCGGCCGGCAAGCCGGGGCATTTGTCGCGCGTGGGCCTGGGCACCTTTGTGGACCCGCGCCATGGCGGCGGCAAGCTCAATGCGCGCACGCTCGCCGAGCGCGTCAAGCTGATGCTTATCGAGGGCGAGGAGTACCTGTTTTACAAGGCATTCCCCATCGACGTGGCCTTTGTGCGCGCCACCACCGCTGACCTCGACGGCAACTTGACGATGGAGCGCGAGGCCTTGACGCTGGAGGGGCTGTCCATTGCCATGGCCACCCACAACAGTGGCGGCATCGTCATTGCCCAGGTGCAGCAGCTGGCCGAGCGCGGCAGCCTGCACCCGCGCGAGGTCAAGATTCCCGGCGTTCTGGTGGACTGCGTGGTGCTGGCCGAGGACCCGAGCCACCACCAGCAAACCTTTGCCACGCCTTACTCGGCCGCCTTTGCCGGCGCGCTGCGGGTGCCGGCCTCGCAACTCACGCCCATGCCCATGAGCCCGCGCAAGGTGATCGCCCGCCGCGCCGCGCAAGAACTCCGCGTGGGCGAGGTGGTCAACCTCGGCATTGGCATGCCCGAAGGCGTGGCCCAAGTGGCAGCGGAGGAGCGCGTGATCGACTTGATCACCCTCTCGACCGAGCCCGGCGTCATCGGGGGCATTCCAGCCGGCGGCCTGGACTTCGGCGCGGCGGTGAACACCCAAGCCCTCTTGGACCAGCCTTACCAGTTCGACTTTTACGACGGCGGCGGCCTGAACCTTGCCGTGCTCGGGCTGGCGCAGGCGGATGCCGAAGGCAATGTCAATGTGAGCCGCTTCGGCCGCCGCTTGGCGGGGGCCGGCGGCTTCATCAACATCTCGCAGGCGGCCAAGCGCATCGTGTTTGTGGGCCGCTTCAGTGCCGATGGCGTGCGCAAGTTCGTGCGCCAGGTGGAGCACCGCACCTTCAGCGGCCAGCACGCGGCGGCGCGCGGGCAGGCGGTGCTGTACGTTACCGAGCGCTGCGTGCTGCGGCTCAGCCCGCAGGGCCTAGTACTGGCCGAGCTGGCGCCGGGCCTCGACCTGGAACGCGATGTGCTGGCCCAGATGGACTTCTTGCCCCTCATGCCCACGCCGCCCGCCGCGATGAACGCCGCCTTGTTCGAAGCGGCTCCCATGGGCCTGCGCGAACGCCTGCTGGCCTTGCCCCTGGCCGACCGCTTGCAGTTCGACGCACAGCATGGCGTGCTGTTTGTGGACCTCTCCCGGCTGCGCCTGCGCACCCTGGCCGACGTGGCCGCCCTGCGCGCTGCCTTGGAGGCTCGCCTTCAAGGCCTGGGACAAAAGGTGGACGGCGTCATCAACTACGAGCAGTTCGAGCTGGACCCCGACGTGGCCGATGCCTACGCCGCCATGGCGGCCGAGCTGGCGCAGCAGCATTACCGCCGCGTGACGCGCTACGGTGGATCGGCCTTCGTGCGGGCGCGGCTCTCGCAGGCGCTGGCCCTGCGCGGGCTGCCACCCGACATGACCGACACCGCCACGCAGGCCATTCACCAGCTGCAGAGTCGCTAAGAGGCGCGTCGTTTGACGCCTTGTTGGATGTGGATGCCTTGTTGGATGCCTTGTTTGACCCGCATCAAGTGGGAACTCGAAGGACTTTGAGCCAGCGCAAACCAGCGCTGGCAGGACGCGCGCACGATGGAGTCTTCTTCCACCTCCTGCGAGACCACCCCGTGAGCCTGTTCCATGCCGTTCTGTTGATCGACCACCACGAAGCCCGTTTGGTTCAGTTCGATGCCGAGCACACCGTTGCCGAGCGCATCCGCGAGCACAGCCGCCACACCAAACAGCACGGCAGCGCCGTGCGCAGCGAGCACGAGTTCTACGCTGAAGTCTGCGAGGCCATGAAGGGTGTGGCCGAAGTACTGGTGACCGGCTCCCACCAGAGCCAAGCCGACTTCCGCCACTACCTGCAGAAGCACCGCCCGGCGCAGGAAAAGCAAGTCATCGGCTACGAGACGGTGGACCACCCCACAGAGGCCCAGCTCGTGGCCCTGGCGCGCAAGGTGTTTCTGCGCCACGACAGCGGCCTGCCCACCGCAAGCTAAGGCAAAAGCAGCAGCGGCGACGACAATCGCCGCATGCTTTTGACCCTGCACAGCGCCGGCACCGGCTTTGAGGCCGCTTGCCACATTCCGGCCCTTCCCGAGGGCCACCGCAGCCGGCGCCTGCACGGGCACTCCTTCTTCGCGCAACTGCGCGCCGCCTTGCCCGCCGGCTGGGCGTCGTTCCCCGGTGGCGAAGTGGCGGCACTGCGCAGCGCCATGGAAAGCGCCTGCGCGCCGCTGGACCACGCGCTGCTCAACGACATCCTGCCGAACCCCACCGACGAAAACCTCGCGCGCTGGGTCACCGCTCGCCTGCGCGAGCAAGGCGTGCCCGGCCTCTTGCAGCTCGGCATCCAAAGCACCTCCCACAGCGGCGTGGACCTCGACGGCCAAGGCCATGCCCACATTTGGCGCCGCTACCGCTTCCAAAGTGCGCACTGGCTGCCCAACGTGCCGCCGGGGCACAAATGCGGGCGCCTGCACGGCCACGGTTTTGAAGTCATCGTGCACGCCAACCAAGACATCGGCACCGCCGACCTCGGCCTGGACTACGACCAGCTCGATGCCCTCTGGGCGCCGCTGCACTTTGAGCTGAACTACCGCTGCCTGAACGAGCTGCCGGGGCTTGAGAACCCCACGAGCGAGATGCTGTCGCGCTGGATCTGGCAACGCCTCAAGCCCTCGCTGCCAGCGCTCAGTTGGGTCACGGTGTACGAAACCGGCTCCAGCGGCGCCAACTACGACGGCGCCCGTTTCCGCATCTGGAAAGAGTTCACCATCGACTCCGCCGTGCAGCTCAAGCGCGCCCCCACCGGCGAGCTGCTCGCCGGCATCCACGGCCACACCTACACGCTGCGCCTGCACCTGCAGGCCGAGCTGGACGCCGTGATGGGCTGGGCTGTGGACTTTGGTGATGTGAAAGAGCAGTTCAACCCGGTCTTCAAGCGCCTGGACCACATGCCCCTGCACGAGGACCCGCAGTTGGCCGATGGCGACTGCGCCACGCTGGCGGCGCACATCCTGAACGCAGCCCGCGCCGTGCTGCCGCAGACCGACCGGGTGGATCTCTTCGAGACCCGCGGCTGCGGGGCTTTGGTGAGTTTGGGCGATACGAGCGAGTTGATTCCCGTTTAGGGTTTTCGAGAGCCCAGGGGGCCACGCACGGGTGCTTTTGGTGCGTAGCATGAAAGCGTATTCCACGGGGAGCTTTCATGAGAACCAATGCGATTGGTAGGCCCTTGCTTCTTGCATTGGCCTGCCTCCTTGCAAGCTGCGCCGTAGCGCCGCCGACTCCCACTGAACCTTCAGCGCCCATCAGCGTGACCGAAGTCGGCTCACCGGCGCGTGCTGTGCCCTTGGCACCCACGCAAGTGGTGACTTTCATTGATCTGGACTCGTTCGACCGCGACCTGGAACGGGCCTTCGCCACGGGCGCTTCGGAGGTTCAGATTCGCTTCTCAGCGCCCATGTCCCCCAATGCCATCGCGCCCCGTCTTGGGCGTTGGCTCAACACCGTGCAAGAGGCTGGGGGCGAAGTTCAGGTTCGCAATGAGAACCGAACCCGCAGCCTCGGGCTTTTGGCCGCTTTGGCCGAGGCCGCCTTTGCCGCCTGGCGCGATGCCCGCGCCAAGAGCTTGGTCAAAGGCATGAACGTCGAAATCGGCGTAGGTGCGAGCGAGATTCAGTCCCTCGTGTTCCGGCGCAAGCTCTAAGCACGCCCACTCAGCGGGCTCGTCACCCAACGCCGTTCTCGCGTTTGGACCGGACCTCCCCCCATACGCTCTACTTCCCTAGGACCCTTATGGCTGGACCTTCCATCCGCATGGCGCTTCTGACGCTGGGTTTGCTGCACCTGACAGCCGCCCAACCTGTTCAAGCACAAAGCCCAAGCCCAACACCACCTCCAGCAGCGGCCGCCGAAGTGCAAGTTGAGCACTTCGATATCGAAGGCAACACCCTGCTGCCGATCGAACGCATTCAACAGCGCATTCAACCCTGGCTGGGGCAGCGCACGATGGGCCAACTTCGAGAGGCCGCCAGCGCGGTGCAGGACCTGTACCGCCGGGCTGGCTATGGCGGTGTGGTGGCCTTTGTGCCTGAGCAAACGGTGGCGGGTGGCCGCATTCGAATCCGCGTGGTGGAGGGCAAGTTGCAGCAGGTGGAGGTGATTGACAACCAGCACTTCAGCCGCGAGAACATCTTGGCCAGCCTGCCCGCGCTGCAGGTCGGCGCAACGCCCGATGTGCGCCGCATTGATGCCCAGATTCAAATGGCCAACGAGAACCCGGCCAAGAGCCTTCAACTGCTTTTGCAGCCCGGCAGGGAGCCCGGCACCGTGGCCGCCAAGCTCAGCGTGGTTGAAGGTCCAGTTCAGCGATGGAGCGGGCGGCTCGACAACACGGGCGGAGAGCGCACGGGCCGCTGGCGGGCGGCCCTGGGTTGGCAACACGCCGACCTCACGGGGAACGACGACGTGCTCAGCACCGAGTTCCAAACATCGCCCGGCCACTGGAGCGAGGTACGGGTGCTGAGCCTGGGCTACCGTTTGCCTTTCTATGCCCACAGCATGGCTTTGGACGGCTTTGCAGCCCGCTCCGATGTGGACGGCGGCACGACACAAACGGCAGCGGGCGACTTGGCCTTCTCGGGGCGAGGTCGCGTATTGGGCCTGCGCCTGAGCCGTTACTTGGAACGTTTTGGGAACATCGACCAGCGCTTGCAATTGGGCCTGGAGCAGCGGGATTACCTGAACGACTGCAGCATTGCCGGCCTACCGCCGGGCGCCTGCGGCGGCGCGGGCGCTAGCGTGCGCTTGAGCCCGCTCTCGGTGGGCTACACGCTGCAGGCGGCGGGCGAGTACCGTGTGGGCCTAAGTGCCAGCTTGGCCCACAACCTGGGCTGGGGCGGAACGAACGCGAGCGCAGCGGCCTTTGACCGGGTACGCGTCGGCGCCAAGCCCGGCTACACCATCGGTCGCTTCAGCGCCACCTTGGCAGTCCCTTTGCTGAGCTTTGGCACGGTGGAGGCTCGCGGCAGCGCCCAGTATGCAAACCGTGCCTTGGTGCCCGGTGAGGCCTTTGGCGTGGGTGGCGCACAGAGCGTGCGTGGCTATGAAGAACGGGAACTCAATGGCGACCGCGGCGTTCGCGCGAGCCTTGAATACGGGTCGCCCAATTTGCTCGCCGCACTGCCGGGCGCCGAGAAGATTCGCCTTCAGGCCGTTGCCTTTGCTGACGTCGGCTGGGTCCAGCAAGTGGGCGCCGACCAGTGCTTGGCGGGGCGCAGCACCTGCCGCATTGGCTCACTCGGCTTTGGCTTGCGCGCCGGCATTCCCGACTCGCAAATCCGCTTGGATGTAGCGCGCGCCATGGCCGGCGGCAACCCCACTCGCAAGGGCGACTGGATGCTGCACTTGCTGATGCAGCAATCCTTCTGAACCTCCAGCAGCAGCATGCCCATCGGCATGCCGGCTACCACCGAATACCAGGAGCTTCCCCATGACGAGCACTCCATCCCAGTCAGCCCGCAACAACCGTTCGAGCGGCAAGGCCAAGCCCTCCTCCTTGCGCCCATTGAGCTTGGCGGTGCTGTTGGCCACTTCGGCCTGGCCCGCGCTGGCCGCCAATGCCTTGCCCACCGACGCACTCCCGCGCGGCATGCAGGTGGTGCAGGGGCAGGCGCAGCTCACCAGCCTGGGCAACCAGATGACGGTACGCAACAGCGCCGGCGCCATCTTGAATTGGCAAGACTTCTCCATCGGCCGCAACGCCAGCGTTTACTTCGAGCAGGCCAACAGCAGCTCCAAGGTGCTCAATCGGGTGGTGGGCCAAGACCCTTCGCAGATCCTTGGGCAGCTTGGCAGCAACGGGCAGGTGTGGCTTCTGAACCCGAATGGCGTGCTGTTTGGGCGAGACGCACGGGTTGATGTGGGCTCCCTGGTGGTCTCGACCCTGCGCCTGAACGACCAAGACTTTTTGAACCAGCAGTACCGTTTCAGCGCCGGGCTTGAGGGCGCCAGCTTGCGCAATGAGGGCGCTCTGCGCACCAGCCTTGGCGGGCAGGTCATCTTGCTCTCCGAGCGCATAGAGAACGCCGGCCAAATTGAAACGCCGCAGGGCAATACCAGTCTGGCCGCCGCCCGAAGTGTGGAACTGGTGGACACCGGCGCGCCCAACCTGAGTGTGCGGGTGAGCGCGCCGGCCGGCGAGGTGCTCAACCTGGGTCAGCTGCGCGCCCACGGCGGCAGCATTGATGTGCACGCCGCCAGCGTGAACCAGCAAGGCTTGATCCGCGCAGACCAGATCACCACCGACTCGCAAGGCCAAATCCGCATCCAGGCCAGCCACAGCCTGCAACTCGCTGCCGACAGCGTCACGGCCGCCGATGGCGCACAAGGCGGCACGGTGCTGCTCGATGCAGGCCGCCAAGGCACGCTGATGCTGGCCGGGCAGGTTTCGGCCCAGGGTCAGCAAGGCCATGGCGGCAAGGTGCGGCTGCTCGGCCAGCAGGTCGGGCTACTGGCTGGCTCTGAGGTCAACGTCTCTGGCGCAACCGGTGGTGGCGAGGTGCTGGTGGGCGGCGGTCAACAAGGCAAAGACCTGAGCGTGCCCAATGCGCGCGCTGTCTTCATGGCCCCCGATGCACAACTGCGGGCTGATGCGCTCCAGCAGGGCGACGGGGGTCGCCTCATCTTGTGGAGCGATGAGGCCACCCGCGCCTTCGGTCGCTTCAGCGCCACTGGCGGCGTCTTGGGAGGCAACGGCGGCTTCGTGGAAACCTCGGGCGGCTGGCTGGATGCACGGCCCGCTGTCTTGAACTTGCAAGCGAGTTTGGGCCTGGCGGGCACCTGGCTGCTAGACCCCAACAACATCATCATCAGCAACAGCGGTCCTGATACGAACATCACCAGCGGCCCCAACTTCACCAGCACCGACAACGATGCCGTCATCAGCGTCGCCACTTTGACTGCCGCCTTGAATGCCGGGACTTCCGTGACGGTTGCGACCGCATTGGGCGGTCGCAACAGCCAGCAGGGCGACATCTCCATGATCGGCGCAAGCTTGCTGGTTGCCCCTTCAAGCGCGGTGTCCCTGACGCTGAACGCGCACGCCAGCATCCTCATTGGCAACAGCACCATCGAGTCCAGCGGAGCGCCGCTCACGCTGAACCTGATTGCAGCGGGTTCTGGCATTGGGTACACCTCAATCGACAGCTCGCTCATCAATGTGGGCGGTGACATCGTCTTCCAAGGCAACCAACGCCCTATTCAACTGCACAACAGCAACCTGACGACGACGGGCGCTGACGGCCTGATCCGATTCACGAGCACGCAAGCCGACACCTTGCTCTCGCCCTTCACAGGGGCTGCGAGCGTGGCCTTGCTCAATACCAATTTGGCGGCCTCGGGCGCACGCGGCAAGGTGGAGTTGTTCGGCCAAAGCGCTTTCCCAGGCGGCCGGGCGGTGGTGCTGGAGGGCGGCTCGGTCGCTGGCTGGAACGTTCTCGTGCAGGGCACAACGTCGGGAGGTGGCAATGGGGTCTCGCTGCTGGGTAGCAGCATCTCAGGCACCACGGTTAGCTTGACGGGACAGGGCTCGGCAGATGTCAGCGACAGCCACGATGCCTTCGGGGTGTTCAGTGCAACCGCCCCCAGCAACCCCAGCCGAGGCACCAGCATTTCGGCCGGCCGATTGGTGCTGAACGGGCAGTCCGACCAGAACGCCACACAGCTCCGTCGAGCGGGCATCAACCTGACCGCTGGAACCACGGTTGCGCTATCGGGGCGTCAAGACGCCACGTTCACGGGTGATTCGATCGTCTTGGACCGAACCACGGTCACCGGCAATGCCGCGAGCTTTTCCTTGAACAGCCGAGAGTCGCAGTTGGTACGTCGGTCCACCTTGGACTTCACGCAAGGCAGCGGCACCAATGTCAGATTCCTTGGAGACACCGACAGCCTCGAGGGCGGCCGCGTGCGCTTGGAGCTCAGCAATGTGCTGAGCGGCGGCGGGGCCATTCAAGTCTCGGGCGTTGGTCGCTCATTCACCTCCAACTCACCGACCACACCGTCTCTCGCTCGAGACGGTGCCGTCGGCCTCTTCCTCGACAGCACCCTGCTCGATGCAGGGGCCGGCTCGGTGAACGCCACCGCCACCTCGGCCTTTGCTTCGGGCATTTCGCTGTTTGACTCATTCGGCGCTGGTGCCACCTCGATCAGGGCGGACTCCATCGTCTTGAATGCAAGCGGAAGCCGCAACCTCGATGGCGATGGCGGCATCAACGTGGGTTTTGACTCGCAAGCGCCGGGCAAGGCCCTGAACCTTCAAGCAAGGACGATTGATGTCAACGCAGCCGGCCAGACTTTTGACCCGCTGGACCCCCGCGCGTCCTATGCCTTGAACCTCAACGCACTAAGCACTTGGACGGCCACAGAGCGCATGACCATCAATGCCGGCGCCGGCGGCGCGGTCATCAACGGCAGCTTGAGCGCTCAGACCTTGGACCTTCGCTCTACCGAGCAGCTCTACCTGGAGAACGCAAGCCTGCGCGCCGCAGGCAATCTGACCCTCAGCGGCCTCGGTGGCAGCAACCCCGCCACGGGCTTCGGGGTGCGGCTGGCCGGGTCCACTTTGGTGGAGGCGGCCAATGTGGACATCACCGGCGTGAGCGCGGTGGGGGACGGGGTGATGTTTGGCGGCAATGGCGGGCGGGTGCTTGCGACGGGCAACATCACTGTGCGCGGTCGCTCCACGGATATTGAAAACAACGGGGTTGGAGTCGGTGGCGACTGGCGACTTCAGGCCGGCGATTCGCTTCGCATTGAAAGCGATCGCTCCGTTGACTCGCTGAACGAGTTGCAGGACGGAAACGGCCTGCCCACCTACATCGCTGGGCGCTTGTTTGAAACCGTCGTCACGAACACGACCGATGCAGCCTTGCTCGACGGTGCAAGCGCCTTGGCATGGAGCAGTGTGCTGGCCAACATGCCCAGCAGCAGCCTGGTGCGCTTGGTCAAGCAAGGCGGCAGCGTGTCATTGGCAGGCCAGATCAACACACCTTCGCGCTTGGAAATTGGCGTGGACGACTTGACCCTTTTGTCCGGCGGCGGCCTCAGGGCGGCAGGGACTGGAGACGCCCTGGTGCTACGCGGCTCAGCCGCCGGCACAGGCATGGCGCGCTTTGCCAACCAAGCCGGCAGCAGTGCGCTGCAAGCCCCCAATGGCCGTTGGCTCGCCTTCTTGAGCGACCCGCGCCAGTCCACCCTGGGCGGTCTGGTGGGCGACTTTTCCATGTTCAACCTGGCCGCAAGTCCCTTGCAGCGCGATGGCAATGGCAACTTCGTGACTCCGCTCGCAGGCAATGCCATTGGCTACTCCGTTGCTGCCGCGAGCATTGCCGGTGGGCCGCTGCAAGGCAGCATCAGCAAGGTCTATGACGCGAACACGACCTTCACTTTGAACCCGTCCACCTGGACCATCAGCGGCCTTCTCACAGGCGACCGCTTGAGCTTCTCTGGGCCGGCCGGGGCAACGGTGGCCGACAAAAACGTGGGCGCCAACAAAGCGGTGAGCCTGGCGCCAACGACGCAATTCAGCGTGGTGGATGCCAATGGGCGGCCGGTGTTTGGCTACCAAAGCCCCGTGTTCTCGGCCAGCATCACGCCAGCATCTCTGGGCCTGAGCAGCGTGACCGCGCAAGGCAAAGTGTTTGACGGCAACACCGCCGCTTCGGTGACCGGCACCCTCACCGGCGTTCAGGGCAGCGACACCGTGGCCGCGCTCTTCGCCGCGCAGTTCACTGATGCGAGCGTTGGCAACAACAAGACCGTGAGCTACGGCAGCAGCTTGACTGGGCCAGACGCAGCCAACTACCAACTGCCCGCCAACGTGGCCAATGGGGTCACATCGGCCAGCATCATCCAGCCCACCAACGCCCCAGCCACGACGAGCCAAAACCTGCTCAGCACCGCGACGCTGGCCACCAGCATTCCGGTGGCCATGTCAACGCCCAGCGAGGGCCGGGTGTTGGATTCCACCCCTGGCTTGAGCGCCAATGGGGAGGTGGGCTTCACTTCTTTGAACTTGTCTCAAATGTCGCGCTCCGAGGTCATCACCTTGCTGGCCGCGCGCGACAACTACAAGAAGAACCTCTTCGCCGATGCGCTGCACAAGCTCAAGCTAGACCCTGCCCTGGCTGATGTGCGCCCCTGCGCCAACGAGGCCGAGCTGAGCAAGGGCGAGTGCTTGATCACCGAAAGCCTCAAGCGGGCCATCTTGTCTGCACGCGAACTCAACGCCGTAAAGCGCGAGAAGTTCCGCAAAGTCAAACAAGCCGCGGTGCCAGCCATCGAGCGAAAAGTTGCCTTGCTGATTGGCATCAACGACTACACAGACCGCCGCATTCCCTTCTTGCTCGGTGCCATTCCGGATGCACGTGCCGTTCGCACCTTGCTGGAAGACCGCCTGGGCTATGAAACCGTGATCGTGGAGAACGCCAGCAAGGAGGCCTTGATCGGGGCGCTGAACAAGTTGGCGCTGGAGTCGGGCCCCAATGACTCCGTGATGGTCTATTTCGCAGGACACGGCGAAGTGGTGCCCAGCACCGGCATGGGCTACTGGCTTCCGTCAGACAGCCGCATCGATCAGCCGGAGAGCTGGATCTCCAACACCGACATCGGGCGCTTGATTGGCCTGATTGGCGCCAAGCAGATGATGCTCATTTCTGACAGCTGCTACTCCGGCACCTTGGCCGGCAGCGAGAAGGTCGACTTGCCTGGGCAGCGAAGCACCCAAGACCTGCTGAGCCGCAAGGCCGCCGTGATTCTCTCCTCGGGCGGCAACGAACCCGTGGCCGACGAAGGCAAGAACGGGCACTCGGTGTTTGCCTATCACTTGATGAACGCCCTGCGTGAGCTTGGCGACTGGCAAGCCGGCAGCGATGTGTTCGAGCGCCTGCGCGATGCCGTGCGGCGTGAGTTCCCGCAAACCCCGCAATACGGCGCCTCACGGGCGGCAGGGCATCAGGGCAATACCGACTACTTGCTGGAACGGCGCGAGATTGAGAAGGCAGCGCAATGACGACACGCAAATGGGCAACCGTGAAGTTGCCGGCCGGCCTGGCCCTGGGGCTGCTACTGGCCACTTCATGCACTTGGGCCAATGAAAAAGCTGCCTTTGAATTGATCACGCCCGCCGAGCTGGCCGCCGAAGAACGCGCCTTGGCCAACCCAGAGCTGGCCGCAGAGGCGGCGCCCACCCGGCGCACACGCTCCCTGCTGCCTTCCATCAAGGTCATCACGCCCAAGCCAGATGGCGGCGCGCTGAAGTCGCCCATTCGGATCGAGCTCGCGTTCGAACCCCTGGGCGAGACCCGCATCGACCCCTCAACGCTCAAGGTGCTGTACGGCATGCTCCGCATCGACTTGACGCGCAAGATTCGGGAGAACGCACGCGTGACCGACAAAGGCGTGCTGGCCGAAGAGGCCAAGATTCCGCCGGGCAATCACCGCTTGGTCGTTCAGGTCTCTGATGTGGCCGGCCGCACGGCCGAGACGGAGCTTCGGGTCAAGGTCGATTAGCGCCTGGCAACACAATGGGTCTCAACCCACCCAGGACGCGCCATGAGCATGAAGAATACCGACCTTGAAAAGCACAAGGCCAAGAAGATCGACGGCAAGATGAAATCCGGCATCGCGCCCTCGCGCTTTGGGCAAGGCTCCAACAGCATGGGCGAGGCCAAGCCGGCCAGCAGCGCCCCCAAGCTGGTGCCCCTGGCCTGCCGCATTCCCTTTGATTTGGCCAACCGCCTGCGCGACCGGGCTGTGGGCTTTGAAGGTGGCATGAGTGCCATCGTGGCGGTGGCGCTGGCGCAGTGGTTGGCATCGCCTTCCGGCTCCTTGGCGAACGAGCCGGCCACTTAAAGGGCGGGGGTCACGGGGCTATTGAGGCCCGCCTACCATTCGCAACCTGAGGCCCTTGGCGGGCACAACTTCAGGGTGCCGATGGAGCCCCTCATGATCGCGCTGGCGTTCGCCGCCGGCTTTGCAGCGCAGCTCGTTCGTCTGCCGCCACTGATTGGCTTCTTGGCCGCCGGTTTCGTGCTCAATGCCATGGGCTTTGAGAAAACGCCGGCGCTGGACACCATTGCCAACCTCGGCGTCACGCTGCTGCTGTTCACCATCGGCCTGAAGCTGGACATTCGCACCCTGCTGCGCGCCGAGGTGTGGGCATCTGCCAGCCTGCACATCGTTGGGTCGACCCTGCTCTTGGCCGGCTTGCTGTTCGTGCTCAAGAGCTTGGGGCTTGCCTTGGCCAGCGAGCTCGGCTGGAGCGGCATGGTTCTCCTCGGCTTTGCGCTGAGCTTTTCCAGCACGGTGTTCGCCGTCAAGGTGCTGGAGGAGCGCAGCGAGCTCGGTTCGCTGTACGGGCGCATCGGCATCGGCATCTTGGTGATGCAAGACGTGTTTGCCGTGATCTTCCTCTCGGCCTCGGCCGGCGAGCTGCCAAGCCCTTGGGCCGTTTGTCTCATCTTGCTGTGGCCCGCCGCCAAGCTGCTGCGGATGATGCTCGACCGCGTTGGCCACGGCGACCTGCAGGTTCTGTACGGCGCCTTCCTGGCCTTGGTGGTGGGCTATGGCTTGTTTGAGGCCGTAGGCGTGAAAGGCGACCTCGGCGCCTTGGTGGTGGGCATGCTGCTGGCCTCGCACCCGGCAACGGCGGGGCTCGCCAAGTCCCTGTTCCACATGAAGGAGCTGTTCCTGGTGGGCTTCTTCCTCAGCGTGGGGCTGGTGGCCATGCCGAACGCGTCCATCTTGTTGATGGCCCTGCTGCTCGTGCTGGTGCTGCCCTTGAAGACGGGCCTGTACTACCTCGTGCTGATGCGCTTTGGGCTGCGCACGCGCACGGGCGTGCTCTCCACCTTGGCGCTCGGCAATTACTCGGAGTTCGGGCTCATCGTGGCGGCACTGGCCGCCAGCTCGGGCTGGTTGTCTCCAGAGTGGCTGGTCGTGCTGTCGCTGGCGGTGGCTGCAAGCTTTGTGCTGGCCGCACCGCTGAACGCTGCAAGCGAACGCATTTACGCAAGGTTCAAAGGCCCTCTAGCGGCCCTGGAGGCGCCCAAGCTTTTGGCGGCAGATCAACCCATCGCTGTGGACCAAGTCGACGCCGTGGTGCTGGGCATGGGCCAAATTGGCAACGGCGCCTACAAGCGCCTCATGGAGGGCCACGGCCTGCGCGTGCTCGGTGTGGACAGCGATGCCAGCAAGCTGGCAGCCCACAAAGCGGCCGGCCGCCTCGTCATCGAGGGCGATGCCGTCGACTCCGACTTCTGGGACAAGCTGGTGCTGACCGACACCGTCAAGCTGGTGCTGCTGGCCATGCCCGGCCACGCCGGTAACGTCTATGCCCTGCGGCAACTGAAGAACCGCGCCTTCAGCGGCCGCATCGCCGCCATCGTGCGCTACCCGGAGGAGATCGAAGTGCTCAAGGGCTTGGGGGCCGACGCGGTGTTCCACATCTACGACGAGGCGGGGACTGCGTTTGCGGACGATGCGTTGGCGGGCTTGGGCGCTGCAATGCGCTAGGGCCAGCGCCAGCAGGTACCCTTTCTTACCCGCATGCCCACCACCAAATAGGACGCCCGCCCCATGAGTTTGGCCGCTCACACGAACGCGCACACCCTCGGCATTCACTTGCGCAATGCCTGCTACCGCTTGGTGCTCTTGGGCCTCGGGCTTTTGTCCAGCCTTGCCCCAGCCCAGGCCTCAGAGCAACTGCCAACGCCGGACGGCGGCTCCTGCATCCACCGCTTGCCCGATCAAGGCGGCCAACTCGCGGTGGAGAACCGCTGCAGCGAGGTCGCCTCGATTTACTACCGCGACACGCGCAAGCCCAGCAAAGCTGAAACCCTGTTGGCGGAAGCCTCGGCCAAGGGCGACACGCAGCGCAAGTTCCCGAACCTCTTCTACACACACCAAACGGTTCTCAAGCCGGGCGAACAGAAGACCTTCTACATCGCCCCGGCGGACTCGGTCCGCATCGCCTCCTGCTTGGGCCAAGCCAAGCCCTTCCTGACGGATGGATTCCAGTCCACCAGCGATGGCCGCTATGTGTGCCCCGACGAGGGCAAAGGCGAACCCGGCGGCGACTTCAAGATTTCAGCCTCGGGCCATGACATCGAAGCCGTGTGCACCCGCTTGCGTGCGGGGCTGATCCCCTCGGCGCGCGAACAAGCCGTTTGCTATTGCAAGCCCGTTGGCAACGGCGGTGGCGGCCACTGCGTCGTCTACGGCCAAGCGGGGCAATCCCTGACCCCCTTCCACCAAGAAGGCACCTTCATCAGCTGGCTCAAGAATCAACTTCGGGCAAAGCTTCAGTCTGAAGCTGAGGCAAATGGGCAGTTGGAGAAGAAGTACCCCAGCGCCGGAGCGGGCTCAAGGGGCTGAGGGTTGGCTCGCCGCTTTCGGGCGGCTTGGGGGTCAAGCCCGCCCGCTTTGCAGGCGGCGCCGGGCTCGGCGCCCCGGGCCCTTCGCACGGGCCAAGTTGGCGCCCGAAAGCTTGGAGCCGCAGTGCTCACCCCACAAGGAGTAAAGCAGCCAAGCAGCAAGCGGATACCCGTCCCTCACGGCGCGGTCCTGGCAAGGCGGAACCCGTGGTTGCTCATCGGGCCGTCGGGGGGGAACCAGAGGCGGACGGCAGCGCGCAATCTATTCGGGCCGAAGAACCACGAACCGCCCCGGAGCACCCGGTGCGAGCAAGCGCCGGGGTTCACCGCACTGCCATCGCTGGGCGCCCCGGCGTAGGAGTCGGCATGGCAGTCCTGCACCCACTCCCACACATTGCCATGCATGTCGTGCAGGCCAAAGCCATTGGCAGCAAAGCTGGCCACGGGCAGGGTGGCCTTGCGGTACACCCCAGTGCTGCTGCCGTTGTAGGTGGTGTTGCCGTCAAAGTTGGCTTCGCTGGGCTCCGCCTTGTTGCGGCACTGCCCGCCCAGGTTGAAGGGGCTGGCACACCCGGCGCGGGCGGCGTATTCCCACTCGGCCTCGGTGGGCAGGCGGTAGCTTTGGCCGGTGAGCTGGTTGAGCTTCAGCAAGAACTGCTGGATGTCGTCCCAGCTCACGTTTTCCACCGGGCAGTTGTCGCCGCAACTGCTGAAGCGGCTGGGGTTGTTGCCCATGACGGCACGCCACTGGCCTTGGGTGACTTCGGTGCGGCCCATCCAGAAGGCACTGATGGTCACTGGGCGTTGTGGGCCTTCATTGCTTCTGCGGTCGGCTTCGTGGGCGGGGCTGCCCATGGTGAAGGTGCCAGCAGGAAGGCGAACGAGGTCCCCGGCGTAGCGCTTGCGTTCGCGTTCTGTCTCCGAAGGGTCCGCCCGGCGCGTGACATCGGCAACCAGGGTGTCGCCCAGCAGGTCGGCCATGAATTGGGCAAAGGCGGGATCTTGCAGCCAGCGCTGCATGCCCTGCAGCATGCCCAGCTCACGGGGCTGGGCCTGTTTGGCGCGGACCAGGTCTTTGATGGCAGCTTGCAGCGCAGCGCTGTCGCTGCCCCGGGCAGCCAGGCGGGCGCGGGCTTGCAGCAGCTCCGGCATGCGCGGGGCAATGCCCTGGGCGCGCGCCAGGGTGGCTTGGGCGGTGCTGGGGTCTTGGCCTTCGGCCTGGTTGAGCCACTGGCGGGCTTGGGCGTCAAGTTGCCCTTGCAGCGGGGCCAGGCGGTCTTGCGCGGTCTTGCCCAAGGGGTGGCCGGGGTGGGCTTGGGCCACTTGCCAGAGCACGCGGCCGGCATCTAGCACTTGGTTCAAAGGGTCGAGGTAGAGCAAGGCGGCGCGCATGCCCAGCTCGGGCTGCTGAGGGCTGGCTTGCCAGGCTTGGTCAAACAGGCGCGCGGCTTTGGCGTTGAGCCCCTCTTGGAAGGCCTGCTCGGCCTGGGCGATGAGGTTGCCGCCTTGGCTGCGTTTGGCAATCTCGGCCTGCAAGCCCTGCACGGCGGCGCGGGCGTTGGCCGGGGCGAGCTGCAAGGCACGCTCGGCCGCGGCGTGTGCTTCCGGATAGCGCTGCAGACCCATGTGGGCCAGGGCCAGGTAGTAGTGGCTGCGGTAGTCGACCGGGGCTTTACCTTGCAGTTGCTGAGCGGTTTGCAGGGCCTCTTGGGTTTTGCCTTCCTGCAACTGGGCTTTGACTTGATCCAGTAGCAGGGCTTGTTGGTTCGCAGCTTGGGCCAGCGCAGGTGCGCTGTGAGTGGCGAGCAAGAGGCTGCAGGCAGCAGCCGCGAGCGCTTGGGTGAGGTTCTTCATGGAGGCGGCAGGTCAATGAGGTGGGAGGGAACCTTCTTGGCCCCGGCTTTGTCGGCCGGGGGCGGTGGGTTGAGCAAGCCAGTGGGCACGGTGCGTGCAGGCGCCGTGCCGGTGGTGGGGACGGCCTGGGTGCCGGAGGCGATGGCGAGGCTGTCGAGCGCGCGGTAGCGATCGACCATGCGCTGCACACCGGGCAGCACATCGGCACGGCGGCTGGGGGTGTAGTCGCCCAGGCGGAACTTGACGCCCAGGTTGTCGGGCGAGGCAAAGGGGTTTTTCTCGCTGCCGCTCACGACCAAGGTGAGCTCGCGGGCCAGGTTGGGCCGCTGCAGGGCGGTGTTGATGGTGCTGGCGTCCTGCGGGATGCGCTCGCGCGCTTCGCGCAGGGCGGCTTGGAGTTTCTTCTCGCGCTGGGCGTGGTCTTTGTCGAGTTGGGCCAAGGATTTGTTCCAGTGCGTTTGGTCGGCCTGGAGTTTGGCAATCTGTTCTTTCAGGGCGGGCGCTCGGTCGAGCAGGGCGCGCTGCTGGGCCTGAAAGAGGTCTTGGCCCAAGGTGGTGAGCACTTGCTTGATTTCCGCTTGCTTGGCTTGGTTCTGGGCCTGCGCATGCTGCAAGCGCATGCTCAGCACCTGGGTGTGGAAGGAGAAGCCGGTCTCCCAGTAGTTGACGCCCCACTGGATTTGGTCGATGGCTTCGTCGCGTTCTTTGCGCAGGGTGTCAAGGCGCTGGCTCAGGCTGTTGAGCAGGCTGCGCTGTTGGTCGATGGGGCTTTGCAGCGCGCGCTCTTTGCTGGCAATCTGCTGGCCGGTAGGTCGAACGATGGTTTCACCCGGGTGCGGGAAGGGCTCGCCCTTGGCCAGGATTTGCGAGCGAGTTTGTCCGCAACCCGAGCAGAAGAGGCCATCGCGGTACTCGGCCATGAGGGCGTCTCGTTGGCTCTCCAGCTCGCGCACTTTGCGCTCCACCTCGGCCTGAGAGGACTGCAAGCCAGGGATTTCGGCCACGATGCGGTCGGCTGCAGCGGCCAAGCTGTCGAGGGCGTGCACGGCCTCGGTGGCAGCAGCGCGGCCATCAGCGGCGGAGATGTTGGCCAGCGGATCGGCCCCAGCGGCACCGGGGCCGGAGGGCGGTGCGCTGCGGCCAATGCTCTGTGGGGGCAGGAGGGAGTCGCTCTGCGCCTGCGCGGCAGACCCGAGGCCCAGCGCAGCGAAGAGGCCGAGCACGCGGCGCCTGTGCAAGTTGGCGGGGTGCTGTGTGGGGTGCGCGGCACAAAGGCGGCCATTGCACGAGGCGACAGGGTGCATGCAGGTTCTCCAGTGAAAGCTGCAAGTGGTGGTTGTGCGAGTGCGAGGTGGGGCCGGATCCTTGGCCCTCAATGATTTGCGATTTTGCCCGCGAGGCAGACGCAACGGCAGGCGACTCGGCAGGCCTGAGGCGCCTCAGCAGCACGGTGCAAGCGCACCACCCGCCCCTTCATCGCGACCCCTTGCCCGCCCCATGGCTCCCAGCCCGATACGGCGCGCGCAAGACCGGGCCCGGGCTGGCTTGACCCAAGCCCTCCAAGATGCCGCAGTCACCCGCTCGCTGCGGCACCGTGCAGCGCTCACGCAGGGCGAGCAGCTCGGCTTGCAGGGCCGTGAGCTCGGCCAGGCGTTCGGCCACATGCCCGAGGTGCTGCGTGAGCAATGCGTTGACGGCTTCACAAGACGCCTCGGGTGCATCGCGCACGGCCAGCAGGGCTTTGATTTCGTCCAGGCTCATGTCCAAGGAGCGGCAGCGCCGAATCAGCAGCAGGCGCTCCTGGTGGGCTGGGCCATAGAGCCGGTAGTTGCCCTCGCTGCGCGGGGCGGGTGGCAGCAGGCCTTCGCGCTCGTAAAAGCGAATGGTCTCGGTGGCCGTGCCGGTGCGTTGGGCCAGTTCGCCGATCTTCATCAGAAAGCTCCTCGTAGCGCTTGACTTTGTACCTGCTTCAAGGTTTTCAATGTCGACATTCCAACGTAGGACCCTTCATGAGCGCGCACTGCCACCACCACAGCCAAGCCACGCCGAGCACCGCCAGCTACCGCCGCGTGCTTTGGGCCGCCCTCGTCATCAATGCCGGCATGTTCTTGGTGGAACTGATTGGCGGCTGGCAGGCCGGCTCGCTGGCGCTGCTGGCCGATGCCATCGACTTCTTCGGCGATGCCGTGAACTACGGCCTGTCGCTGGCGGTGCTGGGCATGGCCCTGAGCGGGCGGGCCAAGGCGGCTTTGTTCAAGGGGCTGACGATGCTGGGCTTTGGCGTCTTCGTGCTGGGCAAGGCCGTGTGGAGTTGGCACAGCGGCGTGTTGCCCGAGCCGGCCACCATGGGCGCCATCGGCCTGCTGGCGCTGCTGGCCAATGTCAGCGTGGCCTGGATGCTTTACGCCTGGCGCGAGGGCGACGCGAACATGCGCTCGGTGTGGCTGTGCAGCCGCAACGATGCCATTGGCAACGTGGCCGTGATGCTGGCGGCGCTCGGTGTGTTCGGCACTGGAAGTGCTTGGCCTGACCTGGCGGTGGCGGCCTTGATGGCGCTGCTGGCGCTCTGGGCCGGGCAGAGCGTGGTGCGGCAGGCGCTTGCCGAGTTGCGCCACAGCGCAGCCGGGCACTGATCCAATGGGCCTCCCTTCCTTGCAAGACCAACGATGCCGTTCCGTCTTCACCCCGGTGTAAGTGCCGCCCTGGCGGCTGCCCTGCTCTTTGGGCTGGGCGCGCCCTTGGCCAAGCCGCTGCTCGGCACGCTCAGCCCTTGGCTGTTGGCCGGCCTGCTGTACCTGGGCTCGGGCCTTGGCCTGTGGCTGCTGCGCCGCTGGCAGCGGGCGCCTCGTGTGGTCTTGCCTCGGGGCGATGTGGGCTGGCTGCTGGGGGCCATCGTGTGCGGCGGCATGGTGGGGCCGGCGCTGTTGATGTTCGGCCTCTCGCAGCTCTCGGCCGCCAGCGTGTCTTTGCTGCTGAACCTGGAAGGCGTGCTGACCGCGCTGCTGGCGTGGTTCGTGTTCACGGAAAACTTTGACCGCCGCATTGCCTGGGGCATGCTGGCCATTGCGCTGGGGGGTTGCGTGCTGGCCTGGCCCGGCAGTGGGGCTTTGTCGCTCCACGCGCTGTGGCCCACGCTCGCCGTGCTTGGTGCCTGCCTGGCCTGGGCGGTGGACAACAACTTGACGCGCAAGGTGGCGTTGAACGACGCCGGCTTCATCGCCATGAGCAAGGGCCTGGTGGCGGGCGCCACCAACCTCGCTTTGGCCTTGCTGCTGGGTGCCACATGGCCGCCGCTGCACTTGGTGCTGGGCGCCGGCTTGCTGGGCTTTGCCAGTTACGGCGCCAGCTTGGTGCTCTTCGTGCTGGCGCTGCGGCAGCTCGGCGCAGCGCGCACCGGGGCCTACTTTTCCACGGCGCCTTTTGTGGGGGCTGCCGTGGCGCTGCTGCTGCTGGGCGAGCCCTTGAGCTGGCAGCTCGGAGTGGCTGGCCTGTTGATGGCCGTGGGCGTAGCCCTGCACCTGACCGAGCGACATGAGCATGAACACGCGCACGAGCCCATGGCCCACGCGCACAGCCATGTGCACGGCGACGGCGACCCGCACCACGAGCATGAACACCTGCCCGAAGACCCGCCCGTGCAAGCCGGCAAGGCGCACCGCCACTGGCATGCGCATGCCGCGCTGACGCATTCCCATGCGCACTACCCCGATGCCCATCACCGCCATACGCATTGAGCGTCATTGCTAGACTGAACTCCATGATGTCCCGCTGGCTCCTCGTCCTCCTTGCCGTGCTGCTGCCCTTGCAGCTGGTGTGGGCGAACGTGCCGCATGGCTGTGATGCGGCGCACCATCAGCCGGCGTCTGAACAGCACGCGCTGGTGCTCGATGCGCATGCGCAAGACCACGCGCAAGACCACGCTGACAGCCAAAACGACAGCAGCGACGCCGCTTGCGAGCATCACTGCCACCCGCTCCCCTTGCTGGCCGCCACACCGTACCAACAAGTCACCGAGCCTTCGCCGCAGCAAATTGCGCCGAGCACCCGGCCGCAAGCCGCCGGCAACCTGCCGGCGCGCCCCGAACGCCCGAAATGGGTTTCCCTCGCCTGATCGGCGGGGGCATGGCTTCCTGACCCGGGTTCTTTGAGCCCCAGCTGCGGCCTTGCGCTGCAGCCCCCGACCGATCTTGCTGTGGCCTTTTCATCCACTTCGGAGCAGCGAATGTCGATTTTTCCCATGGGGCGCCTGCTCGCTACGGCGCTGGCCGCTGGGCTGCTGGGGCTGAGCCCTGCGCAAGCGGCGGAGCCAGCGCCGCTGACCCTGGCCCAAGCTTTTGAACGCGCCTGGGCGCTGCAAGCCGAGGCGCAAGCGCAGCCGCAGCGGCGTGAGGCCTTGCTGGCCGAACGCCGTGCCGCCAACGCCTGGAAGCCCGAGGCACCCGCGCTGGAACTTGCGCTGCGCAGCGACCGCCTGAACGCGCGCCAAGGCGCCCGTGAGCTCGAGACCGGCCTGGCCGTTCCGCTCTGGCTGCCCGGTGAGCGCCAGCGCAGCCAGTCCTTGGCCGAGGCCAAGCTGAAGGGCACCGAGGCCCAGCTGCGCGCCGCGCAGTGGCGCATGGCGCAAACCCTGCGCGACGCCTGGTGGCAACTGCAGCGTCAACGCGGTGAGGCCGAAGCCGCCGCAGAGCGCAGCGCAGCCGCGCAAGCCTTGGCCCAAGACGTGAGCCAGCGCGTGCGCTTGGGCGAGCTGTCGCGCGCCGACCAGCACCAGGCCGACGCCGCAACGGCTGCCGCACGGGCCGAGGCCGCCCTTGCGCAAGCCCAGGCCGTGGCCGCCGAGCAAGCCCTGCGCGCGCTCTTAGGCATGGCGCCGCACGAGGCCCTGCAGCCCCATGCCGGGCCAGAGCCCCTGCCGGATGCAACAGCAGATTTGAGCGAGCACCCGGCCTTGCTTTCACTGCGTGCCCAAACCACCAGCAGCCGCAGTGCGGCGGCGCTGGCCCGCGTGCAGTCGCGCGGCAACCCGGAGCTCACGCTTCTGCAAACGCGGGAGCGCGGTGCGCGGGGCGAGTCCAGCACCGGCAGCCTGACCCTGGCTCTGCGCCTGCCCCTGGGCAGCAGCGACCGGCACCGCGCGCTGGAGGCCCACGCCCTGGCCGAGCAGGCCGAGGCCCAGGCCCGGCTGGACCAAGAGCCAGCTCACCTGCAAGCCGCGCTGCACAGCGCCCAGGCTGCGCTTACTGCAGCGCGCAGCGTGCTGGAAGCCAGCAGCGAACGCGCGCGCCTGGCGCTGGAGAGCCGCAGCTTCTTCGACAAGTCGTTCCGCCTGGGCCAAACCGACCTGCCCACACGCCTGCGCATCGAGCAAGAAGCCAACACCGCACTGCGCGAGCAAGCCCGTGCCCGCTTGGCCCTGCACCACGCCACCGCCTTGCTGCGCCAGGCCTTGGGCCTGCTGCCCGAATAAAAGATTGAAGCCATGAACTACAAGCCCCGTCTCCTCTCCCTCGCGCTCAGCAGCGCCGCTTTGGCCGGCCCTGGGCACGACCACGGCGATGCGCCCCCCACGGCCAGCGGCCCCTCGCTGCCGCGCTTTGCCGCCAGCTCTGACTTGTTCGAACTGGTCGGCGTGCTCGACGGCAAAACGCTGACGCTCTACCTCGACCAAGCCGACACCAACGCCCCCGTGCTGAAGGCTCAGATTGAGCTGGAGCTGGCCGGCAGCAAGATCGCCGTCCAGGCGCAGGCCGATGGCAGCTACCGCAGCGAACTGGCGGAGCTGCCCCAAGGCGAGGTGCTGCCCGTCACGGCCACCGTGACGGCCGCCGACACCGTGGATTTGCTGGCTGCTGAGCTGCACCTGCCGCATGCCCACGCTGATGAACACGGGCACCACAACACCTGGCGCTGGGGCGCTGCCGCCGCCGCACTGCTGACGCTGCTGGGCCTTGGTGCATTCGCCGTTCAACGCCGCCGCGCACGCGGCTTTGGAGCCCAAGCATGAAGCGCCTCTTGATGCTGGGTCTGCTGACCCTCTCCGCCCTGGCCTCAGCCGGCCCCGGCCACGACCACGGCGAAGCCGCCGCCCCGGCCACGCCGGGTGGCCCACAGCGCCAGGCCGATGGCAGCGTGTTCCTGCCCAAGCCGGCACAGCGCCAACTCGGCCTGCGCACACAGCCCGTTCAAGCGGCCGAGCTGCCGCGCGCCTTCACGCTGCAAGGCCGGGTGGTGATGGACCCGAATGCCGGCGGCAAGGTCCAAGCCCTGCAAGCGGGCCGAGTGGCGCTGCCACCGGCCGGCCTGCCGCAGCTGGGCCAGCGCGTGCAGCGCGGCCAGTTGCTGGCTTACTTGGAGCCGGCTTCGGCAGCGCTGGAGCGCTCGGCCCAGTCCGCTCAAGTGGCCGAACTTCACGCAGCGCAAGAGCTGGCCGAAAAGCAGCTCGCCCGCCTGCAAGAGCTGGCCGACACGGTGCCGCGCCGCGACATCGAAGCCGCGCAAAGCGCCGTGCAAAGCCTGAAGGCGCGCGGCGCAGCACTGCGCCAAGGCCTGGGCGGGCGCGAAGCCTTGCTGGCCCCTGTGAGCGGTGTCATTGCCAGCAGCAATGCCGTGGCCGGGCAGGTGGTGGAGGCGCGCGAGTTGCTGTTTGAGATCGTGGACCCAGCGCGCTTGCGCATCGAGGCGCTGGCCTATGAGCCGGCCCTGGCGGCCGACCTCGGCGCCGCCTTTTTGGAAGGTGCGGGCCAGCCTCTGCCGCTGAAGTTTCTGGGCGGTGGCAGCGCGCTTCGCGAACAGGCACTGCCCTTGAACTTCAGCGTGCAGGGCGCCTTGAACTTGGCGCTCGGGCAGCCGGTCAAGGTGGTCGTGCAAAGCCGCAGCACGGTGAGCGGCTTTGCCGTGCCCGCAGCGGCTTTGATGAAGAACCCAGCCAACCAGACCATTGTTTGGGTGAAGGCGGCCCCTGAGCGCTTTGTGCCCAAGGTGGTGCAGGCGCAGGCGTTGGATGGCGTTCGCGTGGCCGTGACGCAGGGGCTTGAGGCCGGCGACAAGGTGGTCACCACCGGCGCCACCCTCGTCAACCAGGTGCGATAAGCATGTTCAATTTCTTGCTGCAAAGCAGCCTGAGAAATCGGCTGCTGGTGCTCACCGTGGCGCTGGCCATGATGCTGCTCGGCGCCTTCACTTTGACGCGCACGCCGGTCGATGTGTTCCCCAGCCTCGACCGCCCGCAGGTGACGCTGCAAATCGAAGCCGGCGGCATGGCGCCCGAGGAGGTGGAGCAGCTCGTGACCTTGCCGCTGGAACAGGCCATGAGCGGGCTGCCGGGCGTGACGGCGGTGCGTTCGGTGTCGTCCGTCGGGCTGGCTTTTGTGTACGTGACCTTTGATTGGGGCACCGACATTTACCGCGCGCGGCAGATCGTCAACGAGCGCTTCACCACGGCGCGCGATGCCCTGCCGGCCGGCGTGCAGCACGCGGCCATGGGGCCGATCAGTTCCATCATGGGCGAGATCATGTTGGTGGCTCTGCCCATCGACCCCCAACAGATCAGCGCCATGGCCACGCGGGAGTACGCCGACTTTGTGCTCCGCCCGCGCCTGCTCGCCATTCCCGGCGTGGCCCAGGTGGTGCCCATTGGGGGCGAGGTGCGCCAGTACCAGGTGCAGCCCGACACAGCGCGCATGGCGCAGCTCGGCGTCACGGTGGAGCAATTGGTGGCGGCCCTGCAAGGCCACGCCAGCAACACCAGCGGCGGCTTTTTAGAGCTCAACGCGCGGGAGTATTTGATCCGCCATATCGGCCGCACGGTGAAGCTCGAAGACCTGCAGCAACTGCCGGTGGCGTGGGTGAAGAACGCCTCGGGCGGGCAGTCGATCTTGCTGAGCCAAGTGGCCAGCGTGCGCTTTGCGCCGGCCATTCAGCGCGGCGATGCCGGCTACAACGGCAAGCCCGCCGTCATCCTCAGCGTGCAAAAGCAACCGGACGCCGACACGGTGCTGCTCACGCGCCGCATCGAGGCGGCGCTGGCCGAGCTCAAGCCCTCGCTGCCCACCGGCATGCAGGCGCCGCGCGTGACCTTCCGGCAAGCCAGCTTCATCGAGGCCAGCATTGGCAACTTGCAGGGCAAGCTGATGACGGCGGCGGCCATCGTGGCGGTGGTGCTGTACCTGTTCTTGGCCAACCTGCGCACCACGCTCATTTCGCTGGCCGCCATTCCGGCTTCCATCCTCATCACGGTGCTGGTGTTTCGCTACCTCGACCTCAGCATCAACACCATGACGCTGGGCGGCTTGGCCATTGCCATTGGCGAACTGGTGGACGACGCCGTGGTGGGCGTTGAGAACGTGCTGCGGCGGCTCAAGCTGAACCAGCAGGCCACGCAAAAGATCGGGCCGCTGGAGCTGATTGCCAAGGCCACGCTGGAGGTGCGCAGCGCCATCGTGGTGGCCACGCTCATCATCGTGCTCGTGTTCGTGCCGCTCTTTGTGTTGCCAGGCATTGAGGGGCGGCTGTTCGTGCCGCTGGGCATCGCTTACATCACCTCCATCTTGGCGTCCATGCTGGTGTCCATCACGCTCACGCCGGTGATGGCCTACTACCTGCTGCCCCAGCTCAAGAGCTTGGACCACGGCGACCCCAAGCTGGTGGTTTGGCTCAAGGCCCGCTACCGCACGGCACTCGGCTGGGCGTTCGCGCACAGCCGCGCGGTGCTGGCGGCGGGCTTGCTGGCGGTGCTGGGCGCGGCCGCCTTGTTGCCCTTCTTCCCGACGACCTTTTTGCCGCCCTTCAACGAGGGCTCGGTGCTCATTGGCATGCGCCTGAACCCGGGCACCACGCTGGCCGAGTCGGTGAAGCTGGCGCGGCAGGCGGAGGTCTTGCTGCAGGGCGTTCCGGAGGTCACCTATGTGGGTCGGCGCTCGGGCCGGGCGGAGATGGACGAGCATGCCGAGGGCGTGCATGTGTCGGAGCTGGACATTGGCCTGAAGCCCAGCGAGCGCAGCGTCGAAGAGGTGTATGCCGACATCCGGCAGCGGCTCATCAACCTGCCGGCCGCCATCGGCCTTGGGCAGCCCATCAGCCACCGCATTGACCACATGCTGTCGGGCGTGCGCTCGCAAATCGCCATCAAGATTTTTGGCGAGGACCTCGACACCTTGCGCGGCCAGGCCGAGGCCTTGCGGGCAAGGCTCTCCGGCATCGCGGGCCTGGCCGACTTGGAGGTGGAGAAGCAGGTGTTGACGCCGCAGATTCAAGTGCAGGTGGACCACGCTGCGGCGCGGGCCTATGGGCTGGCGCCAGCGCAGTTGCTGCGCGAGTTGCAACAGCTGGTGGATGGCGAGCGCATCACCCAGGTGGTGGAGGGCAATCGCCGCTTTGACCTGGTGCTGCGCCTGCCCGACGCCGGCCGCTCCCTCCAAAGCCTGCCCGACCTGTTGATCGACACCCCCGCAGGCCCGGTGCCGCTGCGCAAGCTGGCGCGCATTGAGGAAGGCGATGGTCCGAACCAGATCAGCCGCGACGACGGCAAACGCCGCATCGTCATCCAAGCCAATGCCGCCGGGCGGCCCTTGAGCGAGGTGGTGGCCGACATTCGCGCCGCGGTGGCCCAGCACCCGCTGCCCGAGGGCTACTTCATCACCCTCGGCGGGCAGTTCGAGGCGCAAGAGCAAAGCAGCCGGCTCATTGGCTTGCTCAGCCTCGTGTCGGCGCTGCTGGTGTTCTTGGTTCTCTACAGCCGCTACCAAAGCAGCCGCCTGAGCTTGATGATCATGGCCAACATTCCGCTGGCCCTGGTGGGTGCGGTGATCGGGCTCAAGCTCAGTGGGCAGCCGCTGTCGGTGGCGGCGCTGATTGGCTTCATCACCCTGGCCGGCATCTCCATTCGCAACGGCATCTTGAAGGTCAGCCACTACATCAACCTGTGCGCTTTTGAGGGCGAACGCTTTGACCTGGCCATGCTCACGCGCGGCTCGGTGGAGCGGCTCAGCCCTGTGTTGATGACCGCCTTGGTGGCCGCCTTTGCGCTGGCGCCGCTCCTGCTGGAGGCGGGCCAACCCGGCACCGAGGTGCTGTACCCGGTGGCGGTGGTGATCTTCAGCGGCCTCATCAGCGCCACCTTGCTGGACAGCTTCTTGACCCCGGCCATGGTTTGGCGCTTTGGCCGCGAACCGATCGAACAGCTGGCTGCAGCCGCCGGCACCGACTCTTTCTAATCCTCAACCCAGGAGATCTTCATGACCCCGTTCAAACACCTCGCCCTTGCCGCCTCCCTCTTGTTGGCATCGCCGCTTTGGGCGGGAGGCGCCCATGAACACAAGCCGCTGCACGGCGGCATCGTGGTGGAGGCCAGCCACATGGATTGGGAGCTCGTAGCCAAGCCGGAGCGCATCGTCATTCACGTGCGAGACCACGGCAAGAAAGCCTCCACCGTGGGCGCCACGGCCAAACTGACCTTGCTCGTGGGCAAGGAGAAGTCAGAAGCCGTGCTCAAGCCGGCGGGCGACGACCGGCTGGAGGCGGAGGGGCCGTTCAAGTTGGCGAGCGGCGCCAAGTTGGTGGCCACCGTGAAGCTGGCCGGCAAGGCGCCGGCCAATGTGGGCTTCGTTCGGCCCTAAGCCCTAGGCATCGTGCCGCGCTCCTCCAAGGGCGCGGGGCGCGCCAGGTCGGCCTGCAGCGCCTCCCAGTTCGAAAGGTGGGTCGGGGCATCT
>JBKCVH010000350.1:0-7169 GCA_046317675.1 Burkholderiales bacterium
ACATGCTGGAGCGCGCCTTCGCGCCGCCCCCGCCGGCCCGCAGTTCCAGCAGCAAGGGCCGCAGTCGGAACGCAAGTGACTCGGCAGCGAGCCAAGCGGGCAAGGCCATCGTCCGCAAGTTGGTGGAAGCAGGCTTGGCACGGCTGCAGGCTGGCTCGGCGTCTGGTCCGGGCGCGCGTCAATGAGTAAAGACCACTTGCTGCCGTTCCCCGGATGCAAGGGCGCTGGAGCCGCCGTGGCGGGTGGCAAAGGGGCCAGCTTGATTGCTCTGGCTGCAGCCGGCTTCTCTGTGCCGGCCGGCGTGGTCATTGCGGCGAGCTTCTTCGCGGAGTGGTCGGAGCAAGTGCAGGCGGAAGTTGCTGCCCTCACCCAAAGGGCCAGCGCCCCGCCTTCGGGCCTGCAGGTGCAAGCCCTGGCGCGCGAGTTGCCGTTGACACCGCAGCAACAGTCGGTCATTCAAGAACTGCGGGAAGGGCTTCCTGATTGGTCTAAAGACAGCCTGCTGGCGGTTCGCTCGTCGGCACCGTGGGAAGACGGCGCCGGGGCCTCCTTCGCCGGGGCCTACCTGACCAGGCTGGGTGTCCGTCCTGACGCACTGGAATCTGCGCTGCGCGACTGCTTCGCGGCCCTCTATGCCCCACACGTTGCGGCTTATCAGCAGGCGATGAGTCTGGACGGCCAGAGACCGGGCCTTGCTCTGGTGGTGCAGCGCCAGTTGGACAGCGAGGTGGCGGGCGTGGCCTTCTCGATGAATCCGCTGAACAACGATGCCGACGAGGCATTGATCACCGCCAACTGGGGACAAGGCGAGAGCGTGGTGGCCGGCGAGGTGGACCCGGATCAGTGGTGCATCGACCGCCGCACGGCCCGAGTGCTCACCTTCCGCCAAGGCAGCAAACGCAGCAGCCGCTGGCTGGAGCCAAGTGGCGGCTTGGTGGAGCGCCGCGATTCGAGGGCCGATCAGCCCTGTCTGAGCGACGCAAGACGCGGGGAGCTGTTGGCTTTGCTGGACCGGGTCGAGCAGTTCTTCGGCCACCCTGTCGACATCGAGTGGGCCTGGGCAAATGGACAACTCTGGCTGCTCCAGGCGCGTCCGGTGAGCACGCACCTGCCGCTCGCGCCTAGTCTGATGACGTCTTCGGGCGAGCCGAGACGGCTCTACCTTGACCTCGCCCTTTCCAGTGGGCTGACCTTGAACGCGGCGGCCTCCCCCATGGGCTTGGATGTGCTGCGGCGCGCGATGGCCGGCATGGGTGGCTTGGTGTTCCCGGGCTGGCGCCTTCCCCCGGATCGTGACGACGCCCTCTTGCGCTTTGAGGGTGGTCGCATGTATCTGGAGCTGTCCAATCTCTTCTGGGTCAGCAGCCCGCAGAAGTTGGGCAAGAGCATGGCCCTCAACGACGCCAGTACTGCCAAGGCGTTAGAGGCCGTCGACGCCAATCACTACCGCAGCGCGCGGCGACCTCAATGGGCAAGGTGGCGCGATTTGGCACGCTTGCCGGCAGCTGCCTGGCGTCTGCGGCGGCTGCTGACGACGGCACTTTGGCCGATGCTGAAACCGCAGCAGGCATCTGGCTCCTTGCGCGCACGACTGCAGCGCTTTGAACAAGCGCTCGCCGAACCAGTCGATGTTCGGCTGCCCTTGAGTGAGTTCTGGCGACGCCAAGTGCAGGAGCATCTTCCGACCTTGCTCAACGATTCCCTGACGGCGGTGGCGCCGGCGGTGATGGCGATGCAAGCGCTGCTCAAGCTGGCGCGGGGCGTGCGGGGTGTTGACGCTGAAGTGCTCTCGCAGCTTGAGCGAGGGGTTGCTGGCAACGTGGTGGTGGCCATGAGCTTGGAGATGCACAAACTGGCGAATACCTTGGCCCGCAGCTTGTCGCAGCCGCTACCACCACCATCGGTTCTGGCCGAGCGACTGGCCAATAAGGATCTGCCCGAAGCCTTCCTAATTGATTGGACGGAGTTCACCGAGCGCCATGGCTGCCGGGGCCCGATGGAGATGGATGTGGCCTGCCCGCGCTATGCCGATGACCCGGCACTGGCGCTTGCGCAAATCGTGGGAATGCCCCTTGGCGATGCCAGCCGAGATCCGCAATCAGCGGTCCAGCGGCAAATCACCAAGCGTCAATTGGCGATGGATGCGGTGCTGGCCGCGGCAGGCCCAGTCCGCCGCGCACTCATTCGGCACATGAACCAAGTCATGGAGGCCTACATGGGCCTGCGCGACACCCCCAAACACCATTTCCTGATGATGCTGCACGGCCTTCGCCACCGATTGCTGGCCGAGGGCGAGGCGCTTTGCGCCGCAGGGCGCTTGGAGCGGTCCGATCAGGTCTTCGCTTTGACTTGGGACGAACTGGCACTGGCGGCGGTTGAACCGTCCATGGACTTGCAAGTCAGGGTGAACGAGCGGCAGGCCTGGATGAGCGAGTTGTCCGGACGTGCACGAGACTTCCCCGCGCTCATCGACTCCCGTGGGCGCATCCTTCGACCGCCGCCAGCGCCTGCCAGTGAAACCGGTCTGATGCAGGGCCAGGGCTTGTCCAGCGGACGCGCCAAGGGGCAGGCGCGCACGCTCCGCTCTGCACAAGATGGCCCGCTGAAACCTGGTGAGATCCTGATCGCTTACACGACCGACCCAGGTTGGACGCCACTCTTCGTCAACGCAGCGGCTGTGGTGTTGGAGATCGGTGGGCCGCTGCAACACGGTGCGGTGGTGGCCCGAGAGTTGGGCCTGCCATGCGTTGCTGGCATTGGAGGCGTCAGCCGCGCGATCAGCGATGGACAGTGGCTGGAAGTTGATGGCGCTAGCGGTACGGTCCGATTGGTCCACGAGCTTTCTGACTAGCCAATGACCGGCAGGAGCCGTGGCTTCACGATGGGGGCTAGAGACTGCTCCATGGCTCAAACGAGACCGCCAACATCAGTGGGATACAGACAGCACTCGTTGCAACCCGGCCTTCCGATGAGCCTCAAGCTTCATCGCACTCGAAGGCCTTTGCCACGAGCCCAGAGCTGAGAGAAATGCGGATTCCGAAGTCCCCGGATCAGGACGGCCCCACGCCTTGCTCTGCTGCGCGAACTGATTCAGCGTTCAGTTAGAGCCGGCCCCCCGCAGGCGCCCGGGCCGTGCTGGATGCGCCGGGCGTAGGCGCGGTGCGCCGCGCTGCTGGCGGGCCATTGCGCCGCAAAGCGCTGCCACCAGCGCGCGGTGTTGTAGGCCACGGCTTGCAGGCTCACGTGCCAGTCGCCGTCGCGCTGCAGTAGCACCGCTGGCGCCGGGGGCGGTGTGGTGGCAATGCGGGTGCACAGGCCGCGCAAATCGTCCGGGGCGTTGGGCATGCCGGCCGCGCCGTTGTTCACCAGCCAGCGGCCTTGCCCCAAGCCTTGAAGCACGGGCATGCAGGTGTGGCTGCTGGCAAAGGCGCGCACGCCGGCGGCCGTGCAGGCCTCTGCGGCGGCGTCGCGTCCGGTGTCGGTTTGCATCGCCTCGCGTGAGAACGCCCAGCCGGCCAGCGAGTGGGCGTCGCCGTGCACGATGGCCACGGCGTGTGCGCCCACCTCGGCGCGCAGGAACAGGGGCAGGGCGGCCAGCGCTCTGCGGCTTCCCGGCGGCACAGCCGCATGCAGGTCTTGAATGATGCGGTTGCTGTGCGCCACCGCTTCGTCGGCCACCCAGTCGGGGTAGGCGCAGCCGCAGCCGGCGTCGCCGATGGCATCCCGGGCCAGCTCGGTTTCCACGTTGCCGCGCGTGGCCCAGTGGGCGTTGACCTGGGCTTGGATGCTGGCAAACCAGCTGGGCTCGGCGTCGAACCAATGGAAGTCGCCGTTGAACACCAGCGCCTTGCGCGGGCTCGGGTCGGCGTCGTAGGCGGCCAGCACGGCGTCGAGCGCTTCAAGGTTGCCGTAGAGGCCGCCCACCACCCACAGCGCATCCAGCCGCTGCAGGCCAGGGTGCGTGAAGGCGCGAGCGATGTCGGCTGGTTGGTAGCGGTAGTCCAGCGGGCAATGCCGGCCTGCGGCTTGGGAGTTCATGCGCGCGCCTCCTGCAATTGGGGGTGGGCTGCTGGGCTCTCGTGCCGGCTGCTTGGGGCGCTGTGGGTGTACAGGGCAGCCAGCGCTTCCTGCAGGGCGGCACTGCCGTCCACCGGGCGGTCGAGCACGATGTGCCCGTCGCGCAGGCCGATCACGCGGTCGGCCAGGTGCGGCAGCAGGTCGAGCTGGTGCAGCACCGCCACCAGGGTGCCGGTGCCAGCGGCTTCGCGCAGCCAGCCACAGGCTTGGCGGGCGGCTTGAGGGTCGAGCTGGCCGGTGGCTTCGTCGGCCAGCAGCAAGCCGGGGCGCTGCAGCGCGGCGCGGCCAATGGCCACGCGCTGGCGCTCGCCGCCCGAGAGGCGGTCGGTGCGTGCGCTGGCCAGGGCCGTCAGGCCCAGGCGCTGCAGCCAGGCGTCGGCCTCGGCCTCGATGGCGGCGGGGTAGCGGCCCAACAGCGCGGCCTGCCAGCCGGCCACACCGCGGCAGCGGGCCAGCGCGCCGATGAGCAGGTTGTCGCGTGCGCTCAGGCGGTTCACCAGGTGCAGGTTTTGGTGCACCACGGCCACTTGGGCGCGCAAGGTCCGCAAGGCCGCTGCTGGCTGCGGCAGCGTCGCGCCCAGCACCTGCACCTGGCCTTGCCAGGGCGCGTGGGCAGCGCTGGGGCCTTGGCCGCTCAGCACCCGCAGCAGCGTGCTTTTGCCGGCGCCGTTGGGGCCCACCAGGGCCACGCGCTCACCGTCTCCGATCTGCAGCTGCGGGATGGCGAGCAAGCAGCGCCCGCCGATGGTCACGCGCAGGTGGTCGATGCGAAGGCTCACAGCAAGGCCTCCCGCAGGCGGCGCGACAGCGCGTCGAACACCGTCACGAGCAGGATCACGGCGATCAGCAGCGTGGCCAGCCGGCTCCACTGGAACAGGCTCACCGCCTCGCTGATCAACAGGCCCAGGCCGCCCGCGCCGATCAGGCCGAGCACGGTCGAGTCGCGGATGTTGAACTCCCAAACGTACAGGTGGTGCCCCACGAACTGCGGCGCCACTTGCGGCAGCACCGCGCGCCCGAACACCTGCAGCGGCGTGGCGCCGGTGGCGCGCACGGCGTCTACCGCGCCCATGTCCAGCGCCTCGATGCTTTCGGCAAACAGCTTGCCGTAGGTGCCCAGGCTGTGCAGCGCAATGGCCAGGATGCCGGCCATCGGCCCCAGGCCCACGATACCGACCAGCACCAGCCCGAACACCAAGGTGTGCACGGCGCGGGTGCCGTGCAGCACGGCGCGCGCGGCGCGCTGCGCCGGCCATGGGGCTTGCAGGTTGCGCGCGGCCAGCAGGGCCAGCGGCAGCGCCAGCACGGCGGCCAGCAGCGAGCCCAGCGTGGCGATTTGCAGCGTGACCCACGCGCCACGGGCCACGGCTTGCAAGAAGCTGGCTTCCACGGCACGGGTGTCTTCCACGCGCAGCAGGCGGCCGTCTTCGCTGCGGTACTCCAGGCGCTCGGGACCCAGCCACAAGTCGAGGAAGCTGGGGTGGGCGAAGTCGCCAAGAGTGCGCACCAGGTTGTCCCAGGGCGCGCGGCCCAGGCTCAGGTCGCCCTGGGCGGCCAAGGCCCCCAGGCAGGCCGCCAGCAGCAGGGCGTAGGCCAGGCCGAACCAGCGCAGCCGCATGTCAGCGCTTCGGGGCCAGCTTGCCGGTGGCCAGGCCGGCGTCGCGGATGGGTTTGTAGAAGCCGTTGTCGGCCACCACAAAGCCGGTGTAGCGCGCCGGCAGCAGCTGCGGCTGGCGCGCCAGCAGCGGCCCCACTTCGGTAAGGGCGGCTTGCAGGCGCTGCACGAAGGCGCGGTCGGTGTGCAGGCCAGCGCGCACGGCCACGGCATCGTTGGGCAGCGGCGCCGATTGCCAAATGACGCGGCTTTGCGCGGCCGTGATCAGCCCCTGGTCGATCATGGCGTTGCGGTTGCGGTTGTAGTCGGCGCCGGCGTCCAGCTGGCCGGCGGCCACTTGCGTTTCGATGGCCTGGTGCTTGGTGTACAGCACGCGGCCGAAGTGCTTCTCCGGCTCAACGCCCTGCTGCAAAAAGAAGTGCAACGGGATCAGGTAGCCCGAGGTGGAGCCCTTGTCGCCGAAGGCGAAGCTGCGTCCCTTGCCCTTGGGGCCGAGCAGGTCTTGCGCGCTGGTCAGGCCCGAGTTGGGGTGGGTGATGATGAGGGCGTGGTACTCCGGCTTGCCCTCGTACAAGATGGTGGCCACGGCCTGTGCGCCGGCCTGGTGGTGGGCCAGCACATAGCCCCAGGGACCGAGCAGGGCGATGTCGGTTTCGCCGCTGGCCAGGCTGCGTGCCAGGCCTTCCCAGCTGTCCACGGTGCGCAGCTGCACCGGGCGGCCCAGCGCTTTCGCCAGGTGCTCCGCCAGTGGCCGGTAGGTGGCGTCGTTTTTCTCGCGGTCGGGCTGGAACAGGCCCACGCCGAACACCAGCGGGGTGCTGGCGGGGCTTTGCGCGGCCAGCGCGAAGGGAAGGGCCAGAAGGGCGGCGGCCAAGCCGCGGCGTAGCAAAGGCATCAGGTGCTTTCGGTAGGGTGAAGGTGGGACAACGCTGCGGGGCTGAAGCGGCGCATGAAGGCGAAGTCGAGCGCGTCTTTCCAGCGGCCCACCCAGCGCCCTTGTGCCGACAGCCAGCCGCCGCGGCTGGCGATGGCCGAGCCGTCAGGCAGCGCCAGCAGGGCCAGCACGGCGCTTTGCGGGTGGTGGGCTTGCAAGGGCTGGCCGAGCAGGCAAGCGCGCAGGTTGTGCGCCAAGGTGGGCGCCATGCGCACGGCGCGCACGCCGGATTTGTCGAGCGCAGGGCTGAAGGCGGTGCTGTCGCCCGCGGCGAACACGTTGGCGTGCGAGCGGCTTTGCAGCGTGGGGTGCACGGCAACGTAGCCCTCGGGGCTGAGCGCCAGGCCGCTGGCGGCCAGCCACGCCGGGGCTTGCGCGCCGGCGGCCCACAGCAGCCAGCTGCCGGGCGGGCTGTCTCCCGGCTGCCAGCGCTGGCCCAAGCGCAGGTCCACGCCGGCCTGCCGCAGCGCGGTCTCGGCGCGCCGCGCCGCAGCGCGGGCATGGCCAGGCAGCAGGGTTGGGGCGGCGCTGAACAGGCAGGGC
>JBKCVH010000351.1:0-3674 GCA_046317675.1 Burkholderiales bacterium
ATCGCCCTGGATGCCATCGAGCTTGGGATAGCGCCGCACGAGTTCCAGGCACAGGTCGGTGAGCAGCCTTTGCACCTCGGGGTCGAAGGCGTTCATCCAGGCAAAGCCGTTCTTCACCACCGGCTTGCCGTCGCGGCCGAGCGCCGCCCAGTGGGGGAAGCGGTCGAGAAGTTCCTCGCCCTTCACGGCCACCGGCTGGTAGTGCGAGGCGAAGCCGAACTCCATCCAGGCGATGACGCGCAGGCCCAGCGGCTGGGCTTCGTCGATGAGCTCTTGCAGCGCGTCTCGCTCGCCCAGGCGGGCCAGCTGGCGGCGGCCTGTGAGTTGCTGCATCAGGTCGGAGGGGTAGAGCGTGCGGCCTTGCATCCACATCACCGCGTAGACGGTGTTGAGGCCGGCGGCCTTGAACTGCTGCAGTTCGGTGCGCAGGGCGTCGCGGCTGTTCCAGAACTGGTTGTGCTGGGGGCCGGCGACCCAGACGCCGCGGACGGGTTCGGTGGCGGAGGTGGCGCGGCAGGTGAGGAGTGTCAGCAGGAGAAGGAGGGTCCAGCGTTTGAGTGGGCCGTGGATCAAGTTCGAGCTCCCTTTTGAGACTTCGGATATTGGCATTGAAGCGGCACCCGCCTGTTCAGGCATCGCCATGCGAACTGCGTCGAGTCAAGGGGCGGACGCTTTTCGAGGGTGCTTGTCTTCGGTGGAGCCCGCCGGGATGTCGTCCCGGCAGCCGACTCACTTTCTTGCTCGTGCAAGAAAGTAAGCAAAGAAGCACGGCCCGCACTGCGCTCGCCCCTCGCCTTCGGCAAGGGGTACCCGGGTTTGCGACCAAGGCAGGGGTCGGGCAGAAACTCCCTGCGTTCGCTTTGCTCACTTCGGTCAGACCGTCTGCCCGAGCCAGGTCACGAAGCGCGCGGGCGCGCGCACCCCTGCCTTGGCCGCAAACCCGGCGGCGCAGAGGGGCAAACACCGAACAGCCAGCAGCCAAGCCCAGCTATCCGCTCGCTGCCTGCACACCGCCACTCGAAGTCCGGCTGTTTGGCTGTTGGCTGCTCGGGGCCCGCCCCTTTTGCGCCGCCGGCTCTGGCGCCAAGGCAAGGGCGCGTGCCGCAGGCACGCCACCCATCTAGCTCGGCCAGACTGTTTGACCGAAGCGAACGCAGTGAGCGCAGGGAGTTTCTGGCCGGCCCTTGTCTTGGCGCCAGAGACGGGAACCCCTTGCCGAAGGCGAGGGGCGAGCGCATTCGGGGCTTGAACTTTTGCCTACTTTTGGTTCAAGCCAAAAGTGGGTCCGGGTGCAGGGGCGGACAGCTCCTGCGGGCTCTAGGCCAACGCAACACCACACCATGAGCGCCCAATCCCTAAGCCTCCCCCGCTGGATCGACATCGGCCTCCTGCCGCTGTGGAACCTCTGCATTGCCCTCGCGGTTGCCGCCGGCGTCGTGGCCTTGATCGGCCACAGTCCCACGCAAGCCTTTGAAGTGCTCATCAATGGCAGCCTCGGCAACGCCAGAGGCATTGGCTACACCCTCTACTACGCCACCAGCTTTGTCTTCACCGGCTTGGCGGTTGCGGTGGCCTTCCATGCGGGCTTGTTCAACATCGGCGGGGAAGGGCAGGCCACATTCGCGGGTCTTGGGCTTGCGCTTTGTGCGCTCTTCTTGGGTGCCAATTTGCCGGCCGCGCTGCTGCTGCCCTTGGTGGTTCTCAGTGCCGCCGCCTTTGGGGCGCTCTGGGGCTTGATTCCCGGCTACTTGCAGGCTTGGCGCGGCAGCCACATCGTGATCACCACGATCATGTTCAATTTCCTGGCCGCCAGCTTGAACGTGTACCTGCTCGTGAACCACATGCGCCCATCGGGCTCCATGTCGGTCGAGTCAGAGCCTTTCCCCGAAAACGCCAAGTTGCCCCTGATTGCCGATTGGGCGGCCAAGTTGGGCTACGAGATGCCGAGTTCGCCCTTGAACGCGGCCAGCTTGCTCGCGGTGCTGGCTTGCTTCTTGGTCGGCTGGTTCCTGTGGCGAACGCGCGCCGGCTATGCCTTGCGTGCGGTGGGTTCCAGTCCGCGCGCTGCCAGCTACGCGGGCATGAACCCTCGGGTGCAAATTCTGGTGGCCATGGCCTTTTCGGGGGCTTTGGCCGGCATGGTGGCGGTGAATGAGTTATCGGGCGTGCAAGGCAAGCTCACCCTGGACTTCGTGGCTGGCGCAGGTTTCACCGGCATTGCGGTGAGCCTCATGGGGCGCAACCACCCGGTGGGCATCGTGCTCGCGGCTTTGCTGTTCGGCGTGCTGTACCAAGGCGGCGTGGAGGTGGCTTTTGAGTTGCAGGGCTTCTCCCGGGAGATGGTGGTGACGGTGCAAGGTCTGATCGTGCTCTTTGCTGGCGCCATGGCCATGGTGAGCGCGCCGCTGTTTGCCAAGGTGTACGGAGTGTTCAAACGTGGATGACTTCGTTCTAATCGGTTCGGTATTGGCCTCCACGCTGCGCCTGACAGCGCCTTTGCTCTTGGTGGCGCTGGCGGGCTTGCTGGCCGAGCGCTCCGGCGTCGTTGACCTCGGGCTGGAAGGCAAGATGCTTGCCGCCGCCTTTGCAGCCGGTGCGGCGGCGGCTGCAACCCAAAGCGTGGCCTTGGGCCTGCTTGCTGCCATTGGCGTTGCGGCTGTACTGGCCTTGGTACATGGCTTTGCGTGCGTCACGCACCGGGGTGATCAAGTGGTGTCCGGCGTGGCCATCAACATGGTGGCGGCGGGCTTGACCGTGGTGCTGGGCATTGCTTGGTTCAACACCGGCGGCCAAACGCCTACCTTGCCACAGGAACTCCGCATCACGGCGCTGGCGCCCGGTTTGGCTGAGCCGATCAAAGCGGCCGAGGCTCACGGCAGTTTCCTGGGTGGCTTCTTGGGCCATGCCTTCTTCAGCCACAACGCCTTGGTCTAGTTGGCTTTTGCCTCCGTGGGCCTTGGTTGGTTCCTGCTGGAGCGCACGCGCTTGGGCCTGCGCATCCGTGCAGTGGGCGAGAACCCCGCCATGGTCGATGCCGCTGGTGTGTCGGTGCCCCGCCTGCGCTACACCGCCTTGCTCCTGGGCGCCGTGCTGTGCGGCCTGGCAGGTGCCTATTTGGCAATGGCCCAAAGCGCGAATTTCAGCCCCAACATGACGGCCGGTAAGGGTTACATCGCGCTGGCGGCCATGATCTTCGGCCGTTGGCGCCCTCTGCCCACGCTGGGTGCCTGCTTGCTCTTTGGCTTCCTCGATGCCATGGCCATTCGCCTGCAAGGCGTCTCGCTGCCCGGCATTGGCGAGGTTCCGGTTCAACTCATCCAAGCGCTGCCTTACTTGCTCACGGTCATTTTGCTGGCCGGTTTCATCGGCCAAGCCATCGCGCCCAAGGCGCTCGGCAGGTCGTACGTGAAGGAGCGCTAATGGACGACGCCCTGCAAACCGAGATGCTCGCTGTGGCCCGAGCAGCGCGGGGCAATGCCTATGCGCCTTACTCGAACTACCTCGTCGGCGTGGCCTTGCTGGCTGAAGACGGCCGAGTCTTTGGCGGCTGCAATGTCGAGAACGCCGCCTACCCGCAGGGCGTGTGTGCCGAAGCCGGCGCCATCAGTGCCATGGTGCTGGCCGGCCAGCGCAAGGCGCGAGCCGTGATGGTGGTGGGTGCGGGTCTGCGCCTG
>JBKCVH010000352.1:0-6134 GCA_046317675.1 Burkholderiales bacterium
CTTTGCGAAAGGGTGAGAAGCTGAAGGATCGCGTCGATGCCAAGCTGCAATCCGTCGCTAACGATCCTGCTCTCGTGCAGTCATTCTTCAGGCATCCATCTGTTGCCTATATTTCTGACTGCTGAGTAACAGGCCCTAGTCCCGGAGTTGGCGGCCGGTCAGGGCCAGGAAAACGTCTTCGAGCGTGGCGCGGCCGCTGCTCAGGTGGGTTACTTGAACGCCTTGCGCTTGCAGGGCTTGCAAGATCCTTTCAGTGGGTGCAGCCAGCTCGTCCAAGCTCATCTTGAGGCGGCCCTCGGTCATTTGCACCTGGCGCACGCCGGGCAAGGCCTGCAGCGCCACGGGGTCGGGTTGGCCTTCGATGCTGAGCTCAATGGACAGGGCCGCCGGCAGGCGCCGCAGCAACTCGGGCAAGCTGCCTTCGGCCACCACCTGACCGTGGTCCACGATGACGATGCGATCGGCCAGTCGCTCGGCTTCCTCCATGTAGTGCGTGGTGTAGAGCAAGGCTTTGCCCTCTCGCTTGAGCGCCTCCAGCGTGTCGAAGATGGCATTGCGGCTTTGCGGGTCGACGCCAGCGGTGGGTTCCTCCCGCAGCAGCACGTCGGGGTCGTGACCCAAGGCGCAGGCGATGTTGCGCCGGCGCTTCATGCCGCCGCTGAACTGCGCGGCTGCGTCTTGGGCGCGGTCCAGCAGGCCAACCTGCGCCAGAACCTTCGGCACCCGCTCGCGCAAAGTGGCGCGGCTCAGGCCGTAGAGCGCGCCGAACAGCTCCACATTGGCCTGCGCTGACAAGGGCTCAAACAGCGCAATTTCCTGCGGTACCCAGCCAATGCGACGTTGGTAGGCGTTGCGGTCTTGGGCGGCGGTTTGGCCGGAGAGCTGAACTTGGCCGGAGTCGGGCACGGTGAGCCCGGCAATCATGCCCAGCGTGGTGGATTTGCCGGCGCCATTGGGGCCGAGCAAGGCCAGCAACTCGCCTGGGCGAATGTTGAATGACACACCGCCCACGGCTTGGCGCTCGCCGTAGCGTTTGCGCAGGTCTTGCGCCTGAAGTGCAGCTTGCAAGGCAGGTCCTTCAATGGGAATGAGAGGGCCGCGATACTAGGCAAGCTAGGCCTGAGGGGCATGTGCCTTGTGACGAACGGTTAGTTGCCGGCGCCAGTGAACCGGGGCGGCGACGAGCGGTTCAAGCCCACCCCTTGCTCAAAGCCGGTGCCAAGTTCTAAGTTCGCTCCCAAGAGCTTCAAAGCCCCTAGAGAGATGCGCATGACACGCTGGCTGAACGCCTTGTTCTTCTTGTTGGTCTGGGTTGGCCCGCCTGCCCAAGCCGCAGGCGCCGAGCCGCTTCGCGTGCTGGTGTCCAGTGCTTGGAGCATGCCCTTGCTGGAACTGCGGGGCGAGCAGGTTCGGGGCGGCATCGTTCCCGACATGGCCCGCGCCATTGCCCACACGCTGTCGATGCCGGTCAGCTTCGTGCTGATGCCGCGCGCCCGCATGGATGCCAGCGCGCTGGCCGGTGAGGCCGACCTCCGCTGTTACGTGCGCATCACCTGGAGCAGCACGCCAGACGCCTACACGTGGAGTGGCGAGTTGTTCAGGGTGGGCAATGTGCTCGTGGGCCATTCGGCGCAGCCGCAGCCAGCCGCCTTGGAGAGCCTGCCGCCCAAGACCCTCATTGGCGCCGCGCGGGGCTTTATGTACCCCGTGCTGGAGCCCGGATTCCAGTCGGGCCGCTGGCGCCGGGAGGACGCGATCGACATCGAGAAGCTGCTACTCAAGCTGGCGCTGGACCGCCACAGCTATGCGGTGGTGGACGAGCTGAGCCTGGATTGGTTCCTGCGCCAGACCACCCAGCCCAGCATTGCGCCATGGCGCCTGAGCCTGAGCCAAGAGAGCATTCAATGCGCCGTGCCCAAGGCCGGCCGGGTGGCGCCAGACAAGCTGCTGCCTGCCATCGAGCGGCTCAAGAGCTCGGGCGAGATGCAGCGCATCCTGCAGCGTTACCGCTGAGCTCAGCGCGCCACCGGCATCGAGAACGCGGAGCCGCTGGGCGCCGCGCCCCAGCGCTGCATCACCGCTTTGCGCCGCGTGTAGAAGCGCACGGCGTCGGGGCCATAGGCGTGCAGTTCGCCGAACAAGCTGGCCTTCCAGCCGCCAAAGCCCATCCAGGCCATGGGCACGGGAATGGGCACATTGATGCCCACCATGCCCACCTGCACCGCCTGCGTGAACTCCCGAGCGGCGCCGCCGTCACGGGTGAAGAGGCTGACGCCATTGGCGTAGGGGTGGCTGTGAATCAGCTCCAGCGCCGCGCCCAGGTCGGGCACGTGCAGGCACACCAGCACCGGGCCAAAAATCTCTTCTTGGTAGATGCGCATCCAGGGCTGGACGTGGTCAAACAAAGTGCCACCCAAAAAGAAGCCGTTCAGGTGACCGGCCACTTGGCGGCCCCGCCCATCGACCAAGAGCTTGGCGCCGTCCTTCTCGCCGCTGTCAATCAGATCCTCAATGCGCGCCTTGGCCGCCGCGCTGATGACCGGGCCCATCTCCACCCCGTCTTGATGCCCCGCGCCCATGCGCAAGGCCCGCACGCGCTCGGTGAGCTTGGGCAGCAAGGCCTCAGAGGCTTTGCCCACCAGCACCGCCACCGAAATGGCCATGCAGCGCTCGCCGGCTGAGCCGTAAGCGGCGCCCACCAGGGCTTCCACGGCGGCGTCCATGTCGGCATCGGGCATCACCACCAAATGGTTTTTGGCGCCGCCCAGCGCCTGCACGCGCTTGCCCAAGCTGCCGCCCTTGGCGTACAGGTCTCTGGCCACGGCCGTGGAGCCCACGAAGCTCAGCGCCGCCACATCGGGGTGGTGCAGCAGGCCGTTCACCACCTCGGCGCCGCCATGCAGCACTTGGAACACGCCGGGTGGCAGGCCGGCAGCCAGCAGGGCCTCGGCCATCCAGATGCTGGGGCTGGGGTCCAGCGGGCTCGGCTTCAAGATGAAGGCGTTCCCGCAGGCGAGGGCCATGGGCGCCATCCACATGGGCACCATGAAGGGGAAGTTGAAGGGCGTGACGCCCACCGTGATGCCCAGCGGCTGCGGAATCGTCCAGTGGTCCAGGCCGGTGGCCGCTTGCGCGCTGTGTTGGCCCATCAAAAGGCTGGGCGCACCGCAGGCGTACTCCACGATGTCCAGCCCGCGCTGCACCTCGCCCAGGGCATCGTCAAAGGTCTTGCCGTGCTCGGCGGTGATCATGCTGGCCAGCAACTCGCGCTGGCTTTGGGCTTGCTGCAAAAAGCGAATCAGCACGCGGGCGCGTTGCTGCGCTGGCATGGACCCCCAGGCGGGCTGTGCTGCCTTGGCCGACGCCACGGCTTGCACGATCTGCGGCCCCTCGGCCCCATGAACCCAGCGTGCCACCTGGCCGTTGGCGGGGTTGTGAACCGGCGAAACCGGACCCAGCTCCAGGCGGCGGCCTGCAATGTGGTGAGGGATCGGGGCGGAGTCGGTGTAGGGCGTGCTCATGCGCTGACTCTAGCGAGCCCTGCCCGTCTATGCCATCGGTCAGGGCAAGACCGCACGCTCCGCATCACTCGGGAAGCGCCGCAGGCGCCAGCGCGGCGGCTGCCAGGGGCTGGCTTCAAAGTAGTCGGGGAAAGCCGCACGTGCAGCAGCCCACGGCAGCAACTGGTGGCTGCCCTTGATGTCGGGCTGGGGGTTCAGTGCAATGAAGTCGGCCTCCGGCAACAGGGTGTCCACCCCTCGGCTCCAAACCGCCAGCGTGCGAGCCGGTCCGCCGCCCTCGGGCCGAAACACAACGACCTTGGCCACGAAGACTTCGTCTTGCCGGGCTTCGTGCCATTGCTGCAGGTCGTCGCATTGCGCGTTGTGGGCCGAAGCGGCATCCAGGGTCAGCAGCGTGGCAAAGGCTTCGCTGCAGGCGGGGGGCGGCTCAAAGGGTGCCCAGCCGGCGTCGGTCAAGCGCATTGCTCGCAGGCTCACCCAGCGCGGCGACTCCTCGGCCCGCCGCTGGGCCCAGTGCGCGAGCTGCGCCAGCGCCGCTTCGTCGCGGGCGCTGCACACCAAGAGGCTGTTGCGCACCGGCGCCATCACCACGGGCTCGGGCAGACCCAGGCGGTGGATCAAGTCGGGCAGCAGCAGGCGCGACGACTCGTAGCTGTCGCCCCACTCGCCGCTCCAAAGGCCCGGCGCGAGCGGGCGCCAGCCGCCGTGTTCGGGCAGTCCACGCAGGTGGTGAAGCGCGGCTTGCAGCGCGGCTTCGAAGCCGACGCCCCACTTCTCCAGGTGTTCGGTGTTGAGGCGCACCATGGTGTCGGGCTGGTCCAGCACCAAGCCCACCGACCAGTCGCCAGCCAGCAGCCGGTGCGCCATGGGCGGGGCCGCTGCGGTATTTGGGTTGACGGACAGGGCCAGAGCGTTTTGCTCCGCGTCAAAGCGGTGGCGCACCACCGGCAAGAGCTGCGTTTGCGCTTGCGCCCACGCCGTGGGCCAGGGGCTGCGGCCGCTGCTGAGCAGGCCGCGCACAAAGCGGGCGAGCACCGCAGGGCGGTCGGGCCGCGCGGCCAAGGGCGCCTCGCGCAGCACGTTGGCGAGCGATACCGATTGCTCACTGCCATCCACGCGAATGCGCAGCTGCTCGCGCGCCACGTCATGCGCCAACACCTCGGCGCCGGCCTCGCGCATCAGGCGCAGCAACTGCGCGCTGAGGCGCTCGGCGGTGGGTGGAAGCAGGCGATCGAGAGCCTGATGAAGCCAGTTCTGCGGGGGCATCTAGATGCGGGCGGGCAATTGCTGCGCCAAGAAGTCGAACACCCGCCGCACCAGCGGGCTGCCGCGCACCTCGCGGTGCACCACCAGCCAGCAAGGCAAGCTGGGGGTCTTGATCTGTGGGAGTAGCGCTTGCAGCCCGCCTAGCAAGGGCAAGGTGTAGCGGGCCAAGAAGCCAATGCCGGCGCCGCTGGCCACCAATTGGGCGTAGGTGATGTGGTCGTCGGTGCGCAGCGCGAAGTGCTCGCGCGTGAGGGGCAGACCGCGCTCGGCAAAGCCGCGCAAGATGGCCTCGTCTTGGTCATAGCCAATCAGCCGGTGCTGCAGCAATTGCTCCGGTGTTTGGGGGGTGCCGGCCCGGCGCAAGTAGCTGGGGTGGGCCGCTGCCACGATGGGTATCTCGCCCAGCTTTTTGGCCACAAGGGAGGCTTGCTCGGGCCGCACCATGCGCAGGGCGATGTCGGCCTCGCGGCGCAGCAGGTTGCTGACGGTGTTGCTGGCCACCAGCTCGATTTGGATGCCCGGCTCTTGCACTTGCAGCTCGGCCAGCAAGGGCGGTAGCAACCAAGCGGCGGCCGCTTGGCTGGCGCTGATGCGCACCGTGCCTTGGCGCAGCTCGCGGCCGCGAGCCAGCCTTTGGCTGAGCTGCTCGGCGCCCTCGGCCATGTGCCGGGCGCTGCTGGCGAGGCTCAGGGCCGCCGCCGTGGGCAGGGCACCGCGACCGGTTCGCTCGAAGAGCGCCACGCCCAGCTGGGCCTCCAGCTCGCTGATGTGCCGCGACAGCGTGGGCTGCTGCGCGCCGCTGATGCGCGCCGCCCCAGTCAGGCTGCCGGCATCCAGCACCGCCAGAAAACTTGGGATCAGATGCCAATCAAAGTGCTGGGCTTGGGGCATGCATTTCCGTATTTCTTGCTTGCAAGGATGCTGATTGTCGGATGGTACGGGTGGCGGCAAAGTGAAGGCTCATTCAAGGAGTTGTTCATGCCGACCTCGCGCACCGTCCTCGTCCTGGGTTCCCAAGGGCGGCTTGGCAGCGCCGCAGTGGCCGCCTTCTCTCAATCCGGTTGGAAGGTACACGCTCAAGCGCGGCGTGGTGCGCTGTCCCTGCCCCTGTCGAACACGGCAGGCTTGGCGCGTGCCGCTGAAGGCGCCTCGGTGCTGGTCTACGGTGTCAACCCGCTCTACACGCGCTGGGATGACGAGCTGCTGCTGCTGGCGCGGCAGGGCATGAACATTGCCCAGCATTTGGGGGCTCTCTTTGTGCTGCCCGGCAATGTGTACGCCTTTGGCGAAGGCATGCCCGCAGTGCTGCAGGAAGACACGCCGGAGCGCCCCAGCACCCGCAAGGGC
>JBKCVH010000353.1:0-4569 GCA_046317675.1 Burkholderiales bacterium
ACTACAACGTGAGCCCTACTGTGAGCCCCGATGGCAAGCTGCTGGCCTATGTGTCGCGCGTTGACGGAGCCTTCCGTGTGCACGTGCTTGACTTGAGCACCAATGCGGTGCGCAGCATCAGCGAAACGAATGACGATGAAAGCCCAAGCTTCGCGCCCAATGGGCGGCTGCTTGTTTACGCGACCCGTTCGCAGGGGCGCGATGTCCTCATGACCAGCACATTGGATGGCCGGGTCAAGGCCACTTTGCTCGTTTCAAACGCGGATGTTCGTGAGCCAGCCTGGGGTCCATTCAGCCGCTGAACCCCCTTGAATAAATGCGGTTTTGGCAATAGGTGAAAATGCCGCCTCGCGTGCTTGACACGAAACCCGATTCACCGACCGCCAACAGGCGGTTTTTTCACACCTGATTGCCATGACGATGAACCGCTTTGCCCTCGCCGCCCTGGCCGCCGCCGCACTGGCCGGCTGCAGCACCACCAAACTGGAAGAGCCAGCCAAGGCGCCGGTTGAGACCCGCCCGGCCCAAGCCGCAGCAGCTACGCCTGCCGCTGCTGTCGCTCCCGTGGCTGAAAGCCGCGTCGCGACGGTGGACCTCGCCGCCGAATTGACCAAGGCCGTGGCCAACCAGCGCGTTGTCTACTTTGACTTCGACAGCTTCATGGTCAAGGACGAGTTCTCGGGCCTGATCGATGCGCATGCCAAGCGCTTGAACCAGATCAAGACGCAGCGCGTCAGCCTCGAAGGTCACGCCGACCAACGCGGAAGCCGCGAATACAACCTGGCCTTGGGCCAAAAGCGCGCAGAAGCCGTTCTGCAGCGCCTGACCTTGGCTGGCGTGGCGCCTGCGCAAGCCGAGCCGGTGAGCTTCGGTAAAGAGCGTCCGGCCGTTGAAGGCACCGGCGAAGCCGTTTGGGCCAAGAACCGTCGCGTCGAAGTGAAGGACAAGTGACGTGATGCAAGCCTTGCGAGTCTTGGGGTTGGGTCTGTTGCTGGCGCTCAGTGCGCCTGCTCACGCCTTGTTTGCCGATGACGAGGCCCGCAAGGCCATCATTGAGCTGCGCAATCGCGTGGCACAGCTGGAGGAGAGCCAGAAAAAGCTCGCCTCTAGCCAAGAATTGCAAGACCAGATCGCCACGCTGCGCCGCAGCTTGGGCGATCTGATCAACCAAAACGAGCAACTTCGCGCGGAACTCGCCAAGCAGCGCGGCGCCAACGAACAGTTGACCCGTGACTTTGCGGAGACCCAACGCCGCTTGGCAGACCAGCTGGCGGCCTTTGATGGCCGCCTCAAGCCGCTGGAACCCCAAACCGTGACGCTGGACGGCAAGACCTTCAAGGTCGAGCCAGAAGAGCAACGCCAATACGAAGCCGCCATGGGTTTGCTGCGCCGCGGTGAATATGAAGAGGCCGTCAGTGCTTACCAAAGCTTTTTGAGCCGTTTCGGAGCCAGTGGGTTCAGTGACTCCGTGCGCTTTTGGCTGGGCAATGCGCAATATGGGCAACGGCAATACCGCGAAGCCATCGCCAGCTTCCGCGCCTTCATCGCGGCGGGTAGCGGTCACCCGCGCCTGGCCGAGGCCCGTTTGGCCATTGGCAATTGCCAGATTGAGATGAAGGACAACAAGGCTGCGCGCCGCACGCTGGAAGAGCTGATGAAGTTGCACCCAGGCACCGAAGCGGCACAAGCGGCCAAGGAACGCCTTGCCGGCCTGAAATGACCGAAGCTGATCTTGCCGGCTTGCGCTGGCAGGTGCTGGGTCTGGGCTTCGCGCTGGCGTTCGGCCTGGGCTGGATTGCACAGCGCACGCACTTTTGCGTCATGGGGGCCATTTCTGACGCGGCTCTCACGGGTGATCTAACTCGTGCCCGCATGTGGATGCTGGCTGTGGCCGTGGCCGTGCTGGGCTTTGCGCTTCTGTCGCATTTCGGCTGGCTTCAAGCCCATCAAACTCTGTACGGATCCAATCGGCTGCTTTGGGCCTCCCATGCTGTAGGCGGTCTCTTGTTTGGCGTGGGCATGGTGCTCGCCTCCGGTTGTGGCGCAAAGACTTTGGTTCGACTGGGTAGCGGTAGCCTCAAGGCACTGCTTGTATTGCTGGTCATGGGGCTGACGGGCTTCATGACGCTGCGTGGCCTGACCGCCGTGTGGCGCAGTGAGACCGTTGACAAGGCGGTGCTGAACCTAGCGGGACCGCAAGACCTGCCCAGCCTCTTGGCCCTGCCAGGCTGGCTGGTCTCGATCGCGGTGGCGGCGCTGTTGCTGGCCTTTGCGCTGCGCGGTACGCGACATGCAGCCTTTTGGCTCGGCGGCCTCGGAACAGGCGCCCTCGTGGTGGCCGCTTGGGCGCTCACTGGGCACTTTGCCTTCGTGCCCGAGCACCCGAGCACGCTAGAGCCCGCCTACATCGCAACCAGCTTCAATCGGCCCGAGGCTTTCAGCTTTGTGGCGCCGGCTGCGGGCTTGCTGGACTGGCTGCTGTTCTTCAGCGACACGAGCAAGCAACTGAGCTTTGGTGTCGTCAGTGTGTTTGGCGTCGTTCTCGGTGCCACGGCTTCGAGCCTGGCGCGGGGCGAGTTCCGGTGGGAAGGCTTTCGGCAAACCGAGGACCTCGTGAACCACCTCATTGGCGCCGCCCTGATGGGCATTGGTGGCGTGATGGCCCTGGGTTGCACCGTGGGGCAGGGGGTCTCGGGCCTGTCCACCTTGAGCCTGGGGAGCTTCATCAGCGTCTTAGGCATTGTGGGTGGCGGCTTGCTGGGCGTGCGGCTTCAAATGTGGCGCGCCGAACGTGCTTGAGGACGATGCCGACCTAGAGCGTCGCTTTGGCGGCTTGCGCAGGCTATATGGCGAGCAGGGCTACGCCCGGCTGCGCGGACTGCACGTTGCTGTGGTGGGCCTGGGCGGCGTTGGCTCTTGGACCGTAGAGGCCCTGGCGCGAAGTGGCGTTGCGGCGCTGACCCTCATCGACCTGGATCACATCGCTGAATCCAACATCAACCGGCAGGTGCAAGCCGTGACAGGCACGGTGGGGCAACACAAAGGCGAGGCGCTGCGCGAGCGTGTTGCCGCCATTCACCCAGCTTGTGCGGTGCACGTCATTGACGCGTTTGTTGAGCCTGACAACTGGCCAGGATTGATTCAAGGCATCTCTTTAGACGGGCTGATTGACGCGTGCGACCAAGTTCGCGCCAAAGTCGCCATGGCAACTTGGGCGCGTGAAACGGGAATTTCGTTTGTCTGCGTGGGCGCCGCAGGCGGCAAGCGTGAACCGCAGCGTGTGCAAGTGGCTGACTTGGTCGACACCACCCACGACCCCTTGCTGGCCAGCTTGCGCAATCGCCTGCGCCGTGAAGCCGGCGCGCCGCGCAAGGGGTGCATGGGTCTGCGTTGCGTTTTCTCTGAAGAGCCCATCACCCGACCCGATGCCGATTGCGCCGTCGATGGCAGCCTCAATTGCGCAGGCTATGGCTCGAGCGTCATGCTCACCGCAAGCTTCGGCTTAACCGCCGCCGCCGCCCTGCTGGAGCAGTTGCTGCCATCAAAAAACTTGTAGGGCAACTGAAGGCCGGCTATACTCTTTGGCTTCCCTTCGGGGGTCGGTAGCTCAGTTGGTTAGAGCAGCGGACTTTTAATCCGTTGGTCGAGGGTTCGAGTCCCTCCCGACCCACCAGTTTGGCGAAAGTCAAACCGGCGGAGAACGCGAAGAATTGAATCAGGGCTCTTAGCTCAGTTGGTAGAGCAGCGGACTCTTAATCCGTAGGTCGAGTGTTCGAGTCACTCAGGGCCCACCAAAATTAAGAATGAAATCAAGCACTTAGCGCCAAACGGCTCTAGGTGCTTTTTTTCGTTTTGGGCCTTTGTGCTGCTGGTGCCCATTTGGTGCCCACTTTGGCGCTATTGAACGATGCCTTGATGGTGAAGATCGTTCACAAAAACAGCATTGCCGGTCCGCTGAGCGATTTGTCATCCTGCCGGGTGTCTTGCCTGATGTTTTTCCAGCGCGGGCCGGTTAGAGCCGGTGGAATGCGCGTTCAACAAGCCCGAAGTGGGCACCAGAGCTTGCGCCGTTTACCTATGGAACCAAGTCTTTCATGGGCACCAGAAGGGCACCAGGTGGGCACCAGGGATCACGGCTTCACTTGTGTTCGTTGATTGTTTTCAGAAAGGCGATTTTTTCCCGGCGTGGGGTACAGGTCGGTCATGGCGGTCAGTGCTGGCAAAGATTCACACCTCCCCCTGTCCCTCGCGTCTTTTGACCCTCTCGTCCTCTCTTACGGGCCGGTCGTCCGGCCGCTGAGTTCTTGCCACTTGGGTGCTGCTCCCTACGTCTAAGGCACTGTCGGAGGAATTTACAGTGTGTTGTATCGCGTATTGCCCTCCCCCCCGAAAGCAAAGCCAGTTAAATCAACTACTTGCATGCTTAACTGTAAGGCTGGCACGCAATATGCATGAATGGGCAAGTGTCTCCGCTACTCCCCTAAATGAAGGAACCCTCATGTTTCAGAAATTCGTTGCAGCGTCCCTTGCACTTATCGCACCTGCCGCCTTTGCGGCGTTGATCAACGT
>JBKCVH010000354.1:0-7624 GCA_046317675.1 Burkholderiales bacterium
AGCACCGCGAGCGACATCTGGAAGAAGTTGGACATGGGCAGCGTGAGTGCCACGCCGGCCAGCAGGGCACCCACCAAGAACTGCAGCGCCCAAATCCAGCGCCGTTTGGTGCCGAGCAGTTCAATGATCGGGCTCCACAGCGGCTTGATGACCCAGGGCAGGTAGAGCCAGCTCGTGTACAGGGCGATGTCGGTGTTGCTGATGCCCATGTTTTTGTACATGACGACGCTGAGCGTCATCACCACCACATAGGGCAGGCCTTGCAACAGGTAGAGCGTGGGAATCCAGCTCCACGGTGAGCCTCGGAGGTTATGCATCACTCGCCCAGTGCAGCTCGCAGGCTGCCTTTGTGGTGGTTCAGTCGTTCACGGGCTGCGTCGGCGCTCAAGCCAGCGCGCAGCATCAAGATCGCCAGCTTCACGCTGCCGCCTGCGGCCTCCAAAGCCGCTGCCGCTGCGGCTTCGGGCTCCCCCGACGCCCGCTGCGTGAGCGCCACCGAGCGCCGCCGCAGCTTGGCATTGGTGGCCTTCACGTCCACCATGAGGTTGCCGTAGACCTTGTTCAGCTTCACCATCAGGCTGCTTGAGAAGGTGTTGAGCGCCATCTTCTGCGCCGTGCCAGCCTTCAGGCGCGTGCTGCCGCTGATGACTTCACTGCCGGTGTCCAGCGTGATGCCGACGTCAGCCTCCAAGGTGATGGGCGCATTTGGGTTGTTGGCCATGCCAATGGCCAGTGCGCCGGCGGCTTTGGCCGCTTGCAAGGCGCCCAGCACATAGGGCGTGGCCCCGCTGGCCGCAATCAAGAGCACCACGTCGTTCGGCGTGGGCCTGAGCGCGTTCAGGTCGGCAGCGCCCTGGGGGCCGTCGTCTTCGGCGCCTTCTACCGCCACGAACATGGCTTGCTCTCCGCCCGCCAGCCGGGCCACGGCGCGCTCGCTGGGCCAGCTGAAGGTGGGCAGCAGCTCCACGCTGTCCAGCAAGCCCAGGCGGCCTGAGGTGCCGGCGCCCAGGTAGAGCAAGCGGCCGCCGGCTTCGATGCGTGGCAGGGCCAACTCCACCGCCTTGGCGATGGCGGGCGCTGCGTTTTGGACGGCACGTACGGCGTTGAGTTGGTCGTCGGCAAAGGCGCGCACGAGGGCTTCAAAGCCGTAGCAGTCCAGCTCGGGGTGCTGGGTGCTGGGTTTTTCAGTGTTGAGCATTTATTTCAAGGCAGCAATGTGAGCCATGAGCGCATCGAGTACAGGGCGGCCTTTGGCCGGGGCGTCGGGGTCATTCACCAGGGCCACAACCACCCAGCGGCGGTTGGCGGCGTCTTGCACATAGCCGGCTAGGCCGGCAGCGTCGCGCAGGGTGCCGGTTTTGAGTCGGGCGCGGGCCTCGGCGGCGCTGCCCTTCATGCGGCGCGAGAGTGTGCCGTCTCGGCCGGCCAGAGGCAGGCCGGTGATCAGCTCCGGCGCGTTGGGCTCTTGGGCCACGGCGGCCAGCATTTGGGCCAGCAGCTGCGGGCTGAAGCGCTCGATGCGCGACAGCCCCGAGCCGTTGTCCAGCACCAGGGTTCGGTCGTCAATGCGGCGCTCGCGCAGCCAGGCGCGCACCTGGGCTTCGGCCGCGAGCCGGGTGCTGGCAAAGCTGCTGGCTTGAGGGTGGGCAGCGCCCAGGGCCAAGTAGGCGAGCCGGGTCAGCGGGTTGTCGCTGCTTTTGAGCGAGCCGCGCAGCCACTCGGCCAAGGGCGGGGCGCGGTGCAGCGCCAGGGGGCGGGCATCGGGCGGCGCGGCGCCTTCGCGCACCTCGCCCAGCAAGCTGCCGCCGAGCTCGGCCCAGAGCTGCCGCACCGACTGGGCCGCGAGCACTTGCCGATCCACCAAATTCAAGTCTTGCCGCACGCTGCAGCCCTTGGGAAAGGCGCCGCGCAGCTGAACATTCACGCCGCTGGGCGTTGCTTGAACGAGGGCAGGCTGCCAGTCCTCGTCCCACTCCGAGCAGGGCCGATCGGACAGCTTGAGCTGCTCGGCATTCACCGTGATGCCGGGCCAGGCCGGGCTCCAGCGCGCCTTGACCTCGCCGCGCGCTGCGCTGAGCACCAAGGTGAGCTCGTTGGCGTTCAAGTTGAGTGCGTCGGGCAAGGTGTTGTAGGGGAACTCGGGGGCTTCGTCGAAAGGGGCAAGGCCCACGTCTTCGCGCGCCGGTTGGGCGCGGCTGCGGTCCACGATCAAGCCGCCACGTACTTCGCGCACACCGGCTTCACGCGCCTCGCGCAGCAGGCCAGCCAGGGCGCCCCAGTCCAGCGCTGCATCAAAGCCGCCGCGCAGCACCAAGGGACCGTCGAGCACACCGTCCTGCAGTGTGCCTGCTGCCAACAACTCCGTGCGGCCACGCCAACCCGGGCCCAGTCGGTCCAGCGCCACGATGTTGGTCACCACCTTCATGGTGGAGGCGGGCAGCATGGGTCGCTCGGCCTGCCAGCCCACCGTTTGGCTGGGAGCCTCCAAAGGCCAAGCCACATAGGCCAAGGCGTTGGCGCTGAGCTGCTGCCGCGCCAACTCGGCGCGAACCGGCGCGGGCAAGGGGTCGGGGCTGACGCTTGCGCATCCTGCCAAGGTCAGTGCCAGGGCCGCAAGCAGCCACTGGCTGCCAGGCAAGACCGCTGGGTTTTGGCAGGCGGCAATTGAGGGTTGGGTGATGGACTTCATACAGAGCGGCATGCTGACAGACGCAGGGCCCCGAGCTGCTCGGGCATTGCCCCCAGTCTGCATGCCAAAGGCAGCGCAAGGCATGGGAGCAGGTTATTCGCCGCTCGCCAAATCCGGCTGGTCCATTCGCTGCGGTTATGGGCTGCGGACAAGCCGGTATCGTGAATAGGACGAGGCCCCAATGGTGCCAAAACGCAACAGCTCGCACACTAGGCCCATATCCCTTGAAACCCATGGCCGATAAGGCTCAGGAGAGAAGCACATGAAGTTGCAACCGCTTGTCCACAGTTTGGTCTTGATCGGTTTGGGCGCCCACCTGGGACTGGCTCAGGCGCAAGCCCCTGCGCCGACGCAGCAGCTGGAGAAGGTCGTGATCACCGGCTCCAGCATCAAGCGCCTGAAGGACGAAGGTGCTTTGCCGGTGCAGGTGTTCAGCCGCACCGAGTTGGAGCGCCAAGGCATTGCCACGACCGAGCAGCTGATTTCCCAGCTCAACATCAACGGCAACGGCCTCGACAACCTCGCCTCGAACGCGGATGTGGTGGACGGCGCCTCGCGCGGCACCAACGGCGCCACCAGCGCGAACTTGCGCGGTCAAGGCAGCAATGCAACGCTGATTCTGCTGAACGGCCGCCGCGTCGCCTCCCACGGCCTCAACGGCGGCACGGTGGACTTGAACCAAATTCCGTTCGCCGCCATTGAGCGCGTGGAAGTGCTCAAGGATGGCGCCTCGGCCATTTACGGTACCGATGCCATTGGCGGCGTCATCAACTTCATCTTGCGCAACAACATGCAAGGCGTGAGCGTCAGCGCCTTGTTTGATGTGCCAGAGCAAAAGGGCGGCGAGATTTATGGCGCCTCCGTCACGGCCGGTTTCGGCAACTTGGCAACGCAGGGCTTTAACTTTCTTGCTTCGCTTTCGGTGCGCGACAGCAAAGTTCTTCGCGGTGACCAGCGCGACTTCGTCAACACCTACCAGCCCGAGCGCGGCCTAGCACCCGATACCCGCGGCACCCCAATTGCCACCTTGTTCGCCGTGAGCGGCAGCCAAGCCAACGTCTTGAGCCGCGACAACATCAACAACACCGGGCGCAGTACAGGCCCGATCGACTTCGCCAACCCTGCATTGCGGGTGAACGGCGTCAACATCTTGGACCTGCCTGGCCAGCCAGGTTGCCAGTCGGTGGACGGCATGAGCCCCTACCAAGAGCGGCTCTGGGCCACTGACGCTTCCAAATACGGCTGCGCCTGGGACACCGGCCGCGCTGCCGTGATTCAGCAGCCCGTCAAGAACACCAACTTGGTGAGCCGCTTGACCTTCAAGGTGGGCAACCACCAAATCTTTGGCGAAGCGGTTCTGGGCAAGAGCGAGTCGTCCAAGAGCTTCTCGCCCAACCAAATCACCAGCGGTACCGACACGGCCAACACCAGCTTGCCCAACGGAACGACGGTTCCAAGCCCGTTCCGCGACCTTCGCTACCCGTCCACCGGTTCTTCGTACAACCAAGTTTTCAATACCTTGGTGGGCGCTTTCCCGTCCATGGAAGTCAACCGCGGCCGGCCCATGGCCTTCCGCTGGCGCTGCATGCCTTGCGGCAATCGCGAGCTCGAAACCGTCTCCGACACCGCGCGCTTCCTGATTGGCGCCGAGGGCAACTTGCCGTTCTTTGAAGAGTGGGATTACCGCGTGGGCTTCTCCAAGGCCTCCAGCAAGAGCGAATCCACCGTGGGCGACGGCTACCACTACTGGGCACCGTTCGCGGCCCTCATCAACACCGGTGTGTTGAACCCCTTCTCGCTGACCCAAACGCCGCAAGCCACTGCGGCCTTGAAGGCCATCGAAGCGCGGGGCGTGAAGCTCTATGGTGGTGAATTCACCATGCAGCAGGCCGATGCCACGGTCTCCGGTCCCTTGTTCAAGCTGCCGGGCGGCATGGCCATGGCGGCAGTGGGTTTTGACCAGCGCACCGAGAAGTACAAGTTCGACGGCGACCAGCGCCCTGATGCGAACACCGTGGGTGCCTTGATCTTCAACGTGCCGTTTGACAACGCGCTGGCCACCGCCGGCACGCTCAAGCGCGACATCAAGGCCGTGTTCACTGAAGTGGCTTTGCCGGTGCTCAAGAACCTGGAAGTCACGGCCGCCCTTCGCCGCGACAACTACACCGGCTTTGGTTCCACCGACAACCCCAAGGTGTCCGTCAAGTTCACGCCGACCAATGAGGTGCTCGTTCGCGGCGCTTACAGCACTGGCTTCCGCGTTCCGACCTTCAAGCAAATGTTCGATCCGGTGACGGAGTCGGTGTTTGTGGGGGCGGACTTCACAGACCCCGCCACCTGCGCCTCACGCGTGGTTTCCACCGCGCCGGGTTGCGGCAGCGTTCGGGACTTCACCACGCGCTTTGGCGGCAAGTCCGACTTGAGCCCCGAAGAGGCCAAGATGAAGAGCCTTGGCTTTGTGGTTCAGCCCAGCGCCAATGTGTCGGCCAACGTCGATTGGTGGGAAGTGCGCCGCGAAGGCACCATCCAATCCTTTGGCCTGACCACCCTGGCGACGAACTACAACCTGTTCAGCGATCGATTCCTGCGCGACGGCACGGGTCGCTTGCTGGCAGTGGACACGCGCTGGGCCAATGCGGGTGAAACCATCACCAAGGGCTTGGAAGTGGGTGCACGCGCCAGCTTCGTGGCCGCCGAGGCGCGCTGGACGGCGTCGTTTGATGTCTCCTACCTGCTGGAGAAGAAGTCCCGCCTGACGGCCAACGCACCCTTCGGCGCCAGTGAAGTGGGCCGATTCACCCGCGCTGGCGACCTCGGCGTGCGCTGGAAGCACACGGCTTCCTTGACCCGCGCTGCTGGCGACTGGACGACCACCCTGGCCCATGTGTACCGCAGCGGCTATGAAGACTTTGTGCTGCCGGGCGTGGCCAATGGAACCATCAAGCCGTCGGAGTGGACCCCAGACGTCAAGCCGTACTCCATCTTCAACGCGAGCGTGGGCTACACCGGCATCAAGAACCTGACCCTGACGGTCGGCATCAAGAACCTGCTCAACGACGACCCACCGTTCAGCGTCACCTACGACACCAACACCGGTGCCGGTTCAAGCTGGGAGCCACGGGTTGCCGACCCACGCGGTCGTGCGTTCACCCTGCGCTTGGACTACAAGATCTGGTGAGAGAGCGCTTCAGCGCTTGCAAAGGGCCCCTCGGGGCCCTTTTTTCATGGCGCCAGCGCTTGCACGGCGTTCAAGTCGATTGGCCCATCGCCGGGCAGCTCCACCACCACCAAGAAGCCGCGCTCCACGCCATCGCGGGTGAAGGCTTTGGCCAGCCGCAGCTGGTCGCTGGCCAGCAAGCGGCCCGTGGCCGGGTCCCAGCGCTCGTCGGCCATCAGGCAGCCTGCGGTGGGCGTGCCGGGAAAGAACGGGCTGCCGGCGTAGTAGGCCGGGTTCACCGTGCTGCCGTGCATGAGGATTTCATTGCGCCCTGCGCGGCCGGCCAGCCAAGCCTCTTTGAACGGACCGAACTGGCGCCAACTCCCGGGTAGCAAGCGCTCGTACTGCGCTTCGCTCCAGTTCGGCTCTAGGGCTTGGCCATGAAAGAAGGTGGCCGGGTCGGCCTCCACGGGCAGCATGGCGTGCAGATAGGGCGTTGGGCCAATCCAGGGGTTGGTGGCCGCTGTGCCGCTGCCGACCACGGTGTAGAGCCCTTGCGGCGTGTTGCCCAAGCTGATGGTGCCGGGCAAGTTGCTCAGCGCCAGGGCCAATTGCGGGATCGCCAGCAGGCGACCATCGCTTTCGCGCACAAAGCGGCCATCAGCGCCGCGCACCAGCGCAAAGCCGCGTTGGCGGCGGTCTGCCCGCTGCAGGCTGAACACCACGGGGTGGCCGGCCAGCAAGGGGGCGTTCAACAGCTCGGCCAGCGGCGGCTGGGCGGGGCGGGCTTGCAGGTGCTGCGCCAGGGCGAGCAGACGGGGCTCATCGGCCTGGGTGGCCAGCCGCGCTTGCAAGTGCTGCTGCACCAAGCTGGCTTGCGAGGCATCGGCCCGCAGCAAGGCATAACTGGCAATGGCAAATTCGCGTGGAGTGCTCAGTTGCCCCAGCAGCAGCTTGAGGGCTTCGGCATTGCCGCTGGGGTCCAGCGCGTGGGCGGCCGAGAGCAAGGCGCGCTGGGCGTTGGGTGCCATGGCGGCGGCACGCGGCAGGGCTTCGCGCAAGCGGGCCTTGGCCGGTTCAATTTCTGCATTGAAGAGCATGGCGGCCGAGAGCGCGGCGGGCAGCTCGGCGTCCGACTCCGGCCCAATCGGCATGGCCAAGCGCGTGCGCAGGCGTTCTAGCTCCAGCGTGCGCAGGGCCAGTTCGCCTTCGGCGCTGGTGGCAGGCCAGCTGAAGTCGGCGGCTTGATAGCGCTGAAGGTCAGCGGCGCTGTGGCGCAGGTTGGGGGCGGTGGTGCTGCAGGCACTCAGCAGGGTGGCCAGCAGCAAGGGGGCGAAGCGAGGTGGAAGGCGCATGGCGCACATCCTCGCTCACCAATGGAGGCTGCGCGTTGCAACGTCCATCGTGACCCGAAGACCCAGCGGCAAGGCATGGTTGGGCTGGCCGTGCCCAGCAGGCCAGCCCGCCAAGATGGGGCGGCCCAGGGGCGAGAGGTGGTCGGCCAGCACGGCGTCGCTGCTGAGCGCGGAATCGGTGAAGCTGCCGAGCAAGAAGCCGGCCACGCCATCGAGCGCGCCAGCGAGTTTCAGGTGCGCCAGGTAGCGGTCAACGCGGTAAGGGTCTTCAGACACGTCTTCCAAGAAAAGAATCGCGCCGCGCAAGTCGGGCATGAAGCGCGTGCCGATGCAAGAGGCCAGCACCGACAAGTTGCCCCCCAACAAGCGGCCCTGGGCCGTGCCGCCCTGGTTCAAGCCATGCGCACGGTCAGCGCTTTGAAC
>JBKCVH010000355.1:0-15604 GCA_046317675.1 Burkholderiales bacterium
GTGCTCCACCACCACCAGGCCATCGCTTTGGCCCCGTTTGGCCTCGCGGCAAGCTCGGTCAGCGCTGGTCATGGCGTCTTTGAAGGAGGTGCCGGCCTCGACTTCAATCATCCCCATCGATCCGCGAACTTGGAAGGCGCGGTCGCCCACTTGATAGGGACGGTCGGATAGCGTGGTCAGGACGCCGCGGCCAATCAAGCAGGCCAGCTCGAGGCTCACCCCGGGTAGCAAAAGCACAAACTCGTCACCGCCCACTCGGCCGAACTGCATGCCGTCAGAGAGCAAGGTTTGAATGCGCTCACAAACTTGCTGCAAGACCTCGTCACCGGCCGAATGGCCATAGAGGTCGTTGAGCAACTTGAAGCGGTCCAAGTCCAGGTAGGCGAGGGCGAGGCGTGTGTTCGGTGGGAGGCTCGCTTGCAGTTGGGTCAATGCCTGCTCGATGCCGCGGCGGTTCAAGGCGCGGGTCAAGGGGTCGTTCAAGGCCATGAAGCGCAAGCGCTCGGTGGCCAAGCTTTGCTCGGTAACGTCCTGCATCACGCCTTCGACACCGTCGCCTGCCAGTGCAGCGCGCACCAAATAGCGGCGGCCGTTGTGGCTGGGCAGTTCCAGCACGGCACCACCCTCTTGGTGGAGGTTGCTCAGCAAGGCGGGCCAACTGGCAGGCTTGAAGTGCTGTGCCCAAGCGCTCTTGGCGCCGAGCAATTCGCCGTCACCCAGCATGGCCATTTGCGCAGGATTCGCCTGGATGAACTGGCCTTGCAAGTCGGCTGTGAACAGACCCACCGGCATGCCGGCATAGGCGGCCTGAAGCCGAGTTTGGGCTTCGAGTTGGAGGTCCCGCTCGCGCTGCATCTGGGCCACAACGGCCAACGAGGCCAACAGGCTTGAGAACAGCGCGGCGGTCACGCTATTGAAGACCTCGGCCAAGCCGGGCGCTGCCATGGAAGCCGCCAGAACCTCGGCCAAGCTGGCACAGAGCGTGACGGCCATGGAGCCCGCGTACCAAGTTGCCACCTTGGAGCGCGTGACCCAAAGCAGGCGCGTCACGTAGCCGAGCAACACCACGATGTTGAGCCCCGACAGCACCCAAATGAAGGGCAGGAACTGGTCATAGGGCAGCACCACGGCCAAAGCCAGCACGGGCAAGCAGGTCCAAGAGGCAATGCGAAGCATCCGGTTGGGCCCGAGCTTCGCCAACTCGTCTCTAAAGAAGCTGCGGAACAGCGCGTAAGTGGCCACGTAGTACAGGGCCAGCGTCAGGGAGCGCATGAGGGGCAGCCAGTGCCCCGGCACCATGTGGCCCAACCACTGCACATCGCTCCCGATCGACAGCGAGGCCATGCGCCAGTTCAGGACCATCCACATCGAGAACAACACATAGGTGGTGTTGCGGTTGATGAGGGCGGTCACGAAGAGGAACAAACTCAGCGTGATCAGGCCGCCATCCAGCAATCCCGCCTCTCGGTTGAACCGGGCAGACGCCGCCTGCAAGGCTTCTGTTGAGCGTGCCAGCACAGACAAGCGCGCTGGTCCCAAAAAGCTGGCTCGGCAGGTGAGCGTGCCTTGCCGCTGGGCCAAGGGCAGTTCCAGGGCAAAGCCGCCTCGGACGGGCTTGATCAAACCACTGGTGCCGGTTCGGTCGGCTTGGCCGAGCAAAGCGCCATCGCGCCAGCAGGCCAATGTGGTGGCGTGGCGCGAGGGGAACTCCAGCCATTCGGTCGAGGCGTCGCGCAGGTCGAGTTGCAGCCAGAACGCGTGAGTGGCCCTGCGGGTGCTGAGTTGCAACTCCGCTGGCGCTCGGGTCAGTTGCAGCGCCGCTTCGCTGTGCTGCCAAGTGTTCTGGGTGTCAGCGAGGGAGCGAAATGGCAGCGGGTTTGCAGAAGCCAATGAGTCGGCGGAACGCCAACTCGACCAGGCCAGCAAACAGGCGCACAACAGGAACAGTGGCAGCACATAGGCCACGACACGAAAGATCAGCCGATCGAGACCTTGCGGTCTTTCAGCGCTCCAACGGTCCCAGCGGCTCAGCATCAAATGCTGTCCAGCGTTTGCTGTCATCCAAGCGGCTCCCTTGTCAGGTGCATACCAATCTGCGCCTGAATGGGCTCATCATAGGCAGGTTGGAACACCTTCTGGCTGAAGTGTTCACCCCAGCGAAACCTATTCTCAAACGGGAACTTACATCGCGATCTTCATGCTGAGGATGAAATCGGTTTCAATGCATCACGCCAATGTGCGTGGCGGCGAAGGTAGGAGGCCACGTAGCTGCAATCAGGCGCTACTTTGAACTGGTTTTCGAGAGCCCATTGAAAGCCGGCTTCGACAAGCTCGGCCGCCAAGCCCCTACCTTGCAAAGCGGTCGGGACCAGGGTGTGGTGAAAGTGCACGACGCCATCACGCACAAAGTAGTCCAGCACGCATTCGGCGCCATCTACAAATAGAGAGAAGCGGCCCGGACGGTGCTGAACTTCGTTCATGGTGCGGTCTTGCCGCCCAGTTGCATCCAGAGGTAGGTGTACTCAATGGCTTGCCAAGTGGCGCGTTGCTCGTTGTCAGCGGCGCCGCCATGCCCGCCTTCAATGTTTTCCCAATACAAGGGCGCGTGGCCTTGTTCCAGCATGCGTGCGGCCATCTTGCGCGCATGGCCGGGGTGCACGCGGTCGTCCTTGGTGCTGGTGTTGATGAGCATGCGCGGCATCTTCACGCCGGCCTTCACGTTTTGGTAGGGGCTGTACTGGCTGATGAAAGCCCAGTCTTCGGCTTTGTCAGGGTCACCGTACTCGGCCATCCAGGAGGCGCCCGCCAAAAGCTTGTGGTAACGCTGCATGTCCAGCAAAGGCACTTGGCAAACCACGGCATTGAACAAGTCGGGCCGCTGCACGGTCACCGCTCCCATCAAGAGGCCGCCATTGCTGCCGCCCATGATTCCCAGCTGCTTGGGCGTGCTGATGCCCTTCTTGATCAAGTCCTCGGCCACGGCAATGAAGTCGTCGTAGGAGCGCTGCTTGTTCTCCCGCAGAGCCGACTTGTGCCACGTAGGCCCGAATTCACCGCCGCCGCGGATGTTGGCCAGCACGAAGACGCCGCCCCGCTGCAGCCAAGCACGCCCACGGCCTGCGCTGTAGCCAGGGGTCATGCTCACTTCAAAGCCGCCGTAGCCGTAAAGCAGGGTGGGGTTCTTGCCATCCAGCTTTGCGCCCTTGGGGTAAATCACAAAGTAGGGAACCGAGGTGCCGTCTTTGCTCTTCACAAATTGCTGCTCAGCGCGCATGCCGCTGGCGTCGAACCAGCTTTGGCGGCTCTTGAGCCGCATGCGCTCATCGGTGCCGGCGCTGGCAAGGTACAGGGTGTCGGGCGTCAGGAAGTCGGAGTACTGAACGAGGTACTTGTCCGAGAGGGAATCGGTCGGCAAGTCGTCGTCGTACAGGCTGCGAACGCTGAGCATGCCCGGGAAGGGCGCGGCGATGCTGCGCAGCTTGGCGGTTTTGCCGCTGAAGTCCCACTCTTCCAGCTTGCTCGCGACGTTATCGGAGACGTTCAGGACGACGTGGCGGTGCGTCGTGGTGTAGCCCGCCAACGAACGCGTGGCCGTGGGGGTGAACAGGCTTTGGAAGTTGCGTTTGCCTGCCAGGAACTCCGACCATGACCCCACCACCAAGCTGCCGGCTTTGAAGGTCTTGCCGCCGAGCTTCCAGTCGGAGCGCAGGGTGATCAGCAGGCGCTCGCCCCAAAGGTTGGGCTGGGCGTCGAGGGGCAGGTCCAGCTTGCGCAACTTGCCATCGGGCTGAACCAAGTGGTACTCGGCACGGTAGAAGTCAAGCGCCCGCTGCACGATGGAGCGCTGCTTGGCGCCGTGGCCGTCGACGGTGATGCCCACCCAGGTGTCCTTGGTCTCGCCTTCAAACACTGTCTTGGCGCTGGTCAATGGGGTGCCGCGCGCCCAGAGCTTGCTGATGCGGGGATAGCCCGAGTCGGTCAAGCTCCCTTTGCCGAAATCGGTGCCGACGTAGATGTGGTTCTCATCGCGCCAGTCCACCTGCGACTTGGCCTCGGGCAACTCAAAGCCGCCCTTGATAAAGCTCTTGCTCTCGATGTCGAACTCCCGCACCACGGTGGCATCGGAGCCGCCGGGCGACAGGGACAGCAAGCAGCGCTGGTAGGCCGGGGCCAGGCAGCTCGCGCCGCTGAACACCCAGCTCTTGCCCTCTAGCTTGCCCAGCGCATCCATGTCGAGCACGGTTTCCCAGGCGGGCTCGGGCTTGGCGTACTCCGCCAAAGTGGTGCGGCGCCAGAGTCCGCGCTTGTTCTTTTCGTCTTGCCAAAGGTTGTAGACGTAGTCGCCCATGCGGCGGAAGCCAGGAATGCGGTCACGAGCATTCAGCGCCTCCAGCAACTCGGTGCGCAAACCTTTGTACTCAGGGCGGCTCTTCAGCAGCCCCTCGGTCTCGGCGTTGCGCTCCTTCACCCACGCCATGGCGCGCTCGCCCTCGACTTCTTCCAGCCAAAGGTACGGGTCAGGGGCCTGCGCCTGAACGGTTCCTAGGGCAAGCAGGCTGGCGGTCATCAAGGTGCGCTTCATGGCAATTCAATCAGTGAATAACGAGCAGATTATGAGGAGGCAGAGTGTTCATGCCGAAGGGCATGGCATCATCGTCGCCCCGTTTTTGGTCATCAAATTGCCATGCGCCACGTACCTTTCCGCTTCGCCGCCCTGAGCCTTGTTGCCGCCTTGATGGGCTCTGCCGTCATGGCCCAAACCCCACCGGCTAAGCCGGCTGCAACGCCTGCGGCCAAGCCGGCGGCAAAGCCAGCTGCCAAGCCCGCACCCAAGGGCGCACCGGCCAAGGCTGAGCCGGCTGCAGCCAAGCCACGCGCAAAGTTGATGACCCGCGACGAATTGCGCGCTTGCTTGATTCGGCAAGATGCCAACAAGGTGGAGAACGACGCTATTGGCATAGCGGACAAAGAGCTCATCACCGAGCGCGACAGCGTGCTGGCACAGCGCGATGTCATCAAGACCCGTCAAGCAGAAATCGAAGCCGCCGAGAAGGCCATCGTTGACGAGAACAAGCGCGTTGGGGCGATTTTTGAGTCGCTCAAGGAGCGCCTGCCCAAGATGAGCAAGAAAGAGCAAGCCGAGGCCAAGGCCGACTACGAGAAGCAAGCAGCTGCAGTCAATGGCCAGATCGACCCGCATAACGCGCGCAAGCGCGTGTTTGTGACCGAAGTCGGCCTGTTCGAGCAGCGTGTGGAGGCCTTCAACAAGCGCAAGGATGAGCTGGCCCAACGTGCTGACAAGCTGGGTGACGCACAAGACGCTTGGCGCAATGAATGCGGCAACCGCCCGTACGACGAGGTCGACGAAATTGCCGTGCGCAAGGAGATGGAAAAAGCCAAGGCTGCAGCCCAGTAAGGAGCCTTGATGAACCCCTTGATGAAAGCCTGGCAAACGCCCGGGCAGTTGCCGCCCTTTGGCGCCGTCGAGGCGGCGCACTTTGCGCCAGCCTTTGAAGCAGCCATCGCCGAGCAGCGCGCGGAGCTGGATGCGATCGCCAACCAAACCGCCGCTCCGAGCTTTAGCAACACGGCTGCTGCGTTGGACGGCAGCGGCCGTCAGCTTGCCCGGGTGGAAATGCTGTTCCACACCCTGAACGCGTCGCTGTCCACGCCTGCTTTGCAAGCGGTGCAGCGCGACATGGCGGCGCCGCTGGCGGCGCACGCCAGCTGGGTGGCCATGCATCAAGGGGTTTTTTCGCGCCTGCAAGACTTGGTGCAACGCATCGACACCCTCCAGCTCAAGCCCGAAGAGCGGCGTTTGCTGGAGCGCTTGCATCTTGAGGCGGTGCGTGCCGGTGCACAGCTCAAGCCGGCAGCGCAAGAGCGCTACGCGGCCATCATGCAGCGCTTGGCGGAGCTGAACACGCAGTTCGCCCAGAACGTGATGGCCGATGAAGCCGCCTACCGTTTGGTGCTGCGCAGCGAGGCTGAACTGGCGGGCCTGCCCGGCTTTGCCCGCGCCGTGATGCGCGAAGCGGCCCGTGAACGCGGCCTGGCCGAGGGCGAGCATTTGGTGACGCTGAGCCGCTCGCACATCGTGCCCTTTTTGACCTTCAGCACAAGGCGTGACCTGCGCGAAGCCGCATGGCGCGCTTGGACGACACGTGGCGAGCACGACGGCCCAACCGACAACCGCGAGATCGCCCGCGAGATCCTGACCCTGCGCAACGAGCAAGCCCGCTTGCACGGCTACGCCAGCTTCGCCGACTACCAGCTGGTCGACACCATGGCGCAGACCACGGCCAATGTGCAGAAGCTGCTCATGCGCGTTTGGGATGCGAGCCTGAGCGCAACGCAAAAGGAGCGTGAAGCGGTGCAAGCGGCTGCCTTGGCCCATGGCATCGTGGACCGCATCGAGGCCTGGGATTGGCGCTTTTATGCCGAGAAGGTGCGCCAAGCCCGCTTTGCACTTGATGAAGCCAAGCTCAAGCCCTACTTCCCGCTGGATGCGATGGTCGCCGCCGTGTTCGACTGCGCGCAGCGCCTCTTCGGCCTCCGCTTCGAGCGCCGCAGCGACTGGCCCGTCTACCACTCCGACGTCGTGGCCTACGAGGTGCTGGACGCCGATGGCGCCCACCGCGCCGTGTTCTTGCACGACAACTTTGCGCGCTTGGGCAAGCGCAGTGGCGCCTGGATGAACGCACTTGCTTGGCACCGCACCGAGGGTGGCAAGCAAACGCCGATCATCTTGAACACCAACAACTTCGCGAAAGGCGCGCCGGGCGAGCCCACGCTTTTGAGCCTGGACGACGTGCGAACCTTGTTCCACGAGTTTGGCCATGGCCTGCACGGCATGCTGAGCGAAACCCGCTTTGAGCGGCTCTCTGGCACCCAAGTGCTGCGCGACTTTGTGGAGCTGCCCAGCCAGCTGATGGAGCACTGGATTGCCGACCCCGCAGTGATGCAGCGCCATGCCCGCCACTGGCAAACGGGAGAGGCCATCCCAGCCGAACTGATTGAGCGCATCAAGGCGGCGGAGTTCTTCAATCAGGGTTACGAAACGGTGCGCTACACCGCCTCCGCTTTGGTGGACTTGGCCATTCATGCCCTGCACGAAGAGCAAGCCCCGGACATCACCACCTTTGAGCGCGACACCCTGGACCGCCTGGGCGCCCCGGCCGACTGCGGCATGAACCACCGCTTGCCGCACTTCCAGCACCTGTTTGTGGGTGATGGCTACGCCGCCGGCTACTACGTCTACCTGTGGGCCGAGGTGCTGGACTGCGAAGCCTTTGAGGCCTTCAAAGAAGCGGGCGACTTGTTCGACGCCCCCACGGCGGCCAGTTTGCGCCAGCACATCTTGGCCAGCGGCAACAGCGTGGAGCCGGGTGCGGCGTTTCGGGCCTTCCGGGGCCGTGACCCGCAAATCGAGCCCATGCTCAGAGGCAGGGGCTTGCTTCCGGCTTGAGAAAGCCGTCAATGCCAGCCCTGAAGCTGGGGAAGTCGATGGGCTTGCTCCAGCATGCATCAAAGCCGGGCTGCGGCATGTCGGTGGCAGAAAGCGACACCACCGGCATGCCCGGCTGCAACACGCGCAGCTGCGCCAGCACTTGCTGCCCGCTGAGGTCGGGCAGTTCGTGGTCCAGCAAAACGAGCTGAGGTTGCCAGGTTTGTGCGCGAGCCAAACCGCCTTGGCCGGTGGGCTCCACGACCAGCTCAATGTCCGGTCTGGCCATCAACAGCTCTTCAACCACCAAGGCGTTGATCGGGTTGTCTTCGATGTAAAGCAGGCGGTAGCGCGGCATGGCCCCATTTTGGGCTTGCTTTTTGCAGGGCAGGTCCCAACTGGGCACACTTGCGCCGGCACTTTCCCTTAACTACAGAACCCATGGCCACCGTGCTGAACTTCATCGTCCGTTTCGTGTTCATCGTTTTTCTCACGGTGTTCTTGTTGGGTTTGCTCGCCGTGGGATTGCTGGTGGGCCTGATCTGGTGGCTAGTGGCCGCCATCACGGGTCGCAAACGCCCGGCAGCGCGCGTGTGGGTGGATCGCTTTCAAGCGCAGGCCCAGCAAGGCATGCGCCGCGCCCGCGGGGAGCGTGGCCAGGGCGAGGTGATTGACGCCCAAGTGCGCGAGCTGCCCTAACTGTTCTTGCGCGCGCTTTACAAAACGCGCGGCAAATCGCGGCGCACGTTCACGCGGTCACCCAGGTCGAAGTGCCACCACTCGGTGGCAATGCCCTGAAAGCCCGCCTGCCGCATGGCGGCACGCAACCAGCCCCGATGGCTGAGCTGCACGGCGGTGAGCCGGCCTTGCGCCAGCAGCTCGGCTTCGAACTCGGGGTGGGAGATGGCGTCCATCTCATCGAATGCCGCTCCCATGTCCAGCTCCTGGCCTGCAGCATCCAGCAGCCCAACGTCCACGGCCATGCCAAAGCTGTGGATGGAGCCTCGCTCCGGGTGGGCCAGGTACATGGCCAGCGGCGTGTCGGCCAGCTCGGCGTAAAGCGCCTCTTGAATGCGCTGGGGGCGAAGGGCGTCAAACACCACCATTTGCCAGCTGGGCTGGTGTTGCCGCAGCCAATCGGCCGCGAGCTGCAGGGCGTCAAAGGCTTCGCGCCGCAGCCAGGCGCAGTCCAGGCCGCCATAGACCGCTTTGCCCACGAAGTTGTTCCGCGTTGCGTAGCGCAAGTCGATGGCGACGCCTTGCAGGGCGTAGAGCGGCTTGAAGTCGGGGTGCTGGGCGATCTCCTCCGCCGCAATCCCGGCCACGCCGCTGGCCACACCCACAGCCTCGCTCACGACAGTCCCAACTCAGCCAAACTGGCCCGCGTGGTGTCAGTCAGCAGCTTCACAAAACGCCGGCCGCTTTGCGTGAGCGGGCTGCTGACAGGGGTGAGCAAGGTGAGCTGCACCGGAATGGCCGGCGCCAAGCGCCGCACCCGCACGCGGCTGCGGTCGGCGCTGGCGGCGGTGAACGGGTCCACGATGGACAGGCCCACGCCGGCTTCCACCAAGGCGCGCGCCAGTTGGTAGGTTTGCACGGTGATGCGGCTGGCCGGGTGCATGTCTTGCGCGGCAAAGGCATTCAGCACTTGGTGGCCCAGCGGGTCGTCCTCGGCCATGCCAATCAGTTCGGTTTCAATTTCAGCCAGCGGCAGTTCGCCTTCCGTTTTGGCTTCTGCCGAACCCTTGGGGCAGAGCGCCACCATGGGCCCGGTGGCCAGCACCTCGGCCTTGATGCCGGGGTGGTGGGGGTCCTGCAGCGACAGGGCCATGTCGGCCTCGCCGAGCATCAGGGCATTGACGATTTCGCGCGTGTGGTGGGTGGCCAAGGTGCAGCGGGCATCGGGCATCAGGCTGGCCCACTGCGTGACGGCAGCCGGCAGCACCGAGGCGCCCAGCGTGGGCGTGGCTAGCACGCGCAGTGCGTCTTGGGTGCCGGCGCGCAATTGGGCGGCCAGCCGGCGGATGGCGATCAGGTCGCGGCTGAGTCGGTCGGTCTCGATGTAAAGCCGCTGCGCCTCTGGCGTGGCCACCAGCTTGCCGCGAACGCGGTCAAACAGCGGCATGCCCAGTTGCAGCTCGGCGTGCTGCAGCACCTTGGTGACGGCGGGCTGGGAGATGTGCAGCAGCTGCGCCGCGCCGCTGATGGAACCCGCCTGCATGATGGCGTGGAACACCTCAATGTGTCGAAGTCTCATGGCTGCCCCCAGTCTCCGGCCCTTTGGGCCATCGCCACCCCCCGAGGGGGCGCAACGGGCTTGGGGCGGCCCGGCGCCCGTTCATGCTTCGCTCTCATTCTCTGTACACATCCTCAAAATCAACCGAGCCATTGGGGGACATCACAAAGCCTTTCACGTCTTTGCGTGCCGGGATGTAGATGGTGCTGTGCGCCATGGTGATCCAAGGCCGCTCGCGCTTGAAGATCACCTGCGCCTCTTCATACAGGCGCTTGCGCACCCCAGGGTCGGCCACGGCACGGGCCTCGGTGATGAGGCGTTCAAACTCTGCGTTGCAGAACTTGAAGCCCTTGCCGGCGTTGGCGGCGCAGCTCAGGTTGGGCGTCAGGAAGTCGTCGGCGTCGCCGGTGTCGCCACTCCAGCCGCTCATGTACACGTCGTGCTCGCCCTTGTTGGCGCGCTTCAGGTACTCGCCCCACTCATAGGTTTTGATGGTGGCCTTGACGCCGATGCGAGCCCAGTCTTGCTGGATCAGCTGGGCCATCAGTTGCCCGTTCGGGTTGGTGGGTCTCGCCACCGGCAGGGCCCACAGGTCGAGGCTGAAGCCGTTCGGGTAGCCCGCCTTGGCCAACAACTCTTTGGCGCGCGCCGGGTTGAACTCGTTCTTCAGGCTGCCGTTGTGGCCGGGAATGGCGGGCGGGAAGGCGCTCACTGCTTGCGTGGCGTCACCGCGCGGGAACAGGGCTTTGAAGATGGCGTCGCGATCCACCGCAATGTCCAGCGCCTCGCGCACCACTCGGCGGTCCAGGGGCGCCTTCTTCAGGTTGAAGGCGAGGTAGGAAATGTTCAGCGCCTGGATCTTCAAGAGCTGCGCCACATCCGGCCGCTTGGTCACCGTGCCCACGTCCACGTCCCGGATGGGACTGGTGATGTGGCATTCGCCCGCCAGCAACTTTTGCACGCGCACATTCGGTTCGCGGGCGATGGCGTAAATCAGCGCTTGCGTGCGCTGCGGCTTGCCCCAGTAGCCGGGGTGCGCCTGCATGCGCACGACATCGTCTTTGGCATAGCTGCGGAACTGGTACGGCCCCGTGCCCACCGGCTGGTTGTTGATGGCATGCGGCCGGCCCTCTTTCAGCAACTGCGCTGCGTACTCCGCCGACTGAATGCCGGCCCAAGACATCGCGAAGTAGCTCAGGAAGGTGACATTGGGCTTCTTCAAGCGAAAGCGAATCTCATGCTCGCCGAGCCGGTCGATGCCTTCAATTTGCTCGGCCAGCCCGAGGCTGTTGGGGTATACAAAGTTCGCCGGGAAGGCTTGGTTGAACTCGGTCTTGGGGTCAATGAAGCGCCGGAACGTGAACAGCACATCGTCCACGTTCATGGCCCGCGTGGGCTTGAAGCGGGTCGTGCTGTGGAACTGCACGCCTTGGCGGAGCTTGAAATGAAACACCTTGGCGTCGGCCGACATGCTCCATTCGGTGGCCAGCGCAGCCTTCAAGGCGGTGCCACCGCGCTCAAAGCTCAGTAGGCCCTGGAACATCTGGTTGTTCACATTGCTGGTGCTCGTGCTGTCCCACAGGCCCGGGTCAAAGCCCTCGGGGCTGGCGTCGGCGCAGTACACCAGCGGCTTGCCGGCGCTTGCCAGCAAGGGAAGGCAGAGAAGGGCAGCGCCAGCAAGGCGCTTCATACCAGCGAGGGGAGGGCAAAGGGGCGACAGGTGCATGAGACGCCGATTGTGTGCAGTCCCAACCGCACGCCAGCTAGCGAAAACCGGGTTGCGCATAACCCGCCGTTATGCCTTGTGCCAGGCGCCAGCTGGCTTGCGACGCAGGTGCTGGACTACCTGTGCCGCCGGGTTGATGAAACAGCGCCACCACGCGCTCATTGCGGCGTGCTGGCCAACGGGTGCAAGAAGACCCAGCTTGCACGAGCGCGGCAAGCGCTGAATCAAGCTGTGCTGAACCCGCCCGCTCAATAGCCTGCACGGGCCTACACGGCCCGGATGGCGCGCATGGATGTGCTGGCTTGCCCGCAGTGCCAGCAGGGGCCACTGCGGGTGGTGGAGCGATTGCGCGGCGCCAAGCGTTTGCCGCTGCCGGGAGCGCCGGTGCCCACGTTCCCGGCAGCAGGACAAGCGCGGGGGCCGCCGCGAGATCACGCAGCCAAAGGGGTCACTGGCCAGCTTGGCGGCGGCAAGTGCTGTGCACCATGCCGTGGGGCTGGTGGGGAGCGCTGCTGCGCCAGCGGCGCCCAGATCCACCGCGTGCCCAGGGTGTGAGGGCGCGCGCAAGCCCGCCAGCGACGGGTCACAGCGCTGTACCGGGCTTGCGCGCATCCTGGTACTGCATCGCTGCAGCAGAATCGAGCGCATGCGCCGCCTGCCTTCGATCCAATCCCCAATACCCATCGCAACACACCCGCTGAACCCCGACTGGAGCGGCGGCTTTGTTCAACACGGTTCACCTGCCGCCGGTTGCGCTCAGCTGCGTGGCAAAGGCCGCGCGGCGGCGGTTCAACGCTGACTGTTTAGGCGTCATGAAAACTCCGCTGTCAGCATTCGTAGACCGAATACGTGCAGAGCAACAGCTTGGTATAGAGGTGCCTGACTTTGATCCGGGGAACGGGAACGAAGTCGCAAAGTACCTATTCGTCCTCGAAGCACCTGGACCGAAGGCAGTCGAGACCGGCTTCATCTCATTCGAGAACCCCGACCAAACTGCACGGAACTTCCGGCAGCAGCTAGGTCTCGCGCAGATCTGCCGCAACGACATCGTGGTTTGGAACATCGTTCCTTGGTACGTCGGAAACGACGCCATGACGCAAATCAGGGCTGTCCAAAGAGATGAAATCACCCTTGGCACGCAGTACTTGCTGCAGTTGCTAAAGCTCCTTCCGAACCTTCGATGCATAGTCTTGGTTGGTGGGGCGGCAAGGCGCGCGCATGTGCCGCTGTCGGCAGCGACAACCGCTCGAATACTCAGCTGTCACCATCCTTCTCCACGTGCCATGAACCTACAACCTGCGGCGCGAACAGAGAACGTAGAGGTCTTTAGGTTCATGCGCCTCAGCACAGCATGACGCCTCTCAAGCAACGCCTTCGAAGCAGTTGATTTCATTGATCTGATTTGTAGCGGCCTGGGCCTCGATCAGGTCGTTGTTGCATGTGGTGACGCCCCCGCCAAGGGGAACCAACTGCAGCCCTAACTGCTGCGCTCGCCGGGTTAAGTTGGCCACCACGCACTCGCGGTATTGCTCCTCGTAGTACGCCCGCCTCTGGTCGGTGTACTGCTGGCACTGGGTCGCCAGGCAGGCCGCGCCGAGCCAGAGACTCGGCCCTTCGCCAGGCACAAGCCGTTCGCAGGGCGCCTTGTGTCTGGGCTCAGCCCAGCCAGCTGGCGAAGTGTTTGCCGGTGGGGAAGGCCGTCAGATCCGCGCCCGCTTTCGACACCACCGCCAGCGCCGTGGTCATGTCCACAACAGGGCTGGCGATGAGTTCTTGACCTTCACCCAGGCGCGAATCACCACATTAGCCGGCGACTCCGTGAGCCGATCTCCTAGGCCTTGTCTTTGAGCTCCCGCTCCCGCTCGCGCTGCCGCAGCACGTCAATCATGACGTTGAAGGTGCGGCCCAGGGCGCCCACTTCGTCTACGGAGCTGACGGGCACGCGGGCGGCGTCGTAGTCGCCGCGTTTGAGGGCCTCGGTGGCTGCGGTGAGTTGCTGGATGGGCCGCACGATGCTGCGCGCTAGCAGGAGGGCGAGCACCCAAAACACCAAGCCGACGCCGAGTAGGCTGAGCAGCACTTGCTGGAACATTTGGCGCAGGGGCGCCTCAAAGCTGGCGCGTGTTTCAGAAACCCCCACGACCCAGCCAAGGCCAGCCACGGGCGCGTAACCCGCCACTTCTTCGGTTTTGGAGATGCTGGAGAGGTAGCTCACGTTGCCTTCGCTGCGGGCGCCCACCATGGCGGCTGCGAGCGTGGGCATGGCCAGGCTTTCGATGCGGTCGCGCCGAAAGCGCTGGTCCGCCTGAATGGCCTGCAGTTGCGCTTTCGACAGGGTGTCGAGGCTGCGAAACCGCAGCGCGGCGTTGGGGTGGTGGATGAGCACGCCGTCGCCATCCACCAAGAAGGGCTCGCGCTGCCCGTTGCGGCTGGCGTCGATGAGGGCGCCGATCGACTCGGCGCGCAAGCGCATCGTGACCACGCCGATCACCGGCCCGTCCTGCGCGCGCACAGGGTGCGCCAGGTAGGAGCCGGCGCGCCCCGCTACGGCGCCAATGATGATGCTGGTGACGTTGGGCGTGCCCGCCACGGCTTGTTGGAAGTAGTCGCGGAACGCGTAGTTGCCGCCGACCACCTCGGGGGCGGTGGAGGCAATGGCGGTGCCTTTGGGGTCCATCAAGGTGACCAAATGCAGGTCTGGATTGGTGGCGACCAGGGTGGCGATGTGCTGGCTGACGGCCGCTAGGCTTTCGCTGCTGGGGGCTTCGAGGGCGGCTCGCACGTGGGGGTCGAGTGCCAAAAAGGCGGCCACGCGGCGGCTGTCTTCCAGCAATTGCGACAAGCGCCCCGCCGTGGCCTGCGCCAGTTGCTGGAGGTTGCGCCGCTCGGCGTCGGCCAGGGCCTCCACGCTTCTGCGGTAGTTGTAGTACCCGGTGATGCTCATGGGCAAAGAGGCCGCCAGCACCAGTGCAAAAGCCAACTTCAGCGCAAAGGGCCATGCGCGCAGGCGCCAAAGCCTGAAGCCGAAGCCTTTGCGCACGGTGGCCTCCGAAGCGCCACCGGCCAAGGCTTCTTGCAGGCCCAAGCTGCTGGCATGGGCGGCAAACAGGGCTTTGCGGAAGCTGGCGACGTCTTGTGGCCGGTCTTGGGCGCGAATTTGCAGGCCCCAGTCGATGGCGCGCAGGAAGGCGGTGCTGTAGCGGCCCGCTCCCGCTTGCTCGGCGCTCACGTGCAAGTGGGGCGCTGCCATGCGTTGCGGCGCCTCGCGGGGGCGTTGGCCGGTGACCATGCCATAGAGCGTGGCCGACAGCGCGTACAGGTCAGTCCAGGGGCCTTGTTCCAAGCCCATGTACTGCTCCACCGGGGCGTAGCCGGGGGTTAGGAAGTCGGGGGCTTCGGTTGCCGCGCCTGCGGTGGCGCGGGCGGCGCCAAAGTCCAGCAGCACGAAGCTGCCGTCGCCGTCGCGCACCAAGATGTTGTCGGGCTTGATGTCGCGGTGCAGCACGCCGTGGCTGTGCACTTGCGCCAGACCATCCAGCAAGGGGTTCAGCAAGAGCAGCAGGTCGGGCTCGCTCAGGGGCTTGCTGGCTTGCTGTTTGCGCCACCAGTCGCTCAATGACTGCCCGCGCTCGTAGTCCAGCACCATGTAGGCGGTCTGGTTGGCCTCAAAGAAGCGCGCCACGCGCACGATGTTCGGGTGGCGGAAGGTGGCCAGCGTGCGGGCCTCAACCAAGAATTGGTCGCGGCCCTCTTGCAGGGTCAGGGCCTGGGCCTCGCCACGTGCGCGCACGCTGCTGTCGTGGGCGCGCTGGGCCAACTCTGCTGGCAGGTATTCCTTGATGGCGACCGAGGAGCGCAGGTTGGCGTCCACCGCCAAGTAGGTGATGCCAAAACCGCCTTGGCCCAGCAGGGCCTTGATCTCGTACTCCTGCAGCCGGTAGCCCGCGGGAAGGGCAATGGGCATGTTGCTCGGAGCGTGCGCCGCGCCCGCTGCCGGCGCAGCTTGGGAGGGGATCACCCGGGTGGCGTCTGGGTCAGCGGCCTCGGCTACAGGCGCCCGTGCTGGCCGCACCACGGTGGCGTCGGGGTCGCGGGCCGGTTGGGTGGGGCGGTGTGGGGGCTGGGGGTCGATACGATAGACCACCCCCATGCACAGCGCCGCCCCCCTGAACTCACCGCAGCTTTCGTGGCAGCG
>JBKCVH010000356.1:0-21300 GCA_046317675.1 Burkholderiales bacterium
ACTTGGCTCTGCCCGCGCGGTGCTCACCGGCACACCGGCCAGCAGCGCATGAAGAATCAAGGCGGCAATGCCCAGCACGGTGATCTCACCCAAGGTATCAAAACCCCGGTAGTCCACGATGATCACGTTCACCGCATTGGCCCCGCCGCCCATCGGCAAGGTGGTGCTCAAGAAGTAGTCGCTGATGGACTGCCCCGGCCGCGTGAGCACCATCCACACCAGCAGGGCAACGCCCAGGCCCACGGCCACGGCCAGCACAGCGTCGCGGTAGCTGCGCCAGCGCGAGCGCTCAGGCGCACTCTCGGCCGGCAGGTGGTGCAAGGCCAGCAGCATCAAGATGATGGTCACCACCTCAACCAGCAATTGCGTGAGCGCCAAATCCGGCGCCGAGAAATACACAAAGCTGAGGCACACCACCAGGCCGACTGCGCCCATCAAAACCAAGGCCAGCAAGCGCTGGCGGTGGCACAGCGTGGCGGCCACGGTGGCCGCCATGCCAATGCCGCCGAGCACGAAAACGCCCAGGCTCAAGTCCTGGAAGTGCAAGGCGGCCATGTGTGCCGAAGGCCCGCTCTGGAGGAAGGGATGGAGGCCCGCTGCCAAGGCCATCAGCACCAGCAGCAGCACGTAACGCTGCAGGCTGCCGTTTTGTAACTGGGCGGTGAGCCCGCTGGCCATGCGCAGGCCGAGCAGGAGCAGGCTGTGAAACGCCTCCCGGCCTCCGGCGGCGATCCAGCCCGGCACGATGCTCAAGCGGTGCAAGTTGACCTTGGACTGCAGAGCGAAGTACAGCAAGACGCCCCCCGCCACCGCCACCGCGCTCATCAAGAGCGGCAGGTTGAAGCCGTGCCAAATGGCAAGCGAGTACGTGGGCAGCGGCGCACCCAAGGCGGCCTGGCCGGCCACCGCCAGCAAGGGCCCAGCCACCCACTGCGGCGCCACGCCCACGGCAATGCAAAGCAGAACCAAAAGCCCCACCGGCAGCAGCATGAAGAAAGGCGCTTCGTGCGGCGTTTTGGGCAGGTCTTTGGGCTTGCCGTTGAAGAAGCAGTCGTGGATGAAGCGCATCGAGTAGGCGACGCTGAAGGTGCCCGCCAGCGTGGCCCCTATGGGCAGGACCCACTCCATCAGGGCGTGACTCTGCTTGGCCACCGCCTCGGTAAAGAACATTTCCTTGGACAAAAAGCCATTGAGCAGCGGCACGCCCGCCATGGCGGCCGCCGCCACCATGCCCAGCGTGGCCGTGATCGGCATGAGGCGCGCCAGCCCAGCGAGTTTGCGCAAATCGCGCGTGCCGGTTTCGTGGTCAATGATGCCGGCGCTCATGAACAGCCCGGCCTTGAAGGTGGCGTGGTTGAGGATGTGAAACACGCCGGCCACCACGGCCAAGGGCTCATCCAAGCCGAAGAGCAAGGTGATCAGGCCCAGGTGGCTGATCGTTGAATAGGCCAGCAGGCCCTTGAGGTCATGCTGAAAGAGCGCCGCATAGGCACCCCACAGCAGCGTGGCCAAGCCGGCCAGCGAGACGATCCAAAACCACCACTCATTGCCACCCAGCGCCGGGTACATGCGCGCCAGCAGGAAGACCCCGGCTTTCACCATGGTGGCCGAGTGCAGGTAAGCGCTGACCGGCGTGGGCGCCGCCATGGCGTGCGGCAACCAGAAGTGGAAAGGGAACTGCGCGCTCTTGGTGAAGGCGCCGAGCAGCACCAGCACCAGGGCCACCGGGAACATGGGGTGCGCCTGCAGCACATCGCGCGCAGCAAACACGGCATCCAGCTCGTAGCTGCCCACGATGTGACCGATGAGCAGCACACCGGCCAGCAGGCACAGGCCCCCGGCTCCCGTGATGGTCAGCGCCATGCGCGCGCCTTGCCTTGCATCGGCCCGGTGGTGCCAGTAGCCAATCAGCAAGAAGCTCGACAGGCTGGTCAGCTCCCAGAACAGCACCAACAAAATCAAGTTGTCGGCCAGCACCACGCCCAGCATGGCGCCCATGAAGAGCAGCAAAAAGCTGAAAAAGCGGGGCGCCGGGTCTTTGGGGTCGAGGTACCAAGCCCCGTACAGCACGACCAAAGCACCGATGCCGGTGATCAGCAGAGCGAAGAGCCAAGCGAGGCCGTCCACCCTAAAACCAAGGCTCAGCCCGAGCTGCGGCAGCCACTCCATGCGCCAGCGGAGCACCTCGCCGCCAAACACTGCGGGCGCCATGTCCAGCAGCAAGCCCAGCCCTGCCAAGGCCACCGAGCCTGCGACCCAAGCGGCCAGCCGCCGGCCGGGGAGCGCCAGCAACAAGAGCGCACCCAGCCACGGCAATAGGGCAAGGAGAAGAAGGCTCATGCGGTCGCTGGCCGCTTGATCAAGCTCACCCCCAAAGTGATCACGGTGAGCGGCACCACGAAACTCATCATGACCATCGAGTAAGGGGCCAGCAAATCATGCTGCTGCGCTGCCAAGATGAGGTAGGCCACGTACGCGATGTAGTAAATCAGGAACACTGCGCCTTCCCAGCGCGCAATCTCCCGCCCCGTCATGAAGACGGGCAGGCAGGCCAGTGCCACCGCCAGCATCACCCAGATGTCAAAGGCCATCAGGGATGGCGCCATGCCGAGGCCCATGTCGCCCGACACCAGGCTCGAAATGCCCAGGCAGCCGAGGATGTTGAAGGTGTTGCTCCCCACCACATTGCCCACCGCAATGTCACGCTCGCCCTTGATCGCAGCGGTGATCGAGGTGGCCACCTCCGGCATCGAAGTGCCGGCGGCAACGATGGTGAGGCCAATCACCAAATCGCTCACGCCCAGCGCTTTGGCAAAGGCCACGGAGGCCGTCACGAGCCACTCGGAGCCAAACACCAACGCGGCCAAGCCTGCGGCAATGAGTGCCAACTGGGCGGGGAGCTTGCTGTCCCAAGCGCCAGGCTCGGCGGGCGTCACCTCTTCTACAAACTCCTGCTGAGCGGCCAAGGTTTCTTTGCGCGACTGGATGACCAAAAAGGCCGTGTAGGCCAACCACAGGCCAAACAGCAAGCCGCCGTCGTACATCGAGAGCTTGCCATCCAGCCCAAGCACGACCAACAAGAGGCTGATGCCAACCATGATGGGCACTTCCTGGCGGATCAACTGGATGTTGACCACCAAAGGCACGATCAAGGCGCTCAGCCCCAAGATAAACAGCACGTTAAAAATGTTGCTGCCCACCACATTGCCGATGGCGATGTCGGTCTTGCCATCCAGGACCGCCCCCACGGACACCGCGACCTCGGGCGCACTGGTTCCCATGGCCACAATCGTCAAGCCCACCACCAAGGGGGAGATGCCAAAGGACAGCGCCAACTTCGAGGCGCCGCGCACCAACAACTCAGCGCCCACAACCAAGGCCACAAGCCCAGCAAGGAATAAAAGAATGTTCATGGACACACCTTGGACAGCAATGGCGGCGCACTGTATCGAAGGGCAAGTAGCCGCAGGAGCATGGGGCCTACAGGCTGGTGTCGGTGGGCGGCAAGGCCTTGAACAGCGCTTGCATCAGGTCGCGCTCCAGGGCCGATAGCTCGGGGCGCCAGACCTCGAACAACAACACCACCCGCAGCTGCGCACTCGGGTTCCAGGCTTCGTGTTCACAGCTGTCATCGAAAACGATCGCTCGGCCTTCGCTCCAGACTGCGGTCTCTGCGCCCACGCGCAAGCGGCAGGGCGGCTCGCTGGCCGGCACGATGAGGGGCAGGTGCACGATGCAGCGCGTGTTCAAAAAACCGTGGTGCGGGGGAATGTGCGCGCCCGGCTGCACCATGGAGAACAGCACATTGGGCGCGCGCCCCGGCACCAGCGCCAAAGGCACTTCGCCCAAAGCCGCCACGGTTTGCGGGCACTGGGCCTGCACTTCGGCCACGGGGTGGCCGTTCTTCCAGAGGTAGCAAGCGGTCCAATCGGTGCTGTCCAGCAAGCCCCCTTCGCGCAGCACGGCCCTGCCGGGTACCCGTTCCACGTAGGGCTTGAAGCAAGTGTCAGAACTGCGCAGCAGGCCCTGCAGTTCCGTTCGAATGGCGGCGGTTTGCGCCTCCAGCGCGCTCAACCAGGGAAAGGCCTCGCGCTCAAAAAAGGGCTGCTCCGGCAAGCCCGGCAGGTAGAAGAGTCGGGGCTGCGAGCGGTACAAGTCTTGGCGCCCGAGCAGCAGGCCAATGCCGCGCTCAAAGCGGCGCGTCGCTGCCGCCCCTTGCGCCTGCCGAGCCACTTGCAAGGTGGTCTCCAGCCCGGCTTCCAACTCGGCGGCGAACTTGGCCGCGTAGTGCGCCACCGCTTCGTGGGCTCGCCGGGCATCGCGCTGCAGTGCGGAGGGCAGGCTTTGCCAGTCTGGGGCGGCTCGGGTTGCCAATTGGTAAGCAGCAGCCGCCTCCCGGTCGTCCCCGGCCTGGGCGTGCAAATCGGCTTTAAAAATCAAGGCCCGCAAGTGACCGGGTTGTTTGGCAAGGGCCGCATCAACGGCTTGGTGTGCGGAGGCCGTGTCATTCAGGCGGGCACAGGCAAGGGCGAGAGCCGTCAAGTCATCGGCATCGGCCAAGCCCTGTTGCTGAAGGTGTGAAAAGGCGCTTCGAGCGGCTTCGAACTGACCCGATCGCAAGGCGTCCAGACCTTGACGGGAAACTTGATGGGGGCTGAGCGTGTTCATGGGGTGCGCATCATGTCAGGCGCTCCAGCGCCGGGCCGCCAACCACAGCTGGGCCTGCTGCCAGGGCGGCTTGGGCTCGGTGTCGCCCATCCAGCGCGGCCACAGGCATTGCATCAGCTCGGCGGTCACCCAGGCATCGCTGCTGGCGCGGTGGCGCTGGGCCGCTGCCAGCTGAAAGTGCGACAGCCAATCGTCGAGCTGGCGGTGCGGCAGCTCGGGGTAGAGCGCCCGGGCCACCAGGGCGAGGTCCAACCAGGGCTCGGGCCAAGCCTGCCCCAGTTCGCGGCGGCAAGCGCGGTCGAGGAAGGTGGCGTCAAAGTCTGCATGAAAGGCAAGGCAGGGCGCGCCATTCACCCATTGGCGCAAGCGCTGCAGGCCATCGGCCATCTCCAAGCCCTGCCCTTGCTCACCGCGCCCCACACCGTGCAGCAAGATGTTGCGGCGGGCCATGTCGTCAAGCTGCACTTCTGGGGGGCAGCGCAGCACCACTTCAAAGCTGTCGGCCACGGCCAGGCGGGGCGCGCCGTGGCCGATGTCAACCGCCACACCGGCCATGGCGATGAGCCGATCGTTCAAGGGGTCGAGGCCGCTGGTTTCGGTGTCGATGACGACCCACCGGGTTGCGGTAGCAGCGGCCTGGGTGGCGGCGCGGCTGGCTTGCCAGTTTTTGAACCAAGCCATGGTCAGCTGCGCAGGAAGTCAAGTTGCAGGCGCTGCTGCAGGCGCTGGGCCACGCGCAGCGAAACGCGAAGGGTGCGGCGCTCCAGGTCATTGAGTTGGCGCATGAGCACCCAGTTGCCCGGCGCTGCGCCTTGCTCCAGCTGAATCTTGAGCCGCAGCCCCTGGATGAACTCAAAAGCAGCCGCCCAGCCCTCCCGCTCGGCCTCTGCCACCCCAAGGGCCACGCCGACCAGCGCCAAACGCTCGCGCGTGGCCACGGCCTCTACGCCATGGGCCAGCGCCAGCAGGCGTGCGGCATCCACAAACAAGGCGCTGCCGTTGAGTTTGAGGTCGAGCCCGGCCCCCCCGTCACGCTGCTCCGGGTCGAGCGCGCCGCGCCAACTCAGCGGCACCTTCCAGCGCAAGGCGTTTTCGGCCATCAAGCGCAGGAAGCGCGGCGAGGCTGGCCCTTGGGCCAGTTGCCGCAGGGGGAGCGCCAAGGCTTCGGCGCCAGCCACACAGCGGGCATCAAAGAAGATGGAAACGCGCAGCAAGTCTTCGGGGGTGCCTTGGCCCAGCCAGTCCTGAAATGCCTGCTGCCACTCCAGCAAGGAGCGGCAGCAGTCCGGCTGGCTGGCCATGATGCCGCCCTTGCACAGCGGGAATCCAGCCTGTGCCAAGTCATGGCACACGGCAGCGCCCAGCGCCAGCCAGCGCGGGCGGTCCAGCTCGGGGTTGTCGGAGCTGAAAACGATGCCGTTGTCTTGGTCGGTGGCGATGGTTTGCTCGCCCCTCCCTTCGCTGCCAAAGGCCAGCCACGCGGCCTGCGTCAGGTCCAGGCCGAGCGCAGTGGCGTGCAAGCTGACCAAGCGCTCGGTGAGCAGGTCGTTGAGGTGGGCGATCAAAGCGGTCAGCGTCCGCGCGGCCACGCCCTGACTGGCCAGCAGGCGCGCCAATTCCCGAATGCGTGGCGCTTGCTCCAGCACCGCAGGCACGTTGTCCGCGGCTCGCAGCTCGCTGCTGACCCGCTGGCTGGACAAGCGCGAATGGGCGAACAGGTCGCGCTCCGAAACGATGCCCACCAAACGCCCGCCCTCCACCACGGGTACATGGCGCAGGCTGTGCCGGCTCATCAGCAAGGCTGCGTCTTGCGCCGTGTTTTGGGTGGTCAAGACACGCAGTGGTGTCGTCATGATGTTGCCGATGTCGGTCTGCAACGAGCGCTGCGGGAGCGTGACGCGATCCAGCACGTCATCACGGGTCAAGATGCCCAGCGGGCGCTGCTCGCGGTCGACCACCATCACCGAGCCCACACGGCGTTGCGCCATGGCACGCAAGGCCAGTTCGAGCGGCGTGTCCGGGCTTACGCAGAGCACTTTGCTGCGCATCAAGTCGCCCAGCGGGCGCTCCATGGACTGCTCTGCCAGGGCAGCGGCGCTGGCTTGGCGCGCATGCTCTTTGCCGGCCAGTGCCAAGAGTTGCAACACACGCTCGCTCAGGTGTGCGGCAAGTGGCGGGCTTGAACGCGCCACGCGGCGTACCACTTCGGCCGCAATGCGCCAAGCAAAGACGTCACCCTCTGCGGTGTAGGTGGCCGTCACGGCGCGCTCATTCATGAGGGCTGCCATCGGAAAGCAGTCGCCCGCCTCGTACTGCCAGCCACCCGCCAACTCCGCCAATCCATGCTCTGCGCTCACCAAGCCGCTCTTGACGACCAAGAGGGCTTGAACCGCCCCATCACCCGGCTGAAGGATGCACTCGCCAGGAGCGAAGTACACCTGCTCGGCTGCCATCACCAACTGCTGCAAGTCGGCTTGCGCCATCGAGTCGAACGGGGCGTGCTGCCGCCACGATTGCAACTGCTGCTGCAACAGATGGCTCGAAGGGGTGTCAGACATCGAAACGGTCCTCGGAAAGAAAAACGGCCCCGCAGTGTGCGGGGCCGTGCAGGGGTCAGGCTTTGGGAAAGATCAAGCCTTGCCGAGTTTCAAGTCAGGGTAGCGAACATGCTCCACCAGGTCTTGCGTTTCTTGCGAGGGTGCTGGGGTCAGCAAGCTGACGATGACCAAAGTGGCCAAGCCGAGCGGCACACCAAACACACCGGCCGAGATAGGAGCGATCTCGAACCAAAGCTTGACGGGGCCATCCACCCCGAACACGCCGCGCAGCCAAGGCTGGGTGGTGATCATGTAGTACATCGTCACGCTCAAGCCGACGATCATGCCGGCCGAAGCGCCCCACTTGTTGGCTCGCTTCCAGAAGATGCCAAGCACCAGAGCCGGGAAGAACCCCGCCGCGGCCAAGGAGAACGCAGCGCCCACCAAGAACAAGATGTCAGCAATCTTCAGCGAGGCCACATAGGCCGCCAGAACAGCCACCACCAAGAGCAAGATCTTGGAGATGGTCACACGGCGGGTGGTCGAAGCATTGGGGTCGATCATCTTGTAATAGACGTCGTGGCTCAGGGCGTTGGCGATGGTCAACAGCAAGCCGTCAGCGGTGGACAGCGCCGCAGCCAAACCACCGGCTGCCACCATGCCCGACACCACATAAGGCAGGCCACCAATTTCCGGAGTGGCCAACACGATGATGTCGCCGCCAATCCTCATTTCGCCCAGTTGGAAGATGCCATCTTTGTTGATGTCAGCCACCGCAAGCAGCGTGGGGTCGACCTTGGCCCAACTTGCAATCCAAGCCGGTAGCTCTGTGAATGGCGTGCCCACCAAGTGCGTGAACACCTCGAACTTCACCAACACGGCCAGCGCGGGCGCCGTGAAGTACAGCAAGAAGATGAAGAAGAGCGACCAAGTCACCGACTCCCGAGCTTCCTTCACCGAGGGGGTGGTGTAGTAGCGCATCAAGATGTGCGGCAGTGCAGCCGTACCCACCATCAAGCAAAACACCAGGGCCAAGAAGTTGCGGCGTGAGTCGTCAAAGGCCTTTTGCGCCTTTGCATCCCCGTTCGGGTCGCCTGCATAAGCCTTGCCGTGATCCGGCATGCCTGCCAAGGGCTTGGCCCGATCTTCATTGGCCTTCTTGGCAGCAGCCCATGCCTTTTTGGCAGCTGCCTCGTCACTTGGCACAGCGGCCAAGGCCTTCTCGGCGGCTTGCACTTCAGCCAAAGGTGCGTTGGCAGCCTTCAACTCATTGAGCTTGTTGGTGGCTGCAGCGCGGTCCGCGGCCAAAGCAGCGGGTACATCTTTCAGCTTGGCGTCGAACTCAGCGGCCTTGGCCTTGAAGATGGCGATCACTTCCAACTCTTTCGGGTCGGCCTTGATGCGCTTCTCGGCTTCGGTCACGGCTTGAAGTTGCTGACCGTAGATGGCCTGCGGAATTGGCACACCCGTTTGCTTCGCAGCCAGCCAGACCACCGGGATCATGTAGGCAATGATCAAGATGATGTACTGGGCCACTTGCGTCCAGGTCACGGCACGCATGCCGCCCAAGAAGCTGCAAACCAAGATACCAGCAAGACCTGCGAACACCCCGACTTCGAACTCCAAGCCGGTCAGGCGCGAAGTGATGAGGCCGACGCCGAAGATCTGCGCGACCACATACACAAACGACACCAAGATGGCCGCAAACACGCCAATGGTGCGCGGCAGGTTGCCTTCGTAGCGAGCGCCCAAGAAGTCAGGGATGGTGAACTGACCGAACTTGCGCAGGTAGGGGGCCAGCAAGAAGGCCACCAAGCAGTAGCCGCCCGTCCAACCCATGATGAAGGCGAGGCCGCTGTACCCCGTGAGGTAGAGCGTACCGGCCATGCCGATGAAGCTGGCGGCCGACATCCAGTCAGAACCGGTGGCCATGCCGTTGTACATGGCAGGCACTCGGCGGCCCGCCACGTAGTACTCGCTGGCATCCGAGGTCCGGCTCACAAAGCCAATGCCCGCGTAGAGCAACACAGTGGCAGCCAGGAAGGTCAAGCCAATGATCTCGCGCTTGAGACCCATTTGCTCTAGGACGGCCAGGACCAACACGAAAGCGATAAAGCCTCCGCAATACCAGCCATAGACCTTGTTGAGTTGCTTTTTGAAGGCGTCATTCGACGCCTTCCTGGAGCCGCCAGTGGCGACGGGTGCAGTCATGCCAGCCATGTCATTCCTCCTCGGCAAAGCCGTGTTCTTGGTCGAGCTTGTTCATCGTCTTGGCGTAGTAGCCGATGAGGACCACATAGACGATCAGTGCGCCTTGCGCGCCCACCCAAAAGCTGAAGGGCCAGCCAAAGAAGTTAAAGCTAAGGTCGCGCGCAAAGTAAGCGACGACGAAAGAAACCACGAACCAAATGGCGAGCAAAACACTTGTCAGTCTTAAGTTCTTTCGCCAGTAACTTTTCTGCGATTCAGTTATCTGCATGATGCATCGTCTCCTTCAGTTAAAGAGCGCCGAAGCGCCAGGGTGAAATGCCGTGCGGCTTCGGGTTTAGCTTGCGGCGTCCAACTTCAATTCACGGGTCAGCGCCTCGGCCACTTTGGGCTCGAAGGCGCGCAAGTGCTCCACCACTTTCTGGGCTTTAGGCAACTCCTCGGCACGGGCATGGGCACGGGCCAGCTGAGTCCAGCCGTAGGGGCTCATGGGTTGCAATTCGGTGTTGCGTTTGAGGGCGGTAATGGCTTCGTCCAGACGCTGCACCTGCATCAGGGCCAATCCAAGCCCGTACCAGGCTTGATCGAGCTTCGGATTCAGCTGCGTGGCCTTCTCGAAGGCTGGAATGGCCTCCACCGCACGACCCTGCCCGTCCAGCACATAGCCGAGGTTGAACCAATGAGCCGCTTGCTCGGGCTCGACGCGCGTCAGCTGCTGCAAGTCGGCCGTGGCATCCGCATGGCGACCCGCCTGTGCATTCACATGGGCGCGACTGGCCAGCGCAAAGGGCAGCCCCGGACGCAGCTTCAGCATGGCCTCGAAACAGGCCATGGCGCGGTCATTGAGGCCCAGCGCCAGGCAGATCCACGACTGCGCGCGCAAGAAAAGCAAGTGAAGTTTCAGCGGCATTGATCCACTCCTATTTCCATGCAGATCTGCACTTTCATGAGGGTGCTGATCACCCAGACGGACAAGAGCAAAGCCCCCGTCGCCAGCGGAATATGCCGGTCGAGCACTTGCTTCGGACTGATCATCCTCACCAACTTCTCAACCGGCTGCGTCACAAAACCAAGCAGTTGGTAGAAAAGGTTGTTGTCTCGCTTCGCACCGGCCAACAACCCGAGCACAAAACGCCCAAGTAAAGCCATCAAGGCAACCTCTGACAGCAGTTTCAAAACAGTCACAGCAAACAGCATGGCGCGGTCAAAAAACAAGGTACGAGATGGTGCGGCTGGATGCCTTACTGATTTCTGACAAGGGCGCGGCAGCGCGGGCAAGTCCTGCTATCGCTTACCCGATGCCTCAGGCGGCTGAACCCTGCGTGCGACAATTTCGGCTTATTTCGGCCGCCTTTCCCCCTATGTGCATTAGGGTTATTGGGCGGCGTTTTTGATTGCAAAGAAGAACACCATGGACGCCGAACGCATCAATGCCCTGGGCACACTGATTGAAGACCTCCGTGCGCGCACCGTCGCGCTCCGGGGGTATCTTTGACTACGACCGCAAAGCCCTGCGCCTGAACGAAGTCAACGCCGCGCTAGAAAACCCAGCTGTTTGGAACGAACCCAAACGGGCCCAAGACCTGGGCAAGGAAAAGCGCGAACTGGACCGTGTTGTGGAAACGGTTCAGCATTTGGAATCAAGCCTGGCCGACAACGCCGAGCTGTACGACATGGCCAAGGGCGATGGCGATTTCGACGCGATTGCCACCCTCGAAACCGACACGGCCAAGCTCTTGACCACGGTCGAAGAGTTCGAGTTCCGCCGCATGTTCAACAACCCGGCCGACCCGAGCAATTGCTTCATCGACATCCAGGCCGGCGCCGGTGGCACCGAGGCTTGCGACTGGGCGAGCATGTTGCTGCGCCAGTACTTGAAGTACTGCGAGCGCAAGGGCTTCCAGACGACGATGGAAGACGAGACGGCGGGGGATATTGCCGGCATCAAGAGCGCCACCATCAAGGTCGATGGCGAGTACGCCTTTGGCCTGCTCCGCACCGAAACCGGCGTGCACCGTTTGGTGCGCAAGAGCCCGTTTGACAGCGCCGGCGGCCGCCACACCAGCTTTGCTTCGCTCTTCGTCTACCCGGAGATTGATGACTCGATCGAGATCGACATCAACCCAGCCGATGTGCGCACCGACACCTTCCGCGCCAGCGGCGCCGGCGGCCAGCACATCAACAAGACCGACTCGGCCGTGCGCCTGACGCACATCCCGACCGGCATCGTGGTGCAGTGCCAAGACGGCCGCAGCCAGCACAGCAACCGTGACGTGGCCTGGAAGCGCCTTCGCAGCCGCCTCTACGACCACGAAATGCGCAAGCGCCAAGAAGAGCAACAGAAGCTGGAAGACACCAAGACCGACGTGGGCTGGGGTCACCAAATTCGCTCTTACGTGCTGGACCAAAGCCGCATCAAAGACTTGCGCACCAATGTCGAGATTTCGAACACCCAGAAGGTGCTCGATGGCGACTTGGATGCCTTCATTTCCGCCAGCCTGAAGCAAGGCGTATGACAACGGCCCCCAGTCTCCCTTTGGTCGCCACCCCCCAAGGGGGCGCGCCGGCCTTGGGGCGGCCCGGCGGCCGGCCGTCCGCATGAAAGCGAGTTTTGCGTTGGCGCTTGGCATTGCCATCGCCGGCCAAGTGCTCTACCAACTGATGCAGAAGGGCGTCAGCCACAGCGCCAACCCGGTGTTGTCGCTGCTCGCCTTTTACGGATTGGCAGCCCTGCTCGCACTGCCCCTGTTCTGGCTCTATCCGCTTGAGGGCAGCCTCAGCGTCGAGCTCAAGGAATTGAACCTCGCCGTGATCGGTGTGGCCGCCTCCATCGTCCTCATTGAGCTCGGCTTCTTGTTGGCCTACAGGGCCGGCGGCACGCTGCAAGCGAGCTACGTCACCACGGCAGCGTTCACCACAGGCGCACTGGTTCTCATCGGTGCGCTGGCGTATTCAGAGCGCGTCACACTCCCAAAAATCGCCGGTCTTGGCCTGTGCCTTGCCGGAATCTGGCTGCTCAGCCGCCCCCCTTCCACTCCGACTTGAAAGCCCGCCATGCGTGAAGGCAATGCCACGGCAATCAGCCGTTTCGAATACCAAGCTCCAGCTTTCTGGATCGCCACTGTCGATCTCACCTTCGACTTGGAGCCCGCCAAAACCTTGGTGACCAGCAAGATGGCCATGAAACGCAACAGCGCTCAGGCTTTCGGCCCGCTGGTGCTCAAGGGCGAAGAGCTGCAGTTGCTGCGCGTGCAGATTGACGGCGAGTCAGTCAGCTTTCGCCAAGACGGCGACGATCTCATCATCGAGGCGCCCGATCGCGACTTCGAGCTGACGATCCGCAACAGCTGCGCCCCTGACAAAAACACCGCGCTTTCGGGGCTCTACACCTCCGGCGGCAGCTTCTTCACGCAGTGCGAGGCCGAAGGCTTCCGCCGCATCACCTACTTCTTGGACCGGCCCGATGTGATGGCCGTCTACACGGTGCTGCTGCGCGCTGACAAGAAGCGCTTCCCGGTGCTGCTGTCCAACGGCAACTTGCTAGAGCAAGGCGACTTGGACAACGGCAAACACTTTGCCAAATGGCACGACCCGTTCCCCAAGCCCAGCTACTTGTTTGCCGTGGTGGCCGGTGACTTGGTGGCCCGCGAGCAGCGCATCACCTCGCGCGCTGGCAAAGACCATCTCTTGCAAGTCTTCGTGCGCCGAGGCGACCTCGACAAGACCGAGCACGCGATGAACAGCCTCATCGCCTCCATCATTTGGGACGAAGCGCGCTTCAAGTTGCCGCTGGACCTGGAACGCTTCATGGTGGTCGGCGTGTCCGACTTCAACATGGGCGCCATGGAGAACAAGGGCCTGAACATCTTCAACACCAGCGCCCTGCTCTGCTCGCCGGCCACCGCCACCGATGCCGATTTCCATCGCATCGAGTCCATCGTGGCGCACGAGTACTTCCACAACTGGACCGGCAACCGCGTGACCTGCCGCGACTGGTTCCAGTTGTCGCTGAAAGAAGGCCTCACGGTGTTCCGCGACCGCGAGTTCTCCATGGACATGGCCGGCAGCGCTTCGGCACGGGCGGTGCAGCGCATCCAGCAGGTGCGCAACCTGCGTAGCGTGCAGTTCCCCGAAGACGCCGGCTCCATGGCCCACCCGGTGCGCCCGGACAGCTATGTCGAGATCAACAACTTCTACACCTCGACCGTCTACGAAAAGGGCGCTGAAGTGGTGGGTCTGTACCAGACCCTGCTGGGCCGCGAGGGCTTTGCCAAGGGCATGGCGCTTTACTTTGAGCGCCACGACGGCCAAGCCGTCACCTGCGACGACTTTGCGCAGGCCATGGCAGACGCCAACCCAGGCTCGACGCTGGCCGCTGAGCTGGATGTGTTCAAGCGCTGGTACAGCCAACCCGGCACGCCGCACCTGGCCGCCTCGGGCGAGTACGACGCCACCAGCCACCGCTACACGCTGCGCTTGAGCCAAAGCAATAGCAAGGGCGCCCAGCCGCAACTGATTCCGGTGCGCATGGGCCTGGTGGGGGCCGAAGGTCAGGCGCTGCCGCTTCAGCTTGAGGGCGATGTGCAGGCACGCGGCCTGGAGACCGTGCTGGTGCTGAAAGAGGCGGTGCAAACCTTCACCTTCGTCAACGTGATGATCGACCCCGTGCCCTCGCTGCTGCGAGGCTTGTCGGCCCCCGTCGTGCTGGACGACGGCCTGGCCGACCCCCAGTTGCTCACCTTGCTGCGGCACGACAGCGATGCCTTCAACCGCTGGGAGGCCAGCCAGCGCTTGGCCCTGAAGCGCCTGCTGCGGGCCGCGCGCGCTGGGGGTGCACTCCAGCTCGACCACGCCTACCTCGAAGCCATGCGCGTGGTGCTGAGAGACCCTCAGCTCGATGCCGCCTTCAAGGCACAAGCCTTGGCGCTGCCAGACGCGGCTTACATCGCCGAGCAACTGGACAGCGTGAACCCGCAAGCCATCCATGCCGCGGTGGAAGCGGCTTGGGACCAACTCGCCGCAGACCTGCGCGCCGACTGGGAATGGGCCTTTGACGCCAACCAAGTCACCGGCGGCTACAGCCCCAATGCGATCGACTCGGGCAAGCGCGCCCTGGCGAACTTGGCCTTGGCCATGCTGGTGCGGGACGCGACCCGAAAGGACGAAGCCGTTTGGCCGGGCCGCGCTTACCAGCGCGTCAAAGAGGCCGGCAACATGACCGAGCGCTTCGGCGCCTTGGCCGCTTTAGTCAACGCCCACGCCTCGCTCGCTGATGCCGCTTTGGCGCACTTCCACGGGCTGTTCGCGCAAGACGCCTTGGTGGTGGACAAGTGGTTCATGCTGCAGGCACGCGCCCCCGAGCGCGATGGGAAGGTGTTCGAGCGGGTGAAGAAGCTGACGCAGCACCCAGACTTCACCTTGAAGAACCCCAACCGCGCACGCAGCCTGCTCACGCAGCTCTGCAACTCCAACCCCGGCGCTTTCCACCGTACTGATGCTGGTGGCTATGTGTTCTGGGCCGAGCAAGTCGCGGCCATCGACGCCATCAACCCGCAGCTTGCCGCCCGCCTGGCCCGCGCCATGGACCGCTGGGCCGTGTTGGCCGAGCCATTCCGCAGCGCCGCCCAGGTGGCCCTGCAGCGCTTGGCGGACCGCGCCACGCTCTCGAATGACGTTCGTGAAATCGTGCAAAAGGCGCTGGCCAGCAGCCCTGCAACGGAAGGAGTCGCAGCATGAGCCGCCGTGTCAGCTTGACGCAGTACTTGGTGGAGCAGCAACGCGCGCACGGCCACATTCCGCCGCAGCTGCGTTTGCTCATTGAGGTGGTGGCGCGTGCTTGCAAGCGCATTGCCATCTCAGTGAACAAGGGCGCGCTTGGCGACGTGCTGGGCAGTGCCGACAGCGAGAACGTGCAAGGCGAGGTGCAGAAGAAGCTCGACATCATTGCCAACGAGGTCTTGATCGACGCCAACGAGTGGGGCGGTCACTTGGCGGCGATGGCCTCTGAGGAAATGGACAGCATCCATGTGGTGCCCAACCGCTTCCCGCAGGGCGAGTATTTGCTGCTGTTCGACCCCCTCGATGGCTCGAGCAATATCGACGTGAACGTCAGCATCGGCACCATCTTCTCGGTGCTGCGCAAGGTCAACAACCAACGCGGCATCAGCGAGGAAGACTTCCTGCAACCGGGCAAGCAGCAAGCCGCCGCTGGCTATTGCATCTATGGGCCGCAGGTGACCTTGGTGCTCACGCTGGGCGACGGCGTGGTGATGTTCACCCTGGACCGTGAAATGGGTTCTTGGGTGCTGACCGATGACGACGTGAAGATTCCGGCCGACACCAAAGAGTTCGCCATCAACATGTCCAACATGCGGCACTGGGCACCGCCGGTGACGCGTTACATCAACGAGTGCCTTGCAGGCAGCACCGGTCCGCGCGAGAAAGACTTCAACATGCGCTGGGTGGCCAGCATGGTGGCCGACGTGCACCGCATCCTGACCCGGGGTGGCGTCTTCATGTACCCCTGGGATGCCCGCGAGCCGAACAAGGCGGGCAAGCTGCGGCTCATGTACGAAGCCAACCCCATGGGTTTCCTGGTGGAGCAAGCAGGCGGCATGGCCACCGACGGGCAGCGCCGCATCTTGGACATCACCCCGGAGAAACTCCACCAGCGGGTGGCTGTGTTCCTGGGCTCAAAGAACGAGGTTGAGCGCGCAACGAGGTATCACCTCGAGGCAAGCGTGTAAGCAAGGCCGAATCGATCTCGAAAAGGCCTCTAGCGGGCCTCTAACAGACCTCAAACAAAACGGCCCCTCGGGGCCGTTTGTTTTGGATCACTCACACAGTTTCTTGAAGGTGGGGAGCACTGCATCGCCCTTGAAGGGCTTGACGATCCAACCCTTCACCCCGCCAGCCTTGCCGCGTTCCTTCATGACGGGGCTATTTTCCGTGGTGAGCATGACGATGTTGACCGTCTTGTTACCCAGCTCGCCGCGGATTTTCTCGACCATCGTCAGGCCGTCCATGTTCGGCATGTTGACGTCGCTGATCACGAGCTTGATGCGCGGATCCGCCTTGAGCTTGGCAAGGCCATCGCGCCCATCGACGGCCGTGGACACATCGAGTCCGGCCTTCTTCAGAAAGCCAGCCACTTCGTCACGCACGGTGCTGGAGTCGTCTACGACCAAAATTTGTGCCATGGGAATTTCCTTTTCTGTTAAGGGGGTCAGAACAACTCGAGATCACCCGAGGCGAACAGGGAATCCACCGAAGACTCGTTCTCTCGGAAAAGCTCCGGCGACCAGCTGAGGTTGAAGACAAAACGCTGGTGCACTTCAATCGGCTCGCCTTGCTCAAAGGGGTTGTCGAACAAGTGATAGCGGAAGCAAAGTTGCGGATCTTCACTGCCGAAAGAGATGTAGTGCTGCGGATGGTTGATCACGATGGGCACCTGCGTAAATTTGCTCAGCGAGGCATCGTCGTAACTGATGAACCGGTTCTTGAATGCACCCCAAATGAGATTGGTGGTTTCTGCAAAAACATTGTTGATGGCCCGAATGGAGTCGCGCTGCTCGACTTCGATTTCACCGAGTTGGTGCATCATCAAGCGGCGCAACCCGGCCTCTTCCATCTGCAGCATCATGTAGCCTCGGCACCAGCTGGCTTCAAGCGGGATGAGCGAATAAACCTCGCCAAAGATAATCCGATCCCGCACGATGAACGGCGACTCGGCCATGACGCTGACGTCACGAAACTGTCCACGCAGCGCCTCCTTGGTGACCTCCCCGATGCCGCGCACAAGGGACTCTGGGTAGACCAGCGAGAACAAGCATTCGCGCACCGCTTGCGCCAAACTTTCAGTGTCTCCTGGCTGGTAATGGTGGCGAAGTACGCGCAAATGGCTGGCGCTGAGTTCAGGGCCGCCCGGTACCCTGCGCATCAAAATCGGAAGCTCGGGTCGGATGCGGTGCAACTCCTGCGCCAATGCAGGCCCTTGGTGCCCGTGGCTTCGATAGTCCTCGGCCAAGAAGAGCGCGCCCAAATCGATGCTGGAGCGAAGGACTTGGACGAGGCTCTCCGGCTGCACCGTCAAAGCCACCAAGTTCTTCGACTCACAGAACTCTCGCAACACCTCTGCATGCTGCGGATCGCCCTCCAGCACGAGCACCTTAACTTGCACCTTCGCTTGCTGAGAGTCCACGCCCACTCCTTAAAACATTTCTAATTCGCCGCTGTCGGCGGTATCGGCCAAGGACTCAGCTGAAACGCTGAAGTCCACGTTTTCGTAGGCCACGACTTGCATCGTGGCGAAAAAAGGAATCGCCATGCCACGCACCTCAAACTGCCGGCTGTAGCCTTTTCCGAGCACATCCATGTAGGCCAAAGCCTCACGGTCCACCATGTTCGGCGTTGACATGCCGATGTGCTCGTAGTGTTCACCCAGCCAACGGTTCATGGCCCCAACACAAAGGTTGCCCGCCTCAGCCAAGCCATCCTGGAAAGCTTGCGCACTCCATGTGCCAGGCTCTACCCGATTCAGCCTTTCGAAATGCGCTCGCGTATCAGCGTCCTGCCGAAAAAGGATCACTATCACCGCCCTGAAGCTGTAGGTGCTGATGGTCAGAACCACCCCACGCCGCTCCTTCATCTTGACCGGGAACTCGCCAATGGGAACCACCTCAGCACTCTCTCCTTCGGGCACCAAACTGCTGAGCAAGGCACGCTTCAGGAGCTCATTAAAGGCGCTCTTGGCGCGCTCACTGAGCGTCCCGTTGGCTCGAGTGTCAAGCTTGGCGAGCCTCATGCCTTGAGCGCCGCCACAGCATTGCGCGCCTTGTTATTGAGCACCCCCATTCCGTTGAACGCACCCGTGATCAGTTTGCTGCCCGCCTGAAGATCCTGGAAGGTCGATGTGGTGATCATGTCGTTCTTGAAAAGGTTGGCTCGGTACTCTTTCGAGAGCTTCTCGGCGCGTGCTGCCAGGCTGCGAATTTCACTGGCCACAACGCCAAAACCGCGCCCATGCTCGCCTGCACGAGCCGCCTCAATACCCGCGTTCAGCGCCACGATCACCACTTGCTCGACGATGACCGCGAACTCCTCGTTGCGCGTGTGCATCTCCCGGTTGTGAGCCAACAGGTTGTGCATTTGCGCATCCCAGCGCTCGAATGTCTTGACCACCGACATCAACTGTGCAATTTGGGCACCCAGTTGATCGGTGCTGTTCTCCACTTGACTGCGTGACTCCTGCTGAAGTCGACGCAGCTGTTGGATTTGGTCCTGCGCCTCTCGTTGTGCTTCTTGCAGTTGAAGCGCTGCATTGCGCTGCGCCGCCGACAAATCAGCGCTCAACCGCTGGATGTCGCCGCGCAGCGCCTCGCCCTCTGCAAAGGCCGCCGCACGGCTTTGCTCCATGTGGAGCTCGTCATGGTCGGCGGCCTTCGGCATTCGCTTCAATGCCATCCAGCGCCCAAGCGCAAACCCCAAAGCCAACGCCACTAGCGCAACTACTACGCCAATCGTTCCCATCGTCTCTCCTGATTCGTCCTCTCTCAGTAACCTGAACGCCTAACTCCGCATTGCTGCAGCCGCAGGCAAACGAATGACCAACTCAGCCGGGCGGAAGGCTTGACCCTCATCACCACCCGTGAGGCGCACTTCAACAGTGCCGCCCTCACGACTCAGGAAATCGCGCACCGCATCCATACCCACCCCACGACCGGAAACTTCGGTCACGACCTCAGCGGTCGAGAAGCCAGGAAGGAAGATGAGCGAGGCACTTTCTGTATCGCTCAAGCTCTGGCCCGGGGAGACCAGTCCGCGCTCCAAAGCCCGCTCACGAATCCGCGCTAGAGCCAGCCCACGTCCATCATCATGCAGGCGCATTTCGAAGTGCTGGGCATCGAGAGCAGCCTGCAAAACGATCGAGCCCTGCGCTGCCTTGCCGGCAGCTTGGCGCTCGCTTGCCGACTCCAAGCCATGGTCTACGGCATTCCGCAGCAAATGCGTGAACAGATTGCGCATGAGACTACTGAGCTGTGACTTCACTCGCAAGCCGTGGTCCTCAATCACCACTTTGGGCGGCTCCTTGCCAAGCTCACGAGCCAGGGGGGGCAATCCGTCAATCAAAGTACCCAGCGCATCATGCAGGGTCTCCGTTCCGATTTGGCGCAGGGTGCGCTCAGCCTCCGACACGGCTTGATGCATCGCCTCCAAGCTGCTGCGATCGACGCGTTGCAATGCACCCAGCGCGTTGCTGAGTTGCAACTTATCGACCATGAGGAACTTTTCAACGTTACCGCGACGGCCAGGGCCCTTGCGACCCAGCGTGGTGTCGTTGATGCGAGCGTATTCAGCAACACCCGCCTCAACAGCATCGAGTTGCGCCAGCAAGGCGGGCGCATCCCAAACCGCGTCGTCGTGCTTGCGCAGTTCGTCGTAGGCCTGCTCGGTTTCGTGAACCGTATTGGTCAAGTGCATCAGGCCATAGGTGCGTGCATTGCCCTTGATGGTGTGCATGTTGCGGAACAGCAGGTTGACGGCTTCCAGGTTGCGCCCCGTTTGCGCCTCGATCGTCTGACGGTTCTCGATCACAAACGCCTGTGCCGACTCGATGAACGACTGGAACTTCTCTTGGCTGACCGCCAACACTTCACCAATCAAGGCCAGCTCACGGCGCTGGCCAGCCGCCTCGGCGGCCAGTCGCTTGAGCTCGGTCACGTCGCGCACGCAAACCATCAGCTTCTCAACCGTGTCGTTTTCAGCGCAAATCGGCGACCAGCTCAGCTCCAAATGCTTGCTCACGCCGTTAGCAAGCTTCAACTCCGCCTCCGCCACCAACAGGTGCGAATTGAAGTCAAAGTTCATGCGGTCTTCGCCAAGCGTTGAAGACATGGCGACGGACACTTGATCTCGCGTGTCAGCCCCCAACTTCGCATGCCCAAACAAGAAGTCCATGGCCTCACGACCCGCCACGTTCTTGCTTTCGAAGATGGTCTCCATGTAGGCCGAGTACTCGGGATGGATGCGTCCATCAGAGGTGACAGTGGCCACACCTTGCGGCATGTTTTGCAACATGGCTTGGATGTCGTTGGTCTTCTCGCGCAGGGCTTGCGTGCGCTGCGCAACAAGACCTTCCAAGTTCTCGTTGATGTCACGCAAGTCAGTGACCAGGCGCTTGTTCTCCAAGAAGGTGTTGGCGAAGCGCTGAACGGCCACGTACAGCATGGCGGCCAGTGCGAGGGTCAGGGCGGTCGCGGCCAGGCTCACCGACTGGATGATGCCAAGACCAAGCAGCGTGTCATTGAGCGCCCCCGCAGTGAAGGCCGACATGCCCACCAACATCGTCTTGGCTCCCGGCCTTTTCAGCAAAACCCCTCTTAAGAAGAAGTAGACCGCACACAGACTGGTGATCAGCAGCATCAGGAAATAGACGCTTCGCAGCAACTGGAAAAGTTGCAGGTTTTCATGCAGGGCCATGCTGACCAAGCCCAAAGCAGGCAGCGCCAGCAGCACGCCCAAGGCAATCGAAAGCCGTGGCACGAACTTGTAGAAGAACTGCGAAAACATGAAGAAGAAGAAAATGCCAGACAGCCCGAAGTAATGCAGATAAGTGAGCGTTCTGCTCGGAAACAGTGCCACGAGGTAATCGGCCGGCATGACAAGGAACTGCCAACCAAAAATGGATCCAAGGGCAGCGGCGAGGTAAAGCGGATATTGGGTCTTGCGGTAGACGAGTAAGAAGAAAAGGCCGAAGAAGAAAGCCACCCAACCCACGATGTTGCGGACCTCGCCGCCCCATAGCGCCCAACCCACAAGAGTCGGATCGTGGGCATCAAACCGATGAAGCTCAAAAGGCAGTTGGTACACCCCAGTCATCAGGGGTGTG
>JBKCVH010000357.1:0-15069 GCA_046317675.1 Burkholderiales bacterium
AGCCAAGATCCCCCCGATGCCGGGCTGGGCAGCGATGCTGTTCCGGACGGAGTTCACACCACCGGCAAACCCAGCCAGCAGAGGCTGGAGGCCGGAAGGATTCGGGTCGCTGACGTCGTTGTACAGGAAGTAAACCGTGCCGGGACCGACTTGAGCAGAGGCGCCAAAGGACATCGTCTTCAAAGAGGTTTGACCGATTTCATTCTTCTTCGTGTTGTAGCCCACGCCAGCTGCAAAACCGTCCATCTTGTACTGAACTTGCGCGCCATAGAAACGGCCCTGCGAGGCGCCGCCCTCTCCTGCCGCCACCATCAAACCTGCGGTCAAACCGCCCTTGACGATGCGGTACTGCACCGCGTTACTTTGGCGGATGTCGATCACCGCGGGAACGGCAGCCACCTGACCAGCGGCCAAGCTCGATTGCGTACCGAGTGCATCGAAAGTCGCATTGATCTCATACGCCGGCGTGTACTGACGCCCCAACAGAATCGCCCCGACCGGCGTGACCAAGCCCACATAGGCTTGGCGGTCCCAGAAACGAGCATTCCCAATATTCACGCCAAACAATCCTTGCGCAGCGCTGGTACCTGCGCCGGTCACCACTTGCTGCAGACCACCATTCACAGCGGCATTCAGCGCCACTTGGTTCGGTGCAGGAACTGGCAGGCCGGTGAAGTTGAAGGCAAAAGTGCCCAACATGATCGGGGCGCTACCCCAGCGGACGGGCAGTTGCAAACCACTTGGAGCGGCGTTGCTATTCGAACCGGTGTCGACTTCAATGCGGTTCTCAAGAAGGAACAGGGCACGGTAACCACCACCGATGTCCTCGTTACCCCTGAAGATCAGGCGGGAGCCGTCCATGATGCCGCTGACGACTTGCTTCTTCGTACCGCCGGCATAGCCAGTGGTGTAGGTGACGCCCGCATCCAGGATGCCGGAGACGGTAACGCTCGACTGCGCCGACGCAGTAACGCTCGTCAAGGCAAGTGCAGCGAGGGCGATCAGGTGTTTCTTATGGCTCATGGGGTGGGTCTCCGGGGGTTGTTCGAAAGCTTTGATATTTTGAGAAGGGAACGATCCGAGGGCACTAGCTTGTGACTGAAGCGCCACATCACTTCGTCAAAAAGGAGCCTAGTACTTACCCCGATAACCCACCAGTCGAGCTCGCTGGCTTTGCCGTGCAGAAGCCTGCAAATGCACGAAAAAAAGCCGCCCCGAAGGGCGGCTTGATCTGGATCGAAGCTCGATCAGAAGGTGTGGCGAACGCCCACTTCGTAGCCCGTGGAGTTACCGGCGCGCACTGACAAGGCACCGCCAGTCGCACCGCCGAGGTTGAACTGGATGCCGGTAGCGTCTTTGTTATCCATGCGAGCGAAGGTCGTGTACACAGTGGTGCGCTTGGACAAGCTGTGGTCATAGCCAAAACCCAAGAGGTCGGCCTTTGCGCCACTGACGCCGCCCGCACGGGCGTAAGTGCCCACCAACTTGCCAGCAGCGCCCAACTTCATGGAGCCACCGACGTTTGTAATCTTGTGCGTCGCCGTGCCAACTTCGGTCTCGCTGTACTGACCCTGGAGCATGAAGTCGCCAAAGTTGTAGCTGCCGCCAAACGCCATGATCTTGGCTTTGTTGCTGCTGCCATATTGGCCGTAGGCGCCCGAAACATTCAACTTGCCTGCACGGTATCCCAAGCGACCGGCATAGCTGCGTGCTGTGCCGGCCACGTTGGCACCCTCGCCCGCTGACACCTCAAAGTTGCCGTAAACACCACCCATGGCGGGCAAGTGGTAAGCAACTTGGTTGTCGCTACGGTTGCGGTCGGACAAGCGCAGCAAGGTTTGCAAACCAGGCATGCCGCTCGTGCCAAACGGATCAAAGTCGTCCATCAGGGTGCGGGTAGCAGCCTTGTGGCGACCAAGGCGAACTTCGCCGAAAGCACCCATCACGCTGACGGTGGCGCGGCGCTGCCAGAAGTTACCGCCGACGCTGCCGTCGTCCGGGTTCACTTGGGTTTCGATCCAGAACCCGGCTTTCATGCCGCCGCCGAGGTCTTCAACGCCACGGAAGCCAAGGCGGCTGGTGGAGCGACCTTCGTTGCTCAGGTACTTGATGGAATCCGCACCCTTGATGTTTCGAGCTGCGAGGTCAATCAGACCAAACGCAGTCACCGAGGACTGAGCCATGGCGGCGCCCGACACGAGAACGAGGGCAGCTGCCGCCAACAGGGATTTCTTTTGCATAAACGCTCCAATTAGTGAGACCCAGCCCGCCCATCGGGATGTGATCGACCACAACTGCTGAGCATTTTTGCCGAAGCCCGCTGACGTTTGCATGACAGTCAATAAGCAGTTGCACGGATGCAACAAGTACGGTTGCCTACACTCAGCGAGATGGAAGAGACCCGCCAACTTCTGCCTTTGGATCGTCTCATCGGCGCATTCGACGGCGCATTGCGCACCTTAGCTGCCCCGGCGCGCGCGCAGAGAAGCAAACCCCAACCGAGCTTTAAAGGCGGCGAACTCCCCGAGGCCGATGCACGGTTAAGCGCCGCGCTGATGCGTGTCAATCACGTCGGCGAAGTTTGCGCACAGGCCCTTTACGCGGCTCAAGCTCTGACCAGCCGCAGCCCCTTGGTCGCGGCGCAGCTTCAAGAAGCAGCGCAAGAAGAGATTGACCATTTGGCCTGGACCCAAGAGCGCATCGCGGAACTGGGTGGCCGGCCGAGCCTCCTGCTCCCCCTTTGGTGGGGCGGCGCATTTGGCCTTGGATTGGCTGCGGGATTGGCCGGGGACGAATGGTCCCTGGGCTTCGTTGTGGAGACGGAGAGGCAAGTTGAGGCTCACCTGGCTTCACACTTGGAGCGCTTGCCGCCCGAAGATACCGCCTCCCGCGCCATCGTCGAGCAGATGAAGGCCGATGAAGCCGCTCACGCCGAATTGGCGCTCTCTCAAGGCGCTCGCCTATTGCCAGAGCCGATGAAGTTGCTCATGCGGGGCGCGGCCAAGCTCATGACCGCGACCGCGCACCACGTCTGATCAAGGTGCTTCGGCGATCTCGAAGCTGGTGCTGACGGTCGCCGTGGCGCTGAGCATGATGGTGGCCGAGCAGTACTTGTCGTGGCTCAGCGCAATGGCCCGCTCCACCGGGCCTGGCTGAAGACCGCGCCCGGTCAATCGAAAGTGCAGATTGATCTTGGTAAACACCTTTGGATCTTCACTGGCGCGCTCGGCCTGCACATCCACGGCGCAAGAGAGCACGGGCTGGCGTCCGCGCTGCAAGATCAGCACCACGTCATACGCAGTGCACCCCCCAGCGCCGACCAGCAGCATCTCCATCGGTCGAGGCGCAAGGTTCTTTCCGCCGCCGTCGGGGGCGCCGTCCATGTTGACTAAATGTCCGCTGCCGGTGGCCGCATGAAAGCTCATGCCGCCAGGGCCACTCCAAGTCACTGTGCAGTTCATGCCACCATCCTGCCATGCCTTCCAAGAAATCCCCTGCCCCGCTGCTGAAACCCGAAGCAGATACCTATCTCCAGCGCATCTTGCGCGCCCGCGTGTACGAGGTGGCGAACGAGACCGCTTTGGACGCGGCGCCACGTTTGTCGAAGCGACTCGGCAACAAGGTCTTGCTCAAGCGCGAAGACCAGCAGCCCGTTTTCAGCTTCAAGTTGCGCGGCGCCTACAACAAGATGGCGCAATTGAGCCAAGAGGAAATGGCCCGCGGCGTCATCTGCGCCAGCGCCGGCAACCACGCCCAGGGCGTGGCATTGGCGGCGCAAAAGCTCGGCTGCAAGGCGCGCATCGTGATGCCGGTCACCACGCCGAAGGTCAAGATTGATGCGGTGAAGACCCTCGGCGGCGAGGTGATTCTCTTTGGCGACTCGTTCAGTGATGCCAACGTCGAAGCCCAACGATTGCAGGCCGAAGCCGGCCTCGTCTTCATCCACCCCTTCGACGACCCAGACGTAATTGCCGGACAAGGCACGGTGGCGCTGGAGATGCTGCGCCAACACACCGGGCCGCTGGATGCAGTGTTTGTGGCCATCGGCGGCGGTGGGTTGATCTCGGGTGTGGCCGCTTGCATCAAGGCGATCCGGCCGGAAGTGAAGGTGATCGGCGTGCAGATGACCGACTCCGACGCGATGGCGCAATCGGTGGAGAAAGGGCAACGCGTCACCTTGACCGACGTCGGCCTGTTCAGCGACGGCACCGCCGTGAAACAGGTTGGTAGCGAGACTTTCCGAATCACCCAAGCCTTGGTCGATGGCTATGTGCGAGTCGACACCGATGCCGTCTGCGCGGCCATCAAGGACATCTTCGAGGACACCCGCTCCATCGTCGAACCCGCAGGGGCGCTCGGCGTGGCCGGCATCAAGCAGTGGGTCAACCAGCACAGTTGCAAGGGCCAAACCTTCGCCGCCATCACCTGCGGCGCCAACATGAACTTTGACCGTTTGCGCTTTGTGGCCGAACGGGCAGAGTTCGGCGAGCAGCGGGAGGCGCTGTTCGCCGTCACCATGCCCGAAGCCAGAGGCAGCTTGCGGCGCTTTTGCGAGTTGCTCGGCACCCGGGCTATCACCGAATTCAGCTACCGCATGGGTGAAGGCGCGCAGGCCCACATCTTTGTGGGCATCCAGTTGGCCAAGCCGGGCGAGTCGGGCAAGCTCGCGGCCAGCTTTGAGAAGCAAGGCTTTGCAACGCTGGACCTGACCGGCGACGAACTGGCCAAGCAGCACCTTCGCCACTTGGTGGGCGGGCGAAGCGCACTCGTGGGCAATGAGCGCCTGATTCGCTGCCAGTTCCCCGAACGCCCCGGCGCGCTGGTGCGCTTCCTGGACGCCATGCACCCCAACTGGAACATCAGTCTCTTCCATTACCGCAACCAAGGCGCCGACTACGGCCGGGTGTTGATTGGCGTGCAGGTGCCGCCCAAAGAGTTACCGGCTTTCAAGACCTTCTTGAAGGAGCTCGGCTACCCGTATGCCGACGAGACCGACAGCCCGGCTTACCGGCTGTTTTTGCGATGAGCGCCGATCTGGAAGCGCGCATCATCGAGCTGGAGATAAAGGCCAGCTATGCCGACGATTTGCTGGAACAACTCAACGCGCTGGTGGCAAAACAGCAGCAGCAAATCGACGCCTTGGTGCGAGAGGTGCGCGGCTTGCGCGAGCAAAGCGCCTCGTCGTCAGGCACCAGCCTGCGCGACGAGCTGCCTCCGCATTACTGACGCTCAGAAGTGGATACCGCGCATCATCTGCTGCAAGGCAACTGCCTCCGCCGATAGCTGCGGTTTCGCCGCTTTGTCACCCTTGGCCGCCTCGCTGTCGGGGAACATGCGGAAGCTGGTGTTCATGACAATCTGCGCAACACGCGGCGCCACCGCGTGCAGCAACTCGCCCGTGCGTCCAAGCCGCGTTGCAATGCGCACGGGCTTGTTGATGCAGGCCTGCGCCACCATCTCGGCGGCTTCTTCTGGGCTGAGGGTCGGCACGTTGTTGTAGATCTGGGTCGGGGCAATCATGGGCGTGCGCACCAGCGGCATGTTGATGGTGGTGAAGGTCACACCAACATCGGCATATTCACTGGAAGCGCAGCGCGTCCAGGCGTCCAGTGCCGCTTTGCTGGCGACATAGGCTGAGAAGCGCGGCGCATTGGTGAGCACGCCAATCGAGCTGATGTTCACCACATGGCCCTTGCGCTTCTTCGCCATGCCGGGCAACAAGCCGAGCGTGACGCGCAGGCAGCCGAAGTAGTTCAGCTGCATGGTGCGTTCAAAGTCGTGGAAACGGTCGTAGCTGTTCTCGATGGCGCGCCGAATCGAGCGCCCGGCGTTGTTGATGAGGAAGTCCACCCCACCAAACTCGGCCTCTAGCCAATCGACCAAGGCCTTGCAGGAGGCCTCATCACCGATGTCAGCGCTCATGGCGTGGACCTGAGATTCTTTGCCCGCAAAGCTGCGAATCTCATCCACGGCCTCTTGCAACTTGGCCGTGTCCCGCGCGCAGATCACGGTGATGGCACCGGCTTCAGCAAACATCTTGGCCGCTGCCAAGCCAATGCCGGAACTGCCGCCCGTCACCAACACCACCTTGCCGCCACAGGCGCCGCGCAGAGAGCGATCAATGTGCAGGTCAGGGTCGAGGTGGCGCTCCCAGTAGTCCCAGAGCCGCCACGCGTAACTGTGCAGGTCGGGGCATTCAATGCCGCTGCCTTTGAGCATGGCAACGGCGTCGCGTCCGTCAAAGCGCGTCGGGAAATTGATGAACTGCAGCATGCTCTCCGGCACGCCGATGTCCTTCATCACCGCGTTCTTGACACGGCGAACCGGCGCCAGCGCAAGCAGACTCTTGCTCACACTGCGAGGAATGAAGCCGAATAGCGCCGCATTGACGAAGAGATTCATCTTGGGCGCGTGCGCCGCCCGACCAAAGATGTCGAGCACGTCTCCCACCCGGTAGCCCTTGGGGTCGATCAAGTGATAACAGCCACCCCCCGCCTCGACCTTGTGGGCAATGTGATCCAGTGCGGCCACCACAAAGTCCACCGGCACGATGTTCACGCGGCCTCCTTCAAGCCCTACGGCCGGAAACCAGGGCGGTAGCAACTGGCGCAGGCGCTGGATGGGCTTGAAGAAGTAATAGGGACCATCGATCTTGTCCATCTCGCCGGTCTGGGAGTCGCCCACCACCATGGAGGGTCGGTAGATCGTCCAGGGCCGCTTGCATTCCTTGCGCACGATCTTTTCCGATTCGTGCTTGGTCATGAAATAGGGGTGGTCGAGGTTTTCCGCCTCCTCGAACATGTCCTCGCGAAAAACGCCCTCGTACAAACCAGCCGCCGCGATGGAGCTCATGTGGTGGACATGACCCACTTGAATCGCTTGCGCGAACTCCACAAAGTTGCGTGTGCCGTCCACATTGGCGCGCACTTGAGAGGCTTCATCGGCTTGAAGGTCGTACACCGCAGCCAGGTGAAAGGCATGGTCAATCTGAGCTTTCAGCGACTTGATCGTTGCACCATCGACCCCCAACTTTTTGCCGTTCAAGTCGCCCCAAACCGGCACAGCGCGCTTCTCGCTGACACCCCAAAACTTCAGCAGCGCAGGCAGCTTGTCGGCACTGGATTCACGCAACAAAAAGTGGACCGTGCTGCCGCGCCGCGACAGCAGTTGTTTGACCAAGCGCTTGCCGATGAAACCAGTAGCGCCAGTAACGAAGTACTGCATGTGAAGCTCCAGTGCGGGGTGGTGGCAACCATTCTTCTTCGCCGACCCAAGGGCAAGATGCCACGCAAACCCGCATACCCCGCGCCATGCGTCATAGAGCGAACGCCCTAGGAAAAGTACACCTTTTCATAGGAGAGCTCACTACAGTTCCACCACCGTCGCAGGGGTCTGCGGCGCTTTAACCCCTGCAAGGAGAAACACATGGTCAAGAAGCTTCAAAAGATGGCAAGCAAGAAGGCGGCACCGGCCGCCGGCTTCAACCCAGCCGCATTGCTGGACGGTCAGATGGCCGCCAACGTGCGCGACAGCGCGCAGCAAATTTGGGCCGCTGGCCTGGCCTCGTTCAGCAAAGCTCAGGGCGAAGGCTCCAAGGTCTTCGAGGCTCTCGTGAAAGAAGGTATGGGCTTGCAAAAGAAGACACAAAACCTGGCCGAGCAAAAGTTTGGCGCCGTGGCCACCAAGATGAGCGGCATGGCTGGCGACGTTGGCGCCAAGGCCGGCCAGCAGTGGGACAAGCTGGAGTCCATCTTCGAAGAGCGCGTGTCGCGTGCCTTGAAGAGCCTCGGCGTGCCCAACGGGACTGACATTGGTTCGCTGATCGCCCGTATAGATGCGCTGTCGGCCTCGATTGGTTTCGCACCTGCCAAGAAGGCCAAGGCGCCCGAAAAGGCCCCAGTCACCAAGGCCAAGGCCGTGGTGAAGAAGGCTGCTGTCAAGGTTGAGAAGGCTGCAGCGCCAGCGAAGAAGGCTGCGGTCAAGCAAGTTGCGGCCGTCAAGAAGGCTGTTGCGCCGAAGGCTGCACCTGCCAAAGCCGTCAAGGCAGTTGGTAAGGCTGCCGAGAAGGCTGTTGCTGAAGTCAAGGTCGCGGCCAAGCGTGCTCCGAGCAAAGCCAAGTCTGCGGCTGAGAAGGCGGTGGCCGAGGTCAAGGACGTGGTCCAGGCCTAAAGCCCAGGAGTCGGCTAAAAAACCGACTTGAATGAACAACGCCGTGAACACCAAGGCCCCAGGCACTGGTCCACGGCGTTGTGCATTTCCGGCGCAGGTCGCCGGGTAAGCCCACCCCTGTTTGCCCATCCCGCTTACCTACAGTTGCAGCCCCCATGCCTCGTATTGCCCGGTCCGCCCGTCAACGCCCCCCTCTTCGCTCCGCGCCGCGCATCGGACTGGCCTTGGCTGGCGGCGGCCCACTGGGTGCGATTTACGAAGTGGGCGCCCTGTGCGCCCTCGAGGAAAGCATTCAGGGGCTGGACTTCAGCGCTTGCGAGGGCTACATCGGCGTCAGTTCCGGCGGCATCATCAGCGCCTGCTTGGCCAATGGGCTGAGCCCGCGCGAGTTGGTGGCCGGTTTCATTGAGAACAGCTCGCCACCACCTGATCACTTTGACCCCAGCGTCATCTTGCACGCCAATTGGAGTGAGTACGGGGCGCGCCTGCGCCGCCTGCCCAAGTTGCTGGGCGAGGCTGCTTGGCTTGTGTTGGTCGAGCGCCGCTCCTTGCTGGGCGCCCTGGAAACCCTCGGGCAGGCATTGCCCACAGGCTTGCTGACCAGCGATGCGCTGGCCGCCCAGCTCAAAGCCATGTTCAGTCTTCCGGGTCGAAGTGACGACTTCCGAGAGCTGGAACGCCGCCTCCTCTTGGTGGCCACCGACCTCGACTCGGGCGACGCGATCGCCTTCGGCACCCCGGGCTGGGACCATGTCCCCATCAGCCGTGCAGTGCAGGCCAGTGCGGCCTTGCCAGGCCTCTACCCACCCGTCGAAATCGATGGACGCTTCCTGGTCGACGGCGCCCTCAAGAAGACCATGCACGGGAGCCTGCTGCTGGACCAAGGCATCGACCTGCTGTTCATGCTCAACCCCCTGGTGCCCTACCAAGCCAGTGACGCAAGTTTGCTGGCCAAGCGCGGCATTCCGAAGTTGGTGGACGGCGGATTGCCTGTGGTGCTGAGCCAGACCCTGCGCAGCTTGATTCACTCCAGACTTGAACTGGGCATGCGCAACTACGCGCGCAGCCATCCGCACGCCGACATCGTGTTCTTCGAACCCGACCACCGTGACGCCGAACTGTTCCTGGCGAACACGTTCAGCTACCGCCACCGCCGCGAACTGGCCGAGCACGCATTCCAAACCATTCGCACCGACCTGCTGCGCCGCGCGCCCACCATTCAGGACCAGCTCGCCCGGCATGGCTTGGTGCTGGACATGGATCGCCTGCTGGACCCCACCCGTCGCCTTCTCGAAGTCTGGGACACACCGAGTCGCACGCCGCTGGAGCGCTCCATGCTGCACCTGGATGAGCTCCTCACCTTGCTGGAGTCGCGAGCCGCTCAGGCACGTGCGGCGCTCGAAGCCGAAGTGGCCTCTGCCTGACGCACAAGACTGCGCCAAGCGCCTGCTAACGAACGAGCCCGCAGGGCGGCAGTTCTTTCCCCTTGCGCTGGCAAAACGCAGCACGCACGCCGGCCTCGGCTGACTCACGCCCAAGCTGGATTTGCGCATCTGTCAACGCGAGACCGGTTTCCAAAGCAAGGCGCCGCAGCCCTTCGGCCGAAGTCTTGCGCAAGCTCGCATCCACGAAGGCCTTGAGTTCCCACGCTTCGCGAGCCGCTCGCTCGAACAATCGGCCTGGGATGTTGGGGTTGGCATCGACCAGGATCCAATCAAAACGCTCTTGAGTCAGGCTGAATTCCGGCCGCTGCAGGCAGGCATCACGGGCCGAGAAATCAGCTTCGCGCAAACAGCGGTCCATCTGGGCATCGTTGAGCTTGGCTTCTTTGCGCTGCCAGAACGCGAGTCGGGTGCTGGCATCCGCATCGGCCAAACCACGCGCCAGTTGTGACTCGGTCATCGCATACCCCTTGAGCAAGGCCCAGCTTCGGCGCACCCGAGGGTCGGCTGCGGTCAATCCGCGCTCGACATCGGCTGGCGTCGGCGTGTAGCTGGGATGGTTTAGGTACCAAAAAGCCAAATTTCTATCGGGGTGATGCACGCCTTGAGCCAACTGGGCCGCCGCCAGACTCACATCGCGCCGACGCAACAAGCCCACCTGCACATCCGTGTCGGGGTCGCGCAAGATGGTTTCAATGATTGAGGGCGTCGGCGTGAACTTCACATCCATCGTCAAGAAGCGCCGCAGCACCACCGATGGATGCGCGAGCAAGGCCGCGACATGGCTCTCGTGGACAGTGCCTCGCGCCAGGATCTGCCGACGAATCTCGCTCTCGGAACCACTGCGGATGGTCTCCAGCAATTGAGCATCTGCACCCGGTCCGCCAGCCCTTAGCAAGACCAGCGTGCGCTGCCGTTGCGGCAGCCGGCTCAACACCAGTCCGCGCTGCGCCTCATCCAGGCTCTCCCAGCGGTACATGCCCAGCGCAAACAGCAAGCCCTCGTCTTTGCCGGCAATCAGGCCATCGATTTGATGCGGACTCAAGGGCGCGGCAGCGCTGCGAACCAAGTCCCAAGGGATGCTTTTGTCGCGGGCGCGCAGCAGCGCACCGACTTGGACTTCAGTCAAATGCCGGTAACGCGCCAGAGCCAGCCAACGCTGCGGCGACTCGCTGGCCAGAATTCGAGCACTCCAGGCGTCAGGCATCGGGCGCTGCGCCGCCACGACCTGCTCCACCTCACGCAGCGAAGGCAAGTCGGCCGTTTGCGCAGTGGGCTGGGTAGGCCCAGAAGCACAAACATAGGTCAGCCCCGGTCCGATCGCTGCCAAGCCTTCGTTCAATTGCACCGAATACACCGAGATGCCGGCATTCAAGTCGTCATTGCCGCTTCGGTGGGTGGCAAGCGGCTGCACGGCCGCATCAACAAGCGGCGGCGCTTGCATCCACGACACACCGCGACGCTCAAGCTGTGCCAATAGCGCCTTGGCGTTCGCCTGCTTGGCGGTGGCTTGCACGAAAAAAGCGCGGTCCGAGCCGGCCAACCGAATCTCGTCAAAGACGATGCCAAAAGCACGCAAAGGTCCGACATAGCGCCCATCGTCCTCGTGCCCGTCAGCGCGTTTGGCCACTCGTCGCTCCAGAATTTGGAGCCCCTGCTCGATCAAAGGGTCCAAACCTCTTCCATTGGATGGGGCCAAACTGCGTCGGCAGTCCAAAAGGCTTGAAAGTGCTTCGTCCTCAGAAGCTGTCGCACGAGTCTCTGGCGCAGACAAGAGCGCCATGGCTCCGAGACAAACTCCAATCAGGCGACGGCAAAGCTGGCCCGGAATCACGCCGTGGCGCCGACGCGCGACAAGGCAATCTGCAGCACCTTCGCATCGCTGCTGGCCCGATGCCGTCCCATCGCCAGCTCGCTGCGCACTTGGCTCACCACCTGGTGCCAACGCAGCGCCTGCGCTTCGCTGAGCAGGGTGCGCACGTCTTCCAATTTGAAGCTCGGGCTGCTGCCGGCTGCGTCGAACAGACGCGACAACCATGGGTAGTCTTGCGCCCAGCCATCGCAGTAAACCGTTTGCCCGGCCAGGCGCTGGTTCAGCTGCTGAGCCACCCAAGCGCAGGGCTTGCCATAGGTGCTCAGCAAGGGACGTTCGATGCCGTGCAAAGCGGCCGCCTCTTCGTCCCAATGCGACCAGTCGTCTTGTGGCTGCACCAGCGTACAAAACAAGGCGCCATCGGGGTCAACAAAGCCAACCTCAATCGGGTAACTGCCTTTGCCAAAACCACTGGCTTCGATGTCGATGAGGGCGGGAAGGCTCATGAGGTCCAACTTTAGGCAGTGCGCCTCGGCGAACGAATCGGGCTTACGCCTAGGGGTTCCCATGAGGACAAGAAGTCAATCTGCCTCGCGCCTTGCCGCAGAATGTGCCGATCCCTGTTTGGAGAGTTGGCGTGATCTTTGACATGATTCCTGAAGCCGCCCGGGCTGCCGGCCTTGGCGCCCTGATGAAGGGCGCCGGCAAGGTGACCCGCTACATCCCCATTCCACAACCGACCCTCTTGGTGGGGCCGGGTTCCAGCGCGAGGCTCGGCGAAGCGGTGGCGGGCTTCGGCCATGCCAAGCTGATGATCGTGACGGACAGCGTCGTGGCCAAGCTCGGACTGCTCAAGGGCCTCACCGATGCATTGAGCGCCGGGGGTGCGCAATTTGTTGTGTTTGACGAGATCACACCCGACGCGCCCATTCCCTTGATCGAGCGCGCCATTGCCTTCTACCGCGACCACGATTGCGATGCCTTGGTCGCCGTGGGCGGCGGCTCCTCCATTGATGCTGCCAAGGCGGTGGCCTGTGCCATTGCCAACCCCAAGCCGCTGCGCAAGTTGGCGGGGTACTTGAAAGGCCGCCACACGCCGGTGACGCTGTATGCCGTGCCGACCACCGCGGGCACAGGGTCCGAGGTGACAGTGGCTGCTGTCATTTCGGACCCTTCGCATCAGGACAAAGTCGTCATCGTGGATCCGCGTTTGGTGCCCCGCATGGCGGCTCTCGACCCCCTCCTGATGACCGGGCTACCGCCTGCCGTGACAGCGGCAACCGGCATCGACGCGCTCACGCATGCGGTCGAGTCTTTTGTGGGTCAGTGGGCGACCGAGTACACCGATGGCCTCGCCTTGACTGCCGTCGGGCTCATCTTCAGCAATTTACGCACCTGCTACCGCGACGGCAAGAACGTCGAGGCGCGCGAGAAGATGGCACTCGCTTCGACCTACGCCGGCATGGCCTTCACGCGCGCCAATGTGGGCTACGTGCACGCCATTGCCCACCAGTTTGGTGGCCGCTACCACACCCCCCACGGTTTGGCCAACGCCATGATGTTGCCGCACGTCCTGCGCTTTTCTGCGCCGAACATCATTCCGCAATTGGCCCGATTGGCCGTGCGTGCCAAGCTCGGCGATGAAGCCGACCGAGACGATGACCTGGCCGAGAAGTTCATGGCCGGCGTCGAGCAACTCAATGCCGACCTGGGCATCCCGACGACGCTCGCGGCCCTGCAGGAGAAAGACATTCCCGCACTGGCCAAAGCCGCCTGCCTTGAAGCCGAGACTGGCTACCCTGTGCCGCGATACATGACGCAAAAGCAGTGCGAAGCCTTGATTCGCAAGCTCTTGCCCGAAACCGCCGAGGGCGCGCCAAGCCCGAAAAAGGCCACCTCGAAGAAAACCACTGCCGCCAAGACGGCAAGTCGCAAGTCCAAAGCATAAGCACCGAATCAGGAGACCCGTCCCATGAAAAAAGTCGTCACCGTCACGCTCGGTTCGTCCAAACAAGACTTCAGCTTCAAAACCAAGTTTCTGGGTCAAAACTTCGAAGTCACCCGCCTCGGCGCTGACGACGACACCGGCAAGGCTTGGGAGCTGATGCGCCGCCATCAAGCCACAGCCGACGCCATTGGACTGGGCGAGATTGGTGATCACTACCAAGTGGGCCTGCACTCGGTCGTGAACAAGGAAACGAAGCGGCTCCTGAATGTGGTGACCCGCGTGCCCGCCACCACAGGCGCCACCTTGCGCCGCCTGCTCCAAGTGCGTGCGGTGCGCCACGTGCAGCACGAGTTGGGCCACTACTTCAACAACAACATCGTGTTGTTCCTCTCGGGCATGCGCAACTACGACATGGCGGTTGCCATGTCGGACTACAGCAAGAACCTGCTGTTCGCAGACGCCCTGTTCCAGACTGGCGCGCCCGCCATGTTGACGTCTTTGGACCAACTGGAAATGTTTGCCAAGGGCATCAAGTGGGCACTGCCCAAAGGCCCCCGCGAACTGCTGGAGTCTTCGCTCGGCGGCCTGAAAAAGCGCAAGGTCATCGGCGAAGTTGAAAAGTGCCACGTGCTGGTGGGCACGTTTGCTGAAATCAAGGCCGTCGGCAATGCCACGAACTTGAGTGGCAAAACCATCATCACTTCGGCGGTGGACGACGACCGGCTCGACTACTTCAAGCGTTGCAAGGTCAACCTGGTGATCGACGTTTCGCCCAAGCTCTTCGAGAAGGTGGTGGGGATCAACACCCTGGAGGCCATGATTCTGGCCAAGTTGGGCCTGCCCACTGAAGAGGTTTCGGACGACGACTTCTCCGAGATCTTGGATGAACTGGACATCAAGCCCCGCCTGCTGCACCCGACGGGCAAGTTCCGCAACATCCGGCGCTTTGCCTTCGTCATTCACCCCCTGAGTCAAGAGTTCATTCGCAAGGGCTTCCCCATCCCCAAGGGCACGCCGAAGTTCGTGATGGACAAGATCGAGACCCTGGCCGCCCACATGCCCCCGATGGTCTATTGCAAGATGGAGAACATCGTCTCGCCCACGGGCGCTGAGGCCGAAGGTTGGCTCATCAGCGTGGGCGGCACCCCCAAGGAAATGCTGAGCCGCAGCCCGGAGTTCACTTACCGTAGGCTGCTGCATGCGTCTCGCATTGCAGAGAGCATGGGCGCGCAGCTCATGGGCTTGGGGGCGTTCACCAAGGTGGTGGGCGACGCCGGCATCACCGTGGCGCGCCGCTCGCACCTGCCCATCACCACGGGTAACAGCTACTCGGCGTCCGGGGCGCTCTGGGCCGCCGCCGATGCCATCCGGCGCATGGGCCTCATCAAGATCGAGAAAGGCAGCAAGCGCGTTCCTGCCAAAACCATGGTGATCGGTGCCACCGGCTCGATCGGCTCGGTTTCGGCTCGACTGCTGGCAATGGCCTTCGACGAAGTCGTGATCGCGGCCCGTGACTTGAAGAAGCTGGAAGAGCTGAAGAAGAGCATTCTTGAAGACACCCCGGACGCCAAAGTCACCTGCTCGATCGACTACGACAGCTTGCTCGACGACATGGACATGATCGTCACAAGCACCAGAGGCGCGGGCAAGAAGATTCTGGACATCACCCGGGTCAAGCCCGGCTGCGTGATCACCTA
>JBKCVH010000358.1:0-4345 GCA_046317675.1 Burkholderiales bacterium
GCCAAGATCGCCTTGCAGCCGAGGTGGTGGGCGGTGAACAGAGCGCCCATGGCAATGGATTGGTCGATGCGAGAAAAGGCACGACCGGCGAAGTCGGTATCCAGCGACACGAACTCCGCGCGCTCGGCTTCAAAGGCGATGTTGGCCATTTGCTCGACCGTCTCAACGGGGTACTTGCCCGCCGCGGTTTCGGCGCTCAGCATCACGGCATCGGTGCCGTCCAGAACGGCGTTGGCCACGTCGCTCACCTCAGCGCGCGTGGGCACCGGGTTGACGATCATCGACTCCATCATTTGAGTGGCCGTGATGGTGAGCTTGTCCATCTCAAGTGCCATCTTGATCATCATCTTCTGCAGCGCCGGAACCGCTGCATTGCCAACTTCGACGGCCAAGTCGCCCCGCGCCACCATGATGCCGTCGCTGGCCTTCAGGATGGACTCCAGCAAGGGGATGGCTTCACTGCGCTCGATCTTGGCAATCAAGGCCGGCTTGTGGCGGTAGGGCTCACCCGCCACATTGGCGAGTTGGCGCGCCAGCTCCATGTCGGTCGCGCTCTTGGGGAAGCTCACGGCCAAGTACTCGCACTGGAAGGACATCGCCGTCTTGATGTCCTCCATGTCCTTGCCGGTCAGCGCCGGCGCTGTCAATCCGCCGCCTTGCTTGTTGATGCCCTTGTTGTTCGAAAGCTCGCCACCCACCTTCACCACCGTGTGCACGGCGCTGCCGCGCACGGCTTCGACGACGAGCACGATGAGGCCGTCATTTAATAGCAACAAATCGCCCGGCTTCACGTCGCGCGGCAATTCCTTGTAGTCGAGACCGACGGCGTCAATGTCGCCAGGCTCGGTGCGATCGGCATCAAGGACGAAACGTGCGCCGTTCTCCAGCATGACTTTGCCGTCGGTGAACTTGCCGACGCGGATCTTGGGGCCTTGGAGGTCGGCCATCAGCGCGACCTCTTTCCCAACTCGCCGAGCTGCTTCACGCACCATCGTGGCGCGGTCGATGTGGTCTTGTGCTTTGCCGTGACTGAAATTCAAGCGAACCACATCGACGCCCGCTCGAATCATTCGTTCCAGAATCTCTGGGGTCGAAGAGGCGGGGCCGAGTGTGGCGACGATTTTGGTGGCACGGGTCATGGTGTAGATGTAACTCGGTTACTTGATCCGGCGATTATGCGATTACATGACCACCATCGGTCAAGCCAAAGCCACAGCGTTCGTCGTGCCACTGCGTCGCAGCAGTCGCTGGAAGGGTGGAAGGCCCGCCAGAAGCTGTCGCCCGAAGGCTGTTTGAGTCAATCGGGCGTCGTAGCAAACGATGGTGGCCTGGTCTGCTTCGCTTCGAATGCCCCGGCCCGCCCATTGGTTCAAGCGCACTCCCGTGGCAGGCACGACGAGCTCCAAGAAGGGGTTCCGCCCCTGGCCCTCAAGCCATTCGGCGCGCGCGGCGGCCACAGGGTCATCGGGCGTCATGAAGGGCAGCTTGGCCAAGAAGACCCACTCACACTGCTGCCCAGGTAGGTCCATGCCCTCGCCGAAGCTTTGGAGGCCAAACAAAATGGCGCGCTCCCCGGCCGCAACGGCCGCGCGGTGCTCGCGCAACAACTGTTCGCGTGGCGCCTCGCCCTGCACCCGCAAGCACTGGCGCAAGGCGCTCGGCATCGCCGCCACCAAGGCGCGAAGCTGAACCCAGCTGGAGCACAGCACGAGCGCGCCGTGCTGCACCTGCAGCAAGTCTTGCTGCAACTGCTGGGCCACCTCCTGCGTGTGTTCGGTTGGCTGCTTCGGACTGGCTCGCGTCTCGGCCACCAAGAAGCGGCCTTGCGCTGCGTAGTCGAAAGGGCTGTCAACGGTGATGGTCGAAACCCCATCCAGTCCGGCCAAGCCGCTTTCCCTCAGGAAGAAGTCAAAGCGGCCCAATGCACGCAAGGTGGCCGAGGTCACCACCACTGCGCGCATTCGGCTCCACAGCTGTTCGCGCAGCACGCTGCTGGCCAGCAGGGGCGAGGCGCTGGCTTGGATGCGCAGCAGCCCGCCTTGGCTGTCGAAATCCAGCCATTTAGCCGGCGGCGGATTGCCTTGTTGCTGCATCAGCTTGGCCAAGTCCAGCAAGTCACTCAGGCGCTTGAAGGGCGGGCCGATCTCAGCCACGTGCAGGGCGACAAGAGGTGCCAGATCCTCGTCCTCTTGGCGCAGCGCACGGAGCCACAGCGACAACTCATTCGCTTGCGAATGCAGGCGCTCGCAGGCTTGCGCCACGGCAAGCCAGAGCGGGTCAATGCCCTCGGGCCACGCACCATTCGGCGCTCGAATGCGCTTCACTTTGGGCGTCTCGTAGGGGGCGGCTGGCGCTGCGAACTCGCCCGTTTGCTCTAGGGCCTCAGGTCCCAGTGCTTCCAGCAGGCCGCGCACCAAGTCGTCAAGGGCTTGGTTGACAAAGGCGGCGCAGCCCTCAAAGCCTTTGCCTGTGTACTTGAGGCTGCTGGCGGCTGTTAGCAGCGACTTCTCAAGGCGCGCTAGCCAGCGCCGATCGGTCAGTGAGGCCTCGCAGGCAAAGTGCGCCAGGGCGGTCGCCGGGAGGTGGTGGCCCTCGTCGAAAACGTAGATCGCACGGTCTCCGCTGGGCAACGCACTGAAGTCGCTTCGCAAGGATGAAAGAACAAGGTCGTGATTGGCAACCAATACATCCGCCTTGCTGGCCGCTCGCTTTGCGTCGAAGTACGGGCAGGCGTTGAACTGCGGGCAGCTGCGGCTGGTGCAGGAGGCGCGGTCGCCGCCAATGGCGCCCCAGAGCGCAAGGTCTTCCGGTCCAAGTGTGTCGCGCTCGCCATTCCACGCGCCGTTCTTGAGCCGCAAACGCAGTCGGGCAAAGCGCTCTGACTCCTGGGCCCAAGGCAGCGGGTCCGCGTCGGCCTCAAGGTCCAAGGGTTCTTGATCGCCACTGATGGCTTGGTCCAGCTTCACCGGACAGGCATAGCGCCCTCGGCCCTTCAATAGCGCCACACTGGGCGGGTCTTCCAGCGCATGCACAAGATCGGGGATGTCCTTGAAGATGACCTGCTCTTGCAGGGCTACCGTCGATGTGGAAACCACCAGCTTGACCCCCGCTTGGCGGGCCATGAGCAGGCCAGCCGCTAGGTAGGCGCGTGACTTCCCCACACCCGTGCCGGCTTCAACCACGGCCACCCGCAAAGGACCGTCGGGCTCAAACCGTGCGTCTTGCAACTGCTTGCCCATGGCGCGCAGCATCTGGCGCTGACCCTCGCGTGGCACTGCACCCGGAATGGCGGCATTCAGCGCGTCATACAGCGCATCAAGTTTTTCGAGCATGCCGATAATGAGGTTCAGAGGCGCACCCGGCGCCTCTTCGTTTTAAAGCCTGAATATGAGTGAGACCGACGTCCCGGAAACCCCGAACAACACCAGCAGCCCGCCCGTCGCGGTCGACATCATCCGTGAGCCACAGGCTGCAGGTGCATTGCTCAAGCAGTTGTTTCCTGCGCTTTTTGCCGGGGGCCCTCGGCCCATTCAGCTCAAGGTCCAGCAGGCCATTGAGGCGCGCGTGCCAGGCCGCTTTGCCAAGAAGGCTCTATCTGGCTTCTTGGCGCGCCATACCGCCAGCACCAGCTACCTGATTGCGCTGACCAAAAGCGAAACCCGCTTTGACTTGGATGGACAGCCGGCAGGTGAGTTGAGTCCCGAGCACCGCGAGGCCGCCAAGAAGTTGCTCGCCGAGCGGCGCGAGCGAGTTCGCGTTCGTGATCAAGAAATTGAAACGGCCCGGCGCTGGCGTTTGGACCTGCTCCGCGACTTTGAAACCACTCGCCTGAGCCGCCCTAACTTCTGCGCCCTCAAGGGCGTCGAAGAGGCTCAGCTTGATGCGCTGCTGGAACAAGCGCGCGTGGAGCGCAGCGCCGCACCCGAGAGACCCGCGGCCGACCGAGACAACCGCCGCCCGGGTGGTGCTGTGCGTCGCAATGAACAACCGCGCCGTGACAAGCCGCAGCGCGATGCTCGGCCCCCTCGGCGCGACTCGCGCTAACTAGCGCGGCCCGCAGCCGGGTGCGCACACCCGCTCGTTCCGCCCCAAAACCTTCATGCTCTTCAAGCTGGCCGGCAAGCGATGCTTGCCGCATTTGAAGCAGCTGCGCATGTTGCCGCTGCCGAAGAAAGGGGAGCCATTGACTTTGGCCTCGAAGCGCAGGCCATCGTCACGGATTTCGGTGTGGGTGTCCAGGTTCGTCATTCCGCCGCTTCGTTGAGAACACGTCGGGATGCTAGGGCTCGAATATGACGGCTCACCTACTGGCTTGCCCGCCCCATGAACAAGGGGCGAAATTCTT
>JBKCVH010000359.1:0-3889 GCA_046317675.1 Burkholderiales bacterium
CAGCGAAGGCTCTAGGGGGCGGCGTGGGTACGGCTTGAGGCAACACGGCCGGTGTGCCCGAAAGCGTAGCGAACCAAGGACCATGCCCTTCCGCCCGCGAAGTCGATGCCAGCTCGCTCAGCAACACAGGGTGCACAAAGAGCCAGCAATGGCTGCATTGGCCACAAGCCAAGCCTTCTATGCAGTGCGGGCACGGAGCGGGCTCTGCCTGAACCGCCTCAACTGCGGCCAACTCCAAAGCGTCGTGGCAGGGCATGGCAGTGCTATGCGCGTGCACCGGCTTGGGGGCTGCCGGCAGGTCCGCCAGCGCGCGCAGCGGCGCACCGAGTCCGCAGACCAAAGCAAGAACCAGCAGTAGGTAGCCGCGCAATCCCATGACCGGGAGCCTACCCCAGAAGCTGCGCAAGCCCTGGCACCAACCCCTCGCCGCCGACCAAGCGCTGGTCGTGCCGGTAGTCGGTATGGCTTTGAATGCGCCACTGGCTGCGCCCAAAGCGCCGCGACAAGGCGTGCACCAGACGGTCAAAAGGCCAAGCATCGACCGCATTGCTGTCCACATGGTGAACGCCAGGGCGGTCGATCAAGCCGAGCAGCGCGCTGGCGGTGTCGCTCATGAAAGAACCAGCCGGCACCCAGGCGCTACTTGCGGCCACTTCGCCTTGCTCCACCTGCCAGCGGTCCAAAGCTGCCAGCATGTTGTTGCCGGTGGCTTGCGGGTCAATCTGCCAGCCGATGCGAACCACGCTGGCGGCGGGGTGTGCTGCAAGCACGGCATCCTCCACGGCGATCTTGCTCAGTCCGTAGTCGTCTTTAGCGGTGCGCGTGTCGCTGACTTGATGCGGGCCATTTGGCTCATGGTGAAACACCATGGCGGTGCTCGTCACCGCAAACGGCAGGCCTCGCTCAGCTGCCAACACCGCCAAGGCAGCGGAAGCATCCGAACTGGCCATGGCCAAATGAAGTACAGCTTCAGGTCGCATGGCATCGAACGCCCGTGCATCACGGAAGCCAAAGGCGCGATGGTCCCAGCCTAGAACGGTGTGGCCCTGTTGCCGAGCAATACAAGCCACGACTGGCCCTAGAGTGCCAGAGAGTCCTGTTATGAGAAGACGCACTTCGCTAGCGTGGCGGAAGCAGTGAACTGCGTTCCGCCTGAATATGCCAGGTGATTCTCCAAGCTGGCAATTCACCGTCTGGACGTGCCACCCGCGCCGTAGCGATCTTGCTCACCTGAGACACGCGAACGGCCAACGCTTGCACTTCAGCCTGTCGCTGGATAGCAAAGCGATCGGGCTGAATCCACTCAGGATGCCGTTGGAAGCCGGGTGCAGAGCTCCGGTTGTTGCCAGTTCCAACACCCGCCTCCACGCCTTCGCCGCCTTCAGGGGCTGCAGCAACCAAGACCTGTCCACGGGCGACGTCGAACAAGACATCAATGCCCTTGCTTTGCACGTCGCCATACGCGGTGCGCACGAACTCCGCATCGATCGCGCCCAGCACACCGGCAACGTAGGCGCATTGGGCGAGGCGACCTGCCGGCCAAGCCTGAACCTGACGCGCATAGGCATCTGGATCACCCAACACCTGAGGGTCGACACCACAAACTTCAGGAAGTGGCAGCCCAACACGCTGGCCCCACCACACAGCCAATGCCTCGCTTCCTTTTGCAGCTTTGGATGCGTAAAGCGCCGCAAGCCTCGAACCCACACCAGGTGCGTCCGCGACTCGCAAATACATGCGGGCAGCTCGTTCTGTGCTTTGCTTAAGGCAGATGCCGTTCTCAAACATCGAGCCGGCAAGCACCAAAACTTCGGGGCTAGGGTTTGCCAATGCTTCATTCAGTTGCTGCGCTGCACCGGCACAGTTCTTGGACTCAATCTGACGGACCACTTCGGCTGCGTCCTTGGCTCTCACGGCGCCCGGAGCAAGCGCTAGTGCAGTGGCGCCCAACAGACTGAGGGCAAAAAAAGCCATGGCGCGGGGTCCGGGGGCGTGAGTTTGGTGCCTTGGGGAGCATTGCATGATGTGCTTCTTGAGGTGCTTCAAGTTGAATACTTCCATCATTGGGCCTTGCAATGCGCCGCAATATAGGCCTCATGTGTCGGCATGGCGCTGACACAGGAGGCAATGACAGAGGCGACGCCCTTCAGGTAGGCGGCTGTTTCTTCTTCGTCCTGCTGGTTCGCCAAAGCCTGCCAATCTTTGGCTTGAAGATTCTGGCCTTCCATCACTTGCAGCCAGCCGACCTCTGTGAACAACTCGTTGTCCACACGCAGTAAGCGACCTGACGCCTTGTAGAGGTTGATCTTGTGCTGCAGGGTTTCCGGACTGGACATCTGAGCGCAATCGCGCCAGAACGCACTGTCCTCGCGCTGGTTCAAGTGGTAGTGCAGGATGATGAAGTCACGGATGCGTTCGTAATGGAAGCGGTTCTGCCGATTGAACTCCGCGACATCCACGGGGTCGAAGCCCTTGTGTGGAAAGAACTCGATCAGCTTGGAGATCGCAGCCTGAATCAAGTGAATGCTAGTGGACTCAAGGGGCTCAAGGAATCCACTGGAAAGGCCGACCGCCACGACGTTCTTGGACCATGCCGCCTTTCGCATTCCAGTGGTGAACTTGATGAGCCTCGGCTCAGCCATAGGCCGTCCGTCCAGATGAGCCAAGAGGGTGGCGGCAGCTTCGTCATCTGACAGGTATCGACTGCTGTAAACATGTCCGTTTCCGATCCGATGCTGAAGCGGAATGCGCCACTGCCAGCCGGCGCTGTGCGCGGTAGATCGAGTAAAGGGCAGCAAAGGACTGACCGACTCACACGGCACAGCGAGAGCGCGGTCGCACGGGAGCCAATGGGTCCAATCCTCAAACCCCGTTTCAAGGGTCTGCTCAATCAGCACGCCCCGCATGCCAGAGCAGTCGATGAACAACTCACCGTCCACCTGCTTGCCATTGGCCAACTTCAGGCTACGGACATGTCCACTGCCGTCCTCTTGCTCCACCTTAACGATCTTGCCCTCCACCCGAAGAACGCCTCGGGCTTCGCAAATCCGCCGCAGGTATCGCGCGTAAAGGCCCGCATCAAAGTGATACGCGTACGCGATGTCATTGAGTGGACTGTCTGGTACCTCAGAACTAGGTGGCATGAACTTGTTGGCCTTCGACGCCATGCGCGTGATCGAATACGCCTCAAGGGGTTCGGCCATTCCCTTAGCGCGCATGCGCAGCCAGTACTGCTCAAAGCCCACCGGCCACAGGTCCTGCCCGATGCGACCGAAGCCGTGCATGTAGCGATCGCCCAGGCGACCCCAATTCACAAACTCGATACCGAGCTTGAAAGTTCCCTGCGTTTCGCGCATGAACTCCTGCTCGTCGATACCTACGAGATTGTTGAACCGGCGAATCATGGGAATCGTCGCCTCCCCAACTCCCACGATGCCGATCTCGTCCGATTCGATCAAATGAATGCTGTACGGTGGCTTTAGGACCTGCGACAGCGCAGCAGCCGTCATCCAGCCTGCCGTGCCGCCACCCACGATTACGACTTTGCTCAAGTTCATCAATTGCATTGGCACTGCTCCAAACACTGAAAAGCCCTGAGCATCGTTGAAATGCCAGGGCTTTGAACTTTCAGATCGACCGCTCGCGCGGTCGATTTCTCAAGGCGAGATTAGAACTTGTAGCTCGCGCCTAGCAAGTAAGTCTTGCCGTACTTGACGGTTTCGACAATGCGCTTAGAGCCGTCGGCCTCGGGTACATAACGCTTGAACTCTTCGTTGCCCAGGTTCTGAGCGGCGAAGTTGATGGACAGGCCCTTAGCAAAACCGCTCTGGAACTCGTAGGCGAGTTGCAGGTCAACGATGGACTCACCATCCACAAAGGTCAACTTGCG
>JBKCVH010000360.1:0-52626 GCA_046317675.1 Burkholderiales bacterium
ATCAAGAAGATCATGATCATTGGCGCTGGTCCCATCGTGATTGGCCAGGCCTGCGAGTTCGACTATTCGGGGACCCAGGCCTGCAAGGCGCTCCGGGAGGAGGGCTACGAGGTCGTGCTGGTGAACTCCAACCCGGCCACGATCATGACCGATCCGGAAATGGCCGATGTCACCTACATCGAGCCGATCACTTGGCAGGTGGTCGAAAAGATCATCGCCAAAGAGCGCCCCGATGCTGTGTTGCCGACGATGGGTGGCCAGACCGCGCTGAATTGCGCCCTGGACTTGCATCGTGAAGGCGTGCTGGCGAAGTACGGCGTGGAAATGATTGGCGCGAATGAACACGCCATCGAGAAGGCCGAGGACCGTCAGAAGTTCAAGGAAGCAATGACCAAAATCGGCCTTGACTCGGCGCGGAGCGGCATTGCCCACTCCATGGATGAAGCGTGGGCTGTGCAGCGCCGTATCCAGGTCGAGGTAGGGGGCAACGCCTTCCCCATGGTGATTCGGCCTAGTTTCACGCTGGGCGGCAGCGGTGGCGGTATTGCCTACAACCCCGAAGAGTTCGAAGAAATTTGCAAACGGGGTCTGGATCTGAGTCCGACGAAAGAGTTGCTCATCGAGGAGAGCTTGCTCGGATGGAAAGAGTACGAGATGGAAGTCGTCCGTGACCGAGCCGACAACTGCATCATTGTTTGCTCGATCGAGAACTTGGATCCGATGGGCATTCACACGGGCGACAGCATCACGGTGGCGCCTGCGCAAACGCTGACCGACAAGGAGTATCAGAGCCTGCGCAATGCCTCCATCGCCATCTTGCGCGAAATCGGAGTCGATACCGGCGGTTCAAATGTCCAGTTCTCGATCAATCCGGTCAACGGCCGAATGATCGTGATTGAAATGAACCCTCGGGTTTCTCGCTCGTCGGCGCTGGCTTCAAAGGCGACGGGCTTTCCCATTGCGAAGATTGCTGCCAAGCTGTCGGTCGGGTACACCCTGGACGAATTGAAGAACGACATCACGGGTGGCGCGACGCCGGCCAGTTTCGAGCCCAGCATCGACTACGTGGTCACAAAGATTCCACGCTTCGCCTTCGAGAAGTTCCCGATGGCCGATCAGCGCCTCACCACGCAGATGAAGTCGGTGGGTGAAGTGATGGCGATGGGTCGCAGCTTCCAAGAGAGCTTCCAGAAGGCACTGCGTGGTTTGGAAACCGGCATTGACGGACTCACGCCCAAAAGCACCGATCGCGAAGAAATCATTGAGCAGATCGGCGAAGCCAAGCCCGACCGAATCTTGTATTTGGCCGATGCATTTCGCGTTGGCATTCCTTTCGAGCAGATTCAGCGCGAAACCTCCATCGACCCCTGGTTCTTGCGCGAGATCGCCGAGATCGTGGAAGCCGAGCAACGATTGCTAGGGCGCACTTTGGTCAGCCTTGACGAGCCCGAGTTGCGTGCCTACAAGCAGATGGGCTTCAGCGACCGTCGCTTGGCTGCGCTCTTGGGTACGAATCAGCATGCCGTGCGCGCCCGTCGCCATGAATTGAAGCTGCGGCCCGTCTACAAGCGCGTAGACACTTGCGCAGCCGAGTTTGCAACCGAGACGGCCTATCTCTACTCCACTTACGACGAAGAGTGTGAGGCCGAGCCGACCACCAAGAAGAAGATCATGGTGCTGGGCGGTGGACCGAACCGGATCGGGCAAGGGATCGAGTTCGACTATTGCTGCGTCCATGCCGCGATGGCGATGCGCGAAGACGGTTACGAGACCATCATGGTCAATTGCAACCCCGAAACCGTATCCACCGACTACGACACCAGCGATCGCCTCTACTTTGAGCCGGTGACTTTGGAAGATGTCCTGGAAATCGTTGACAAAGAGAAGCCGGTTGGCGTCATCGTTCAGTACGGCGGGCAAACGCCCCTCAAACTCGCCCTCGACCTAGAGCGCGCCGGCGTGCCCATCATCGGCACCAGTCCAGATAGCATCGATATGGCCGAAGACCGGGAGCGGTTTCAGCAATTGCTGCATGCCCTGGGCCTGAAGCAGCCGCCCAACCGTACGGCGCGGACTGAAGAAGCAGCCCTGCAATTGGCGAACGAGATTGGTTACCCGTTGGTCGTCCGCCCTAGCTATGTTCTCGGCGGCCGAGCGATGGAGATCGTGCACGGCGACAAGGATCTCGAGCGCTACATGCGTGAGGCTGTTAGGGTCTCTGACAAATCTCCTGTTTTGCTTGATCGATTCTTGGAGGACGCCGTCGAGGTCGATGTCGATTGCATTGCCGATGGGGAAGACACCCTCATCGGCGGCATCATGGAGCACATCGAAGCCGCCGGTATTCATAGTGGAGACTCGGCTTGTTCTCTGCCGCCTTACACGCTCAGCGAGCCTTTGAAGGAAGAGTTGCGCCGGCAAACGGCGGCAATGGCCAAAGCGCTCAAAGTCGTCGGACTGATGAACGTTCAGTTCGCCGTGCAGGGAGATGTCACTGGCGGACTCGATGCCTGCACCGTTTATGTGCTCGAAGTGAATCCGCGTGCTTCACGGACGGTACCTTTCGTCTCGAAGGCCACTGGTCAGCAATTGGCCAAGATCGCCGCGCGCTGCATGGCTGGCGTGAAGTTGAAAGATCAAAAGGGCCTTGGTGGGGGAGTTCCCCGCGAGATCACGCCGCCTTACTTCAGTGTCAAAGAGGCTGTGTTCCCGTTCAACAAGTTTCCGGGCGTTGACCCCATCCTTAGCCCCGAGATGCGTTCAACGGGTGAAGTCATGGGGGCAGCCAAGACTTTCGGTGAGGCCATGCTCAAAAGTCAGATCGGCGCCGGTTCGCGTTTGCCGCGCTCTGGGAATGTTTTGATCACCGTGAAGAATGGCGACAAAGCCCGAGCTGTCGCGCTCGCCAAAGACCTGCATGCCCTTGGCTTCGGCGTCATTGCGACCCGAGGCACTGCGGATGCCATTGAGGCGGTTGGTGTGCCGGTTCGCCGCATGAACAAGATCAAGGAAGGCCGGCCCAATATCGCCGATGCAATCAAGGGTGGCGAGATCCAGCTGGTTTTCACCACGGTGGATGAGACCCGTACAGCCATTGCTGACAGCCGCTACATCCGTCAGGCAGCGCTTGCAGCTCGCGTTACCTACTACACGACGATGGCGGGCTGTGAGGCTGCTGTGGAGGGTATGAAGCATCAAGATGGCCTTACGGTGCGCTCACTGCAAGAGCTGCACGCCGAGCTCGCCTAAAATCGGGTATCTGTTATCGCCGCCGCTGCCGGTTCTTGCCGGAGCGGCGGCTTGCTTTTGAGACGACCACAACCATGACCACCATCCCCCTGACGAAGCGCGGTGCTGAGCTTCTGCGCGAAGAACTTCACCGTCTCAAGACCGTGGAGCGCCACGCCGTGATTCAGGCGATCTCCGAGGCGCGCGCCCAAGGCGACTTGAGCGAGAACGCTGAGTACGAAGCGGCCAAAGACAAGCAGGGATTCATCGAGGGGCGCATCCAGGAGCTCGAAGGGAAATTGGCTGCTGCGCAGATCATTGACCCGAGTTCCTTGGATGCAGCTGGCCGTGTTGTCTTCGGAGCCACGGTCGATCTTTCCGACGAGGACAGTGGAAACGAAGTGACCTACCAAATCGTGGGCGAGGACGAGGCGGACTTGAAGTTTGGCCGCATCTCCATCAGTTCGCCCATCGCGCGCGCCTTGATTGGTAAGGAGGCAGGCGATGTGGCCGTGGTCTTCGCGCCAGGTGGTCAGCGCAGTTACGAAGTTGTTGAGGTGCGCTACGTTTAAAGCCCGCGTTTGGATTTGCTTGCTTTGGGCGGGTCAGTTGTTGACAGTCGCCCTCTTGGCCGCGCCGAACGCCTTCGCGACCCTCACGCGGCCCGATGCGGGCGCCTACGTTGCACGTTTGTTCCTCATTGATGCACGCATCAGCCTGGGACTGGCCTTGTTGACTCTTTTGATGGAGCAGCGCCTACAGCGCCAGGGCAATCCGGGGCGCATCAGATTCACGAGGCTGCTGCTACTCCCGGTTGCCATCCTCTTTTTGACCGTAGCCGGCTACGACGCTTTGCAGCCCTTGCTCCAGGCGGCAAAAGCTGGTCAGGGAAGTTTTGCGCTTCTGCACGGGCTTTCCATGGCCGCTTTCGCCGCCAAAACCGCCTGTGTTTTGGCCTTGGCCTGGCTCAGCTTTTCTTCGTGCTTTGCTGTTTCGGCTTCGCGCGCTTGACGATGCCGCCAGCCGTGATGCGTTGGTTGCCCAGCAATTTCACTTGGACGACCTGAGGGCGATGGTTCTTGCTCTTGGCCGCCTTAAGAATTTTGACCATACGCGGGCCCGGCTTAGCATCCTCAGAGCGCTCGGCCACTTTTTCGGGAATCGGGCGCCAAATGATGAAGAGCTTTCCGATGTGCTGCACCGGGGCCGCCCCCAAGGCATGGCACAGCTCAACAAAAGCGGCGTCACGGGCGGCGCGGTCTTCAATGGCGGCGCGCACCTTGATAAGCCCATGCGCTTTCAGAGCGGCATCAGTTTCTTTGGTCACAGCAGCCGTCAAGCCGTCGCCACCAATCATCACCACCGGATCAAGGTGATGGGCCTGCGCGCGCAGGTCACGGCGCTGGGCGCTATTCAGGATCAGTGCAGTCATGCCAGGATTATCGTTGCCTCATGAAGACCGACACCAAGAGTAAGAAAGTCAACAAGGCATGGCTCAATGAGCATGTCCACGATACCTATGTGAAATTGGCACAGCGCGAGGGGTATCGATCGCGTGCGGCCTACAAACTCAAAGAGATCGATGAGCAATTGGGGCTAATCAAGCCAGGGCAGATCGTGGTTGACTTGGGGGCTGCACCCGGAGCTTGGAGCCAATACCTGCGCCGTCGCTTTGCGCCTCGTGTGGCGGGGCAGGGCGGTGCTGCGGTGGGTGAGTTGCAAGGGCGCATCTTGGCGCTCGATCTGATCGACCTTGAGCCCATCGAAGGCGTGGAAACCTTGAAAGGTGACTTTCGAGAAGCAGCCGTAGCGCAGCAATTGGCGGACATGCTGGGTGGTGCGGCCGTGGATTTGGTGGTGTCTGACATGGCGCCGAACCTCTCTGGCGTTGAGAACGTCGACGCGGCTCGCGTTGAACATTTGGTCGAATTGGCCATTGAATTCGCGCAGACCCACATGAAGCCCAGCGGGAGCGTGGTTTGCAAGGTGTTTCATGGCAGCGGATACAGCCAATTGGTGGATCACTTCAAAAAGCACTTCCACCTTGTTAAACCCATCAAGCCAAAAGCGAGTCGGCCCAAGTCGTCTGAGACCTTTCTGGTTGGGCGGCGATTGAAGAGTGGTGGCAAGTTACCCCCTTGAACTCCCTAGAATCGCCCACACTTGCACCGCTGTACCGAGCCCAAACTCCTAATGGGCAGGATGAGGAAGGAACCCCGTGAACAACCCTTGGTTTTCGAAGATCGCCGTTTGGGCAGTAATCCTGCTCGTCATGTTCACGGTCTTCAAGCAGTTCGACAAAGCAGCAGCGCGCTCTGACACTGTCGGCTACTCTGATTTTTTGGCCGATGTGAACGCTGGTCGTGTCAGCAACGTCAAGATTCAAGAGGGTCCTGGCAGCGTGGAGATCACCGCGCAGCGCAGTGACGGTACGCAAATCCGCACGGTCGGCACCTTTTTGGATCGTGGCCTGACCGGCGATCTGCTTCGTAACAACGTCAAGTTTGAAGTGAAGCAGCGCGAAGAGCCGTCCTTGTTGATGAGCATCCTTGTCAGCTGGGGCCCCATGTTGCTTCTCATCGGCGTTTGGGTGTACTTCATGCGCCAGATGCAGGGCGGCGGAAAAGGTGGTGCCTTCAGCTTCGGTAAGAGCAAGGCACGCATGCTGGACGAGAACAACAACAGCACAACGTTTGCCGATGTGGCGGGCTGTGACGAGGCCAAGGAGGAAGTTAAGGAGTTGGTTGACTTCCTGAAGGACCCGCAAAAGTTTCAGAAGCTCGGTGGGCGTATCCCGCGCGGTGTTTTGTTGGTCGGTCCTCCGGGAACCGGCAAAACCTTGCTCGCGAAGGCTATCGCTGGCGAAGCCAAGGTGCCCTTTTTCACCATTTCTGGATCAGACTTTGTTGAGATGTTTGTGGGTGTCGGCGCCTCACGGGTGCGCGATATGTTCGAGCAAGCCAAGAAGAACGCACCTTGCATCATCTTCATCGACGAAATTGACGCGGTCGGTCGCCATCGTGGCGCCGGCTTGGGGGGTGGCAACGACGAGCGCGAGCAAACCCTGAACCAGATGCTGGTGGAGATGGATGGCTTTGAGACCAATCTAGGTGTCATCGTCATTGCGGCCACCAACCGCCCGGACATTCTGGACCCTGCCTTGCTGCGCCCAGGACGCTTTGACCGCCAGGTTTACGTAACCCTGCCTGACATTCGTGGTCGCGAGCAAATCCTGAACGTTCACATGCGCAAGGTGCCGATTGGCTCCGATGTGAAGGCTGAGGTGCTCGCCCGCGGCACGCCAGGGTTCTCCGGTGCCGACTTGGCCAACTTGGTCAATGAAGCCGCCTTGTTTGCCGCTCGGCGGAACGGCCGCACAGTAGAGATGATCGATTTCGAGCGCGCGAAGGACAAGATCATGATGGGCGCTGAGCGCAAGTCCATGGTGATGGATGAGGAAGAGCGCACCAATACCGCTTATCACGAGTCGGGCCATGCCTTGATCGGCAAGCTGCTTCCCAAGCTGGATCCGGTTCACAAAGTCACCATCATTCCGCGTGGCCGCGCCCTTGGCGTGACCGTGAGCTTGCCCGAAAAGGATCGCTACAGCACCGACAAGATCCGCATGCTCAGCATGATTGCGATGCTGTTTGGCGGGCGCATTGCTGAAGAGGTGTTCATGAATCAAATGACCACCGGCGCCAGCAATGACTTTGAGCGCGCCACACAAATTGCCCGCGACATGGTGATGCGTTACGGCATGACGGACAGTCTCGGCCCCATGGTCTATGCCGAGAACGAGGGCGAGGTGTTCCTTGGCCGCTCGGTCACCCAGACGAAGAGCATTTCCGAAGAGACGATGCGCAAGGTCGATGCGGAGGTGCGCAGCATCATCGATGCGCAGTACTCACGTGCCCGGCAATTGATTGAAGAGCACAGCGACAAGATGCACGCCATGGCCAAGGCGCTTTTGGAGTGGGAAACCATTGACGCTGAGCAGGTGGAAGACATCATGCAAGGCCGCCCGCCGCGTCCGCCCAAGGAGACGCCTAGCAGCACCGGCGGCGGTAGTGATGGCGGAGGAACACCAGCTCCTGTGACCGGAGACAGCGCGACAGCGGCGGTCTGATCGACACACTGGATCACTTACAAACGGGGCCTCAGGGCTCCGTTTTCATTTCTGTCATGCGCTGGACCACCACACGATTTCAAATCGATCTGTCCCAGCCCAGGGTCATGGGTATCGTCAACCTCACGCCGGATTCCTTTGCGGATGGCGGTCGCTGGTCAGATGCTGGCTCTGCCATACGCCACGCTGAGCAATTGCTGCGGGAAGGTGCTGACCTGCTTGACCTCGGTGCGGAGTCGAGCCGACCCGGGGCTGCCCGTGTTTCGACAACTGACGAGTGGCAGAGGCTCGCTCCGGTTCTGCGGGAGGTTTTGCGTCTTGGTGTGCCGGTGTCGGTGGATACCTGCAAGACGGAGGTCATGTCGCGAGCCCTGGCAATGGGGGTCGACGTCATCAACGACGTTCAGGCGCTCCGTGCGCCAGGCGCATTGGCGCTCATTGCAGCGCATTCAAATGCTGGCGTTTGCTTGATGCACACGCGCGGCGAGCCGGCGCAGATGCAGCAGCTGACCGATTACGCCGACGTCGGCGCAGAGGTGTTGGGCTTCCTGAGGCAACGAACCGAAGCGCTCATCGCACTTGGCGTGGATGAGGCGCGCATTGTTCTGGATCCAGGTTTTGGGTTTGCGAAGACGGCAAGGCAAAACATGGCGGTGCAACTCGCGCTAGAGGCGCAGCTACCGGCGCGACCTTGGCTTGCGGGGTGGTCCCGCAAGTCGAGCTTGGCTTGGATCACGGGCGTGCCTGTTGCAGATCGCCTTCCAGCCAGCCTGGCTGCAGCGCTGGTCGCAGTGAAAGCTGGAGCGCGTTTGCTGCGTGTGCATGACGTTGCGGCCACCGTGCAAGCATTGCGAACTTGGGGTGCCATGACAGCACCTGTGGTCGAGAATGGCGAAATCTGATTTCGCAAAACAGGACGTTTCTGATGAGTCGACAGTTCTTTGGCACCGATGGCATTCGTGGCACCGTGGGTGTGGCACCCATCACAGCTGACTTCGCAATGCGTTTGGGTCAAGCTGTTGGCAGCGTCCTGAAGCGCACCCAGCAGCGCCCAACGGTGGTCATCGGCAAAGACACGCGCATATCCGGCTACATGCTCGAGTCGGCAATGGAGGCCGGATTGGTGTCCGTTGGTGTGGATGTGTTGCTGACTGGGCCCCTGCCGACGCCCGGCGTTGCTTACTTGACGCGCGCCTTGCGGCTTAGCCTGGGTGTCGTGATCAGTGCCAGCCACAACGCCTTTCAAGACAACGGCATTAAGTTCTTCTCGGCGCGGGGCGAGAAGCTTCCTGATGCCTGGGAGCTGGATGTTGAAGCTGCTTTGACCCAGGCCCCCGCATATGTCGAAAGCCGGCAACTTGGCAAAGCGCGAAAACTCGCCGACGCGCGAGGGCGGTATATCGAGTTCTGTAAGTCTTGCTTTGGCGCTGACCTCAGCCTGAAGGGGCTCAAGGTTGTCGTAGACGGGGCGCATGGCGCGGCGTATCACGTTGCTCCGGATGTGTTTCACGAACTAGGCGCTGAGGTGGTCTCCATAGGTTGCAGCCCTGACGGCTTCAACATCAATGATGGAGTGGGTGCGACCGCGCCTGAAGCGCTTCAGAAGGCGGTTCGCGAGCACGGCGCACATTACGGCGTTGCGCTGGATGGTGACGCTGACCGGCTTCAATTGATCGACGCCGATGGTCGGCTCTACAACGGCGACGAGTTGCTCTACCTGATGGTGCAGGACCGCCTCGCGCAGGGGCTTGCCGTGCCGGGTGCAGTTGGAACTTTGATGACCAACATGGCTGTTGAGCTGGCGTTTCAACGACAAGGAGTTGCTTTTGTGCGCGCCAAGGTGGGCGACCGCTACGTGCTGGAAGAGCTTGTGGCGCGGGGTTGGCAACTGGGGGGCGAGGGATCAGGCCATTTGCTTGCGCTGGATAAGCACACGACAGGAGACGGCATCGTCAGTGCACTGATGGTGCTGCAGTCGGTGGTGCGCACCGGACGGTCGCTGGCTGAGCAATTGAGTGAGGTCAAGCTATTTCCCCAGACCTTGATCAATGTGAGGTTGCGTCCGGAGCAGGATTGGAAGACGAACGCTCACCTGGCGAAGGCGAAAAAGGAAGTCGAAGCGGAGCTCGCCGGCCGCGGCCGTGTGTTGATACGTGCCTCGGGTACCGAGCCCTTGTTGCGCGTCATGGTCGAGGCGGCTGAACCTGCTTTGGCGCGCTCGAGCGCCGAGCGTTTGGTTGCTGCCGTGCAGGCGGGCTGATCAAGGTGTCCGCACGCCGCGCTTTTGCATGGGCGGCTCTGATTCTTTTGGTATTTGCCGTCTCCCTCGGTATTCCATGGGTCAGTGCGAATTCCGAGTTGGCGGTCCTGTTGGCCATGCTCGTTCTCGGATCGGGCATGGTATTGATGGAGGGCTTGCGCTTGCGCCGGTTGATGGTCTGGCTGCGCGCGCCCTTGGCAATGCCTGCCCCCTTGGTCGAGGGCGGATGGGGGGACTTGGCCTACCGCGTAGAGCGACTGCTCGATGCCGGGCAACGTGAGTTGGCTGTAGAGCGCCAGCGTCGGCAGGAGTTCCTCTCCGCCATTGAGGCATCTCCCAATGGGGTCATGCTCTTGAATGAGCGCGAGGCGATCGTTTGGCTCAATGCGCCTGCTGCCGACCACTTCGGTTTGCACCTCCAACGCGACCTGGCTCAGCGGGTAACCAATCTGGTGCGTCAACCCGCTTTTGTGGCCTACCTGCAGGGGCGTGTTTTTGCGCAGCCTTTGCAGTTGGTACTCCACGACGGGCGGACGCTGTCCATCACGGTTCGTCGCTACGGCGAAGGAGCTCTCCTGTTGCTGAGCCAGGACGTCAGCGAGCGGGAGCGAGCGGAGGCCATGCGCCGAGACTTCGTTGCTAACGCTTCTCATGAAATTCGAACCCCATTGGCCGCCTTGTCGGGGTTTGTCGAGAGCATGAGGACCTTGCCCTTGAACGAGACGGAGCGTGCCCGGGCACTGGAGTTGATGCACCAGCAGGCGCATCGGATGCAAGCCCTGGTGGATGATTTGTTGACGCTGGCCAGGCTGGAGGGAAGTCCGCGCCCAAGCGCTGACCTTTGGTTCTCACTGGATGCTGTTTTTGAGCGTGTGCGCAACGAAAGTGTTGCTCTGTCGGGAGGGCTTCATCAGCTCCGTTGGCCAGGACTCAGTGGTTTAGACGTGGCCAGCTCTGAGTCAGAACTACACAGCGCGATAGCGAACTTGGTGAGCAATGCCATTCGCTACACGCCGCCAAACGGTAGCGTTGAGATCGACTGGCGACTGGATGCTCAGGCGGACCTCTCGATCAGTGTGCGCGATACCGGGGCAGGCATTGCCGCTGAGCATTTGCCACGGCTAACAGAGCGTTTCTACCGTGTGGATGGAAGTCGCTCTCGAGAGACCGGCGGCACGGGCCTTGGGTTGTCCATCGTTAAGCACATTGCGCAGCGGCACGGTGGGCAGTTGCTGATTGAAAGCGAGCTGGGGACAGGGTCTTGCTTCACCCTCGTTTGGCCTGCGTTGCGCGTACGGGGTGGCTCTGTGAGTGACAGCGCCCTGGGTGACGAGGCCGCGCCAGCACTTTTGGCGCGCGGCACCTGAATCAATTTATCCGGAGCAGGACTTGATAGCGCCGATTGCGCTCTGGTTGACGGATGACCGTCGCTTTCAGCGCCCACCCGTCGGGAATCGGCTCATCAATTTGCTTTGCACTGACAACTCGCACCGCCCAGTTGCACGGGGTTTTGCTCAAGGGCAGGTCTGCGCGAACCCGCCAACCGCCTTGGGCCTCAAGGGTTGCCACCAGTGAGAGGTTTTGGTTGGGGGCCGCAATGCATTCCGTGCTTTGCTCTGGCAGTACCGTCTTGAATGTGCCGAGTAGGCCTTGGTGACTGAAGATGTGATTGATCGGGGGCAGCCAAAGGGTCATCAACAGCAACCAAATGACGACGGTGCCCCCAGCTGGGAGAACGAGACTGCGCCAGAGCGCGCTTCTTTGTCGACTGGTACGCCATCGCACAAGCAACACCCAGGCGACGGTGCCGGCAATCCCCAGCAGCAAGGCGAAGGGGTCAAAGGGCGCAGAAAACTCAGGCGACAACCTCAGGACGTTGGCACTTAGTCGCGGTAGCCACGCTGTTTGAATGGCGAGGTAGTAAAGCCATACGAAGACAGCGAGTAGGCTGAAGGCAAACACCGAGAACCAATCGACCATCGCCGAAAGGCTTCGGTTCATGGTGGGGAGCGCAAAGCTGGCCAGGACGGCGAGGGCCGGCAAAGCCAAAAGCAATGCACGTTCGTGCCCACCCATTGCGATGCAACTGCCCAAGGAAAGAAGAGCCAGAGTCAGTGGCGTACTGACGTGGCGGTTGGTGAGGTAGGCACGCCAGCGCCAGAGTGTCCAAGCCGCCATTGCTGCAGTTGGCCATGTGAACCAGGCGAGTAAGCGAACCAAGCTGCCCGGATCGGGCGAAACGACGCGCCATTGCCAAAGGTTGAGTGTTTGCGCTAGCAGCAGCACCAAGGCAAGGCCCACGGCCAGCCCAATGCGCAATTGGCGCGCCCCCGCGAAACTTGAAAACTGGCAGACGAGCAACCCGCCAATGCCGAGAACGAGGGCGAACTGTGCTGCCCCGCTTAAGGCGAGGATTACGAGTGCGGTGGCGGCGCCCCATTGCGCTTTGCCTTTGCGAAACGGAGCACAGGCCAGTGCATAAAGCCAAAGAGAGGCTGCGAATAGCTGAACCAACTCTGGGGTGGTTTCATGTCCAAGGCTGGCCAGTCCCAGGCTCGCGATAAGGGCCAAAACGGCACCATCGGACAGCGTGCGCGCATAGGCTACGGTGTCAGCTTCGCCGCCGAACGCGAAGCTCAACGGTTGGGCTGCGTCGGTTCTTGCCAAGTGAAAGCAGGCATACCAAACCAAGGCCATCACCAGCGCGAGGATGCCGATGAATGGAAGTCGGGCCGCCAGTGCGGGCTCAAGGAAGGGTAGAGCCTTGATGAAAAGAGCGCCAAGCCAATAGGGAAGCAGCGCGCCATCGGGTGTCGCTACTCCGCCCAATTGGGGTTGTAGCCAGGTCCCGTGCCCTTGAGCCAAATTCGACATAAAGCCGAATGCGATCAGGTCAGCATGCCTCCAGGCATCACGCCCGAATTGACCCGGCAGAAGATATGCAGCGCAAACCAACAACAGCGCCCACCTCGCCAGAGGGCGAACTCCAGCTTGGGAAACGATGGCGGGATTGGTTCGGGTCATGGTTGCAGGGCAAAGCAACAAAAAAGCAGCCCGCAGGCTGCTTTTGAGGCGGACAAGGACAGCAGCTTACTTCTTGAGGTGCGCGAACTTGTTGCGGAACTTCTCGACGCGACCGCCGAGGTTGTCGATGCTCTTCTGCGTGCCGGTGTAGAAGGGATGCGACTCGCTGGTGGTTTCAAGCTTGACCAACGGCAACTCACGGCCGTCGTCCATGGTCGTTTTCTCTTTGGTTTGCACCGTTGAACGGGTCACAAACTTGAAGCCGTTGGACAAGTCCACGAAGCAAACTTCGCGGTAATTCGGGTGAATGCCGTCTTTCATGGAGAACCTCTGCGTTGCTTGGGTAGCCGCGCCCACATCATTTGTGGAGCACTTGCCCGGTTGGAATGCACCCAGCCTGGATGCGAAAAGCCCGCGAGTATAGCGGAGCTCGTCCGGTCAACCGCCTTTTCGCATCAGATCGAAGAAGTCGTGGTTGTTCTTTGTTGCTTTCATCTTGTCGAGAAGGAACTCCATCGCTTCGATCTCGTCCATCGGGTAGAGCAACTTTCGCAGGATCCAGCTCTTTTGCAGAATCTCTGGCTTGAGCAGCAGCTCTTCGCGTCGCGTCCCGCTTCGATTGATCAGGATGGACGGATAGACGCGCTTCTCGGCCATGCGGCGGTCAAGGTGAATCTCGCAGTTGCCAGTGCCCTTGAACTCTTCGTAGATGACTTCGTCCATCTTCGAGCCCGTGTCGATGAGTGCGGTCGCGATGATGGTCAGCGAGCCCCCTTCTTCAACATTGCGTGCTGCGCCGAAGAATCGCTTCGGCCGCTGCAGCGCGTTGGCGTCGACGCCGCCGGACAACACCTTGCCCGAACTGGGCAAGACGTTGTTGTAGGCCCGGGCCAAGCGCGTCACAGAGTCCAGCAGGATGACCACATCCTTTTTGAGCTCGACGAGCCGCTTCGCGCGCTCAATCACCATCTCGGCGACTTGTACGTGCCGAGCCGCCGGTTCGTCGAACGTGGAGCTCACCACCTCGCCGCGCACCGTGCGCACCATCTCCGTCACTTCTTCCGGACGCTCATCCACCAACAGCACGATCAAATGCGCATCCGGGTGGTTGAAGGTGATGGCATGTGCGATTTGCTGCATCAGCATCGTCTTGCCGGTCTTGGGCTGCGCAACGATCAATGCACGCTGGCCTTTGCCAATGGGTGCGATCAAATCGATGATGCGTGCCGAGATGTTCTCGTCGCCCTTGACGTTGTCACGTTCCAGCTTGAACTGCTCTTTGGGGAAGAGCGGTGTCAAGTTCTCGAACATGATTTTGTTCTTGCTCTCTTCCGGGGCCAAGCCGTTCACCCGGTCGACCTTGACGAGCGCGAAGTAGCGTTCACCGTCCTTGGGCACGCGGACTTCGCCTTCAACCATGTCGCCTGTATGCAGATTGAATCGACGGACTTGGCTGGGACTCAGATAGATGTCGTCCGTGCTCGCCATGTAGCTGGCGTCTGGCGCGCGCAGAAAGCCAAATCCATCGGGCAAGACTTCGAGTACGCCGTCACCGAAGACCTGTTCGCCAGCCTTGGCGCGCTTCTTCATGATGGCGAACATCAGCTCCTGCTTGCGCATGCGAGAGACATTCTCTATCTCCAGCTCTTCACCCATTTGGATGAGAGCAGAGACATGCAGGTCTTTGAGTTCTGACAGGTGCATGGGGATCAGCCGGTGCTGCTGACGGATGTCGCAAGCCTATGGGCTGTAGGTAAGGGGGGAGGGGGCCAGTGGTTGCCACAGAGAGTGGCCTACTGGCGAGTCGGACCCCAGAGCGAGGTCCGACGTGGGCAGTTTACAGGTTCGCGTCGATGAACTGCTGCAATTGCGCCTTGGAGAGTGCGCCGACTTTCGTGGCTGCCAACTCGCCATTCTTGAAGAGCATCAGCGTTGGGATGCCGCGGATACCGAACTTGGCAGGAACCTCACGGTTCTCGTCCACATTCATCTTCGCGACTTGCAAGCGTCCTTCGTAATCCTTGGAGACGTCATCCAAGATAGGCGCAATCATCTTGCAGGGGCCGCACCACTCGGCCCAGTAGTCGACCAATACCGGGGTACTGGACTTCATCACATCGCCGTCAAAGGAGGCGTCGGACACATGTTTGATTAGTTCGCTGCTCATGGAATTCCTGGCGTTGAGGCGGCCGTTGTTGGCCAATAGGGAGGACTCATTTCTAGAGAGCCTAGCCCCGCAGGTGAGGGCCTTTGGATTCTGTCACAAGGGGGTCTCGCCATGTTGCTGACAAGCCCCTCTTCAAACTATGCCTACAATGCGCCCTTTCGAGTCGGGGTGTAGCGCAGCCTGGTAGCGCATCTGCTTTGGGAGCAGAGGGTCGGAGGTTCGAATCCTCTCGCCCCGACCACAGTTTATTGAGTAAGCGATTTGCACACGGGGGCCCACGAGGCCCCCGTTTTGCATTTCGGCTAACCCGCCTTGAGGAAGATCGCGATGGCTTTGCTGCACCTGACGGATGAAGAGATTCAAACTTGGAGCCGCGAGCAGAAAGATCGATGGTGGCTGGAGAACGTTTACCGCGATGACATGCCGCAACTGACTCTCCGGTCGGCATTCACCGGATTCATCCTCGGCGGCGTTTTGTCGGCGACCGGCTTGTACATCGGAGCGAAGACGGGTTTGGCGCTCGGAGTCGGCCTAACCTCAGTGATTCTGGCCTTCGCGCTCTTCCGGGCCCTTTCGGCCAGTGGTATTGCACGTGACTTCTCGATTCTGGAGAACAACTGCAGCCAGTCGATCGCAACGGCTTCGGGATATGTGGCCACGGCCTTGTTCTCTAGCTTGGCAGCCTACATGCTGATCAGCGGGGTGATTCCGCCTTGGTGGCAGTTGATGATTTGGATGTTGGTCGTTTCTCTGATCGGCGTGCTTTTGGCCTTCCCTTTGAAGCGCCGTTTCATCAATGAAGATCAAGCGCCTTTCCCTGAGGGTAGGGCTTGCGGCGTGGTGCTCGATTCGCTCTACAACGGAGCCGAAGGCGAGGGTGTTTTCAAGGCCAAGCTGCTAGGTGTTGTGGCGGGCATCGCCGCCGCATACCAAGCCATCATCAGCGACGGCTGGATGAAGCTTTTGCAGTTCAAGATCCTCCGTATGGACAGTTGGGCCGGCATGAAAGAGCCATGGCATTTCATGGAGCGCTTGGACGAGTACTACTACCGCTGGGCGGTGAAAGCGGACGCTTGGATTCCGACCATTCTCGGAACCGATGTTCGCCAACTTGGTCTGCGCTTCACGCTAGATTTGGCATTGCTCGGCGTGGGTGGCTTGATGGGCCTCGCGGTCGCAACCAGTTGCTTGTTGGGTGCCTTCATCAACTTCGCGGTGTTGGCACCGATCGTGATTCAAATGGGAGATATCGCGCCAAAGATCGGTGCCGACGGCGTCGCACGATTCAGTCGCGCTGAAATCGTGAATCAATGGTCGCTTTGGTGGGGCGTCACCATGATGGTGGTGGGTGCGATGGTGTCCCTCCTCGCCAAGCCGGAGATCGTCACAAGCCTCTTCAAGCGCAAGGCAGCCACTGCTCAAGGTGTTGACGTTTTGGCGCACATTGAGGTGCCACTTTGGATCTCGTACGTTGGCGTGCCGATTGTTAGCCTCCTGGGGGCCTACGTCACGCACCTGTTCTTTGGTGTGCCGATGTGGCTGTCGGTGATTTCATTGCCTTTGATCTTCGTTTTGACCTTGATCTGCACCAACTCCATGGCGCTGACATCGTGGACGCCCACGGGTGCTCTGTCCAAGATCACGCAGTTTTCAATGGGCGCGATCGATCGCACCAACCCAGCGTCTAACCTGATGCCGGCTGCGATGACCGCAGAGGTGGCCTCCAACGCTGCCAATTTGTTGTCCGACATCAAGCCAGGCTACATGTTGGGCGGCAAGCCGCGCCACCAGGCCATTGGCCACGTGCTGGGCAACATCGCGGGTGTTTTGGTTTGCGTTCCCTTGTTCTTCCTGCTGTTCCTTCCGCCTGACGTCAACGGCGTGCGCCACACCGGGACGATCTTGACGGACGCTTTCCCGATGCCAGCAGCGCTGCAGTGGAAAGGTGTGGCGGACATCATTGCGAAGGGCTTTGGCGGGCTGCCAACGTCGGCAATCGTTTCCATGGTGGTCGCAGCCCTCGCGGCACTGCTCATGGAGGTTGCGCGCCTAAAGAGCAAGGGGCGCTTTCCTCTGTCGGCGGTCGCGATGGGCTTGGGTGTTGTGCTCCCGCCTGATGCCACACTGGCCATGTTCATTGGCGCCGTTCTGTTCTTCTTCATGGCACGCAAGCACCGTGAAAGAAGCAGCTCGGGCCACCGTGTCTGGGTCGAAGGGCTGGAGCCGATTTGCGCTGGCCTGATCGCTGGTTCCGCACTAATGGGCATTGGGAACGCGATCCTGAATGCCGTGATGCCCTGAGAATGAGGGCTGTCTGACGGTAGCTCAACTGGATAGAGCAGCTGCCTTCTAAGCAGCAGGTCGGGGGTTCGAGTCCCTCCCGTCAGGCCACACCTTTGTGGTTGCGGTCGTATTGTTGACGGCCAAACAGGGCTTCTTTGGCCTTGGCGTCAGTCAGCGGCTTCCGCGCTGAAGCCAGAACTTCAAGGCCGCGCTGCACCGCAGGGCGCTTGTCGATTTCGTCGAACCACCCCTTGAGGTGCATGTAATCGCTCAGGTTAACGCCCTGGCTTTTCCAAGACCGCAGCCACGGCCAAATCGCCATATCGGCTATGGAATAGTCGTTTCCGCCGACATATCGACTGGCGCCGAGGTGTTTGTCAATAACGCCGTAAAGGCGCTTTGCCTCGTTCGTATAGCGGTCGATGGCGTACGGCAGCTTTTCAGGAGCGTAGAGGCGAAAGTGGTGAGCTTGCCCCAGCATGGGTCCAACGCTACCCATTTGGAACATCAGCCACTGCAACACTTCGTACTTTGCGGCGGTGTCCTTCGGAAGGAACTTGCCCGTCTTGCCTGCCAAGTAAAGCAAGATGGCGTCCGATTCAAACAAGGATATCGGCGCACCCTCAGGTCCATTCGGATCGACGATGGCGGGAATCTTGTTGTTCGGGCTGATACGCAAAAAGTCACTTTCGAACTGCGCGCCACCACCAATGTCCACGGGGTGAACCCGGTACGCTAGGCCGCACTCCTCCAGCATGATGTGGACCTTATGGCCGTTCGGTGTGGGCCACGAATAGACTTCCAGCATCTTCTTCTCCTTCGCAGGGACTCGCCAGCCTATGGTAATCAAGCAGGTCAAGCATTGGATGAAGCTTCGGGCCAGCGCTTCTTTGTGGAAGCCGGTGGCCGCGTGGTCAGCGTCACGAGGCGGTGTGTTTCAGTTGACCGAGGAGGGCGAAGGCTTTTTGATTGATGAGCCGAACTTTCCGCCAGGGCCGTTACGCATTGAGTGGGGGGCACCGCAGCGCGATTACGTGATGGGCCAAGAGCTGCGAATGCGTTTGGAGTTGAAGTTGTCGCCTGATCTGCAGGTGATGGTGATTGAGCGGGAACTCCTGGACGTACTGGAGCGTGCCGTGTTTGAAGCCTACACGGACACCTTGCAGACGCGCATGGATGCGGATACGCCAGAAGAGATGCGTTGGCTGGTGATGTTTGGCAAAGCCGAGCAATGGACCAGCAAGGTCGCTCGTTCGCGCTTCAGCGCCTGTGGCGTCACGAAGGAATTGGCCACTGCTTGGGTTGACGGGAGCCTTGGTGAGTCTCTGGCGCTGGCGACTCAAGATCTTGTTCCGGCGAAGCATCCTTTTGTCATGCTGACGCAGCGCGGCAATCTGTACCTCCGCACGCGCATGCCAGAAGTGGAGTTGGAAGCCATCAAGGGCTTCTTGAAGCTGGCCGAATCTGCTGCGAGGGAGGCTCGGCAAGTGCAATCCCGGCTGGCGGAGATTGGCCTGTGGCCCAGCTCCACTTCAGGGGTTTTTCCACCTTCGAGTCGCTTGGGCGAGGAGCCCTCGCAGCCTCAAGCGTCTTAGCAACTTTGCGGCTTACAACTCGTAGTGGCTTGCTTCCCCGGCAAGGGCCCGGCGTAGCAAGGGGGAGCTCAGGCGCTCTGAAAGTAGTTCGGCAAAAACCAGCACATGGTTGCGCAGATAAACGCCCCGTTTGAAGGCAATGCGCGCCACGTTTGTACCGAAAAGATGTCCGACGGGGCGCCAAACCAAATCAGTGTTTGCACCTTCATCGCGCACCGCCATTTCGGCTACCAAGCCAACGCCCAAGCCCATTCGGACGTAGGTCTTGATCACATCGGCATCAATCGCTTCCAGCACGATTTGGGGCTGCAAGCCGCGTGCTGCAAAGGCGCGATCGATGCGGCTGCGTCCTGTGAATGCCGGGTGGTAACTGATCAATGGGGCTGCGGCCAACTGATCTAGGCTGACGCTGGCTTGCTGTGCTAACGGGTGGTCCCTGGGCATCACAACCACGTGCTGCCATTCGTACCAAGGCAGAGAGACCAACTCCTCAAATGCTTCGAGGGACTCTGTGGCAAGCCCCACTACCGCAGTTTCCTCGATCAACATTTGCACGACTTGGCGTGGGTTGCCTTGGTGCAGACTCAGTTGCAGCTTGGGGAACTGTTGCCGCAGTTTGGTGAGCGCGGGAGGCAGCACGTACCTCGCTTGCGTGTGCGTGGTGGCGATGGAAAAGCGGCCATCGTCTTGGCGCGAATACTCCTCGCCGATGCGCTTGAGGTTGGCCACTTCGCGCAGGATGATGTCGATGCTTTTCAGAACGGCTTGGCCTGGCTCCGTAATGCGCCGCAGGCGTTTGCCATGCCGAGAGAACACGTCAACGCCGAGTTCTCCCTCGAGTTCCAAAATGGCTTTGGATACCCCGGGCTGAGACGTATGCAGCGCCTTGGCTGTTTCGGTCAAGTTCAGATTGCGGCGCGCCGCTTCAGCGACAAAGCGGAACTGCTGAAGGTTCATGGCGCGCGCTGCTGCACCAACTGAAGGCAAACCGCCTGCATCGCCTGCTGCATGGCGGGCTGAACGCCCAGGGCTTCGTGCTGCACCAATTGCAACGCCGGGTGCTGTGCTTGGGCTGCTTGCAAGAGGATGGGGACATCGCGCTGCACATGGCCGGCGCCGCCGAAAAAGCACGGAATCACTTCAACACGCTGGCAGCCCTGGGAAACGAGTGCGTTGCACGCAGCGGCGAAGTCAGGCTCCATCCACTCAAGGAATGCCAACTCCACGGGCGTGTCGGGGCTTTGGGTTCTGAGGCCCTTGGCGAGGCGTTCAAACGGTTCTGCCCAGGCAGCGGCTCGTGCCCCGTGGGCCAGCAGAATCACACCAGATTTCATCGGTAGCGCACCAACCAAGCAAAGGCGCTCATGGAGAGCGCGAGGTAAAGCAGGCTGGGCGCCAGAGCAACCAGCCACGGCGTCCAGTTGCGAAGTAGCCCGAGATGCCCAGCCACGTGGTCAAGCAAAACGAAGCTGATTCCGAGCATGATTCCGCCGAACACCCGGGCGCTGATGCCTCCGCCCCGCGCGTGTAGGTACGCAAAGGGGAGGGCGAGAGCCGCCATGACCACGCAGGCAAAAGGATAGAGCGCCTTGCGCCAGAACTCGATCTCGTAGCGCTGAGAGGCCTGTTCCTGCTGCGCCAAGTGCTGCGTATATCGAAACAGCTCTAGGGTCGACATATTGCTGGCTTTCAACATCGCAGCGTTGACCACGCCAGCGGTCAAATTGCTCTGCCAAGTTAGGGATGGAACGCGCTCGGCTTGCACGATGGCGCCGGTGCCGGTGGCCGCCGGCCAGCGCGTTCGTTCAACGTCGCGCAAGGACCAGAGCCCCTGGCTGTCAACGTGCCCTTCAATAGCCACCCAACGCTGCACAAGTCGGCCTGCGGAGTCGAACTCGAACAAGCGCACGTCTTGCACGTGCCCCTCAAGGCTGGCAGCTTGCACGCTGATGGTGAACCAGCGCTCCTGCCCCTGCGCGTCGCTTTGTCTGTCTTTTAGCCAAGTGCCACCCGCGCGCTTGATGGAACTGCCGGCGGCTTCGCTGCGCAGGCGGACCGATAACTGATCCGCCACCGGAACCAGCCAATCGCCTACGGCAAATGTGAAAGCAGCAAAACCGCTTGCCAATAGGGTTAGCAAACCGAGCGCGCGGGCTGGCCCCAAGCCGCCGGTCCGCAGGATGGTGAACTCGCTGCTCTGCGCCATTCGGGCCAGCGCAAACACGGTGCCAATCAGCACCATGATGGGAAAGAGGTCGTAAAGGTGTGTGGGCACTTCCAGCAAACCCAGAAGGGCTGCCCGTACGGGGCCGGCGCTTCGCTCAAGTTCCTCGACGAAATCGATGAAAAAAAACAGCGAAAGAAATGCCGCCGTGACGAATGCGACCGAGGCGATCACATCTCGGTAAAGGAGCCGTCGAACGGTTTTCATGTCGGAGTGCCCTGGGAGCGACGCATGAGCAAGCCTGTGAAGCGAATCGCTTCATCGCGCCAGAGCAAAAGCGAGAGTCCTAAACCGAGTGCTGGTCCATGTACCCGCAAAAGGGCGTCGACGAGGCTGAGTTTTTCTTTCTCAACCCAGGATTTTGAAAGGCCGATGAGGTTGAAGTAAACGACGAAAACCAGCAAGGCCAAAAGCAGGGACCAGCTGTTGGGCCTTCTCGGATTGCTGGCTGCCAAGCCAACGCCGAGCAGCACAAAGTTGGCCGCGCCGATCACCATGCCAATACGCCAAGCCAACTCGCCCCGATGGCGCGGCTCGGCGGATGCCAGCAAAGCCGTGCTGGCCATGGCCTTTGGAGGCAATTCATCAATCGCTCGCATGGCCTGCCGGTCGGCCACCACCCGGTACTCATCGAAGCGAGCAAGGCTGTGCGCGAGCTGTTCGGAGTCGGTGTCTGCGCGCTGGCCATGCCGCAGCACCAGCAACCGGTCGTCTCCATCCCAAGCGATCTCGCCCTCGGCTGCGGTCGTCACTGACTCACTCTTTGGGCTCTTTCCCAAAATAAACACATTGCGCCCCACGGTATTCGTGCCGCCTTCACGTTCGATGAAGAAGACTTTGCTGCCATCGCGGGAGCTCTGAAATTGACCAGGCGTCACGCGCGACAAGTCGCTGCGCTTCTCGTAGCGCTCGCGCAGTTGGGCCGATTGCGCGTTGCTCCAAGGCCAAACCACCATCACCGTCGCGGCTACGGTGAGGAGCACCGGCACGGCCACCTTGAAAACAGGCCCAACGAAGTGCCGCAAAGGAAGGCCACAAGCCTGCCAAACGGCCATTTCCGATTCACGGTAAAGCCGTCCCAGGCTTGAGACCACTGCAACAAAAAGCGCCAACGTCAAGACGATGGGGAGGAACCCAAGGCTGGTAAAGCCCAGCAAAAGGAGGACATCCTGAGGCGCAATCCGACCGCCTGCCGCAAGGCTCAAGGTCTTCATGAGGCCCATCGTCATGACGATGGTGATCAGCACAATGAGCGTGACGCCGAAGCTTCGGGCAAGTTCTTTGCGAAAGGTTCGATCGAATAACATGATTTGTTCTATTTAGGCCTTTTTGATTATGGACGCTCGCCTACAAACCGCTTCGCTCGACAAACTGGCCTCCGTGGCCGCTGATGCCCTTCTGCTCGTTGTTGCTGGTGACAACCTGCCGGCCAACCTCGACCCCACCATCGCGGCGGCTCTGAAGGCGGCCATCAAGACGGGCGATTTCGACCTGAAGGCCGGCAAGTCGGTGCTGCTGTACAGCGTTGAAGGCGTGAAGGCCCCGCGTCTCATCCTCACGGCAAGTGGGAAGGCCCACGTCAAGTCAGCGCGCAATGCGCTGCAGGCGGGCCTTGCGGCGTGCAAGGGCAAGCCTGTGCGTCATGTGGCGGTGGCTTTTGTAGGGTTCGGCAGTGTTGATGCGGTGTTTGCCGAGCAGGCTGTTTTGGCCGCAAATGATGCGGCATATCTGTACAACCACACCAAGCCCAGCGCCTCCAAGGATGCACGTGTCGAAAAGCTGACCGTGTTGGTTGACAAGGCCGATGTCCGCCTTGCTCGCCAAGGGCTTGAGCGAGGCCTAGCGATTGGGTCTGGCGTGAGCCTTGCGCGTGAATTGGCCAACCGACCAGGCAATCACTGCACCCCGACGGTTTTGGCTGACCAAGCCCGCGAACTCGGCCGAACGTACGGTCTGAAAGTGGAAGTGCTTGACCGCCGCGCCGTTGAGCGCCTCGGTATGGGCTCCTTCCTTTCAGTGGCTCAGGGCTCTGAGGAGCCGCTGCGTTTCATTGTTGCCAAGTACGAGGGTGCCGCGCGCAGCAAGGCCCCCGTGGTTTTGGTGGGCAAGGGCATTACCTTTGATACGGGTGGCATCTCTCTCAAGCCCGGGGCTGAGATGGATGAGATGAAGTACGACATGGGTGGCGCAGCGTCTGTGCTCGGCGCCTTGCGAGCGGTTGCCGAACTCAAGCCCAAGCTGAACTTGGTCGTCCTCGTACCTGCTTGCGAGAACATGCCGAGTGGGCGCGCCGTCAAGCCGGGAGATGTTGTGACCTCCATGAGCGGTCAGACCATCGAAATCTTGAACACCGATGCGGAAGGCCGTTTGATCCTTTGCGATGCCTTGACTTACGCGGAGCGCTTCAAGCCCTCGGTGGTGGTCGATGTGGCCACCCTGACGGGAGCTTGCGTTATTGCCTTGGGCGGGGTTCGGAGTGGCATGTATGCCAGCGACGACGAGTTGGCCACAGCACTGAGCCAGGCCGGCGAGGCCGCGCTGGATCCTTGCTGGCGCATGCCGCTCGACGAGGAATACGACGAAGGGCTCAAGACGCACTTCGCCGATGTTGCCAACATCGCGGGGCGCGCTGGCGGCTCGATCACCGCCGCGAAGTTCTTGCAGCGGTTTGCCTCCAAATACCGCTGGGGACACCTTGACATCGCTGGTACCGCTTGGAAGGGCGGTGCAGCAAAGGGTGCAACCGGGCGTCCGGTGGGGCTGTTGACGCACTTTGTTCTGGCACAGGCCGAATGAGTTGACAGACTTGGCCTTGGTGCGTTTCTATGCTTGCGAGGGCGATCCGGTGCCGGTCGCTCTGCGCCTGCTCATGAAGGCGCTGGACCAGAAACAGCGCACTTGGGTTCAAGGCACTGAGGAAGCACTTCAGCGCTTGAGCGATGCACTGTGGCTGCAGCCGGGCTTTCAAGCTCATGCCGGTCCCTCGTCGCCGGCTGATGTTGTTAGCGCGAGTCCCATCGTCCTTGGGCATCAGGCGGCGGAAGTGGGTGAGCGTCTGGGTCTTTGGATCGGCTTGTGTGCATCGGGTGACGTCGATGCGTTGCCTGCTCAGCGCTGTTTCGAGCTGGTAGGTCCGAGTGAATCCGAGCGCCAACGCGGGCGACAGCGCTATCGGGCTTACCAAGCGGCTGGGTATGCGCCGGAATCGGTGCAGGTGAAGGCACTGTGATCGAGTCGGCCATGAACAGCCTGCCGGTGCTCACCGAAGTCGTGACGCCTCTACCCGCGCACGGACCGCTTCCACCGGCGCCGCAAGAGTGGTTGGTCCAGGCCTTGCCGGGTCTTTTGCAACAGGCGGTTGCCGACCTGCAGCCTCAGCTTGAGCAGCAATTGCTGGATGCCCTCATGCCGCGCTTGTTGGCTTCATTGGCGCAATGGGAGGCCGAGAAAGGCGGGACCGTCGTGAACGCAGCAGCCAAACGTTTTGGGCCATCACGTTTGCCCTGATCTGGCAAGCGGTTGAATCGGGGTATGGTCTCCGCGCCTCGGTCGAATAGCCGGCCGTTCCCTATCCCCTTTTCCAGGAGTTGATACATGCGAATCAAGCTGAACACGGTGGTCTTGGCGGCCGCGATGGCCTTGGGTGCACAGTCCAGTTGGGCCCAAGAAACCATCGAGGTTCGAATCGGTCACGTGGGTCCAACCAGCGGTGGCATTGCCCACCTTGGCAAAGACAACGAACTCGGTGCTCGCCTGGCCATTGAAGATCTCAATGCCAAGGGCGTCATGATCGGGGGCAAGAAGGCTGTCTTCAAGCTCTTTGCTGAAGATGACGCCGGCGACCCGAAGCAAGGCACCCAAGCTGCACAAAAGCTGGTGGACTCGAAAGTTCATGGGGTGATCGGTCACCTTAACTCGGGTACTTCGATCCCAGCGTCACGCGTCTACTCTGATGCCGGTCTGCCACAGATTAGTCCTTCAGCAACCAACCCTCAGTTCACTCGCCAAGGCTTTAAGACAACATTCCGTGTGGTTGCGGATGACGTGCACCTCGGTGGAACGCTAGGCAAGTACGCGGTCAAGACCTTAAAGGGGCAATCCATTGCGGTCATCGATGACCGGACCGCCTATGGCATGGGCGTAGCAAATGAATTTGAAAAGGGTGTGAAAGCCAGTGGCGGCAAAGTGGTGGGACGTGAGTTCACCAATGACAAAGCTACGGACTTCACAGCCATCCTGACCACCTTGAAGGGTAAGAAGCCTGATGTGGTTTTCTTTGGTGGCATGGACGCGGTCGCAGGCCCGATGCTGCGCCAAATGAAGCAGCTTGGCATCAACGCAAAGTTTGTTGGCGGTGATGGCATTTGCTCGGCTGGACTCCCCAATTTGGCGCAGGGTGCAATGGCTGATGAACAGGTTTACTGTGCTGAAGCTGGCGGTGTTGAAGGCGCGGCCAAAAAGGGCATGGATGATTTCAAAGCCCGCTTCAAAGCGAAATACAACTTGGAAGTTCAGGTTTACGCTCCCTATGTTTATGACGCTGTGATGGTGATGGCCGATGCCATGGTTAAGGCCAACTCACCGGAGCCTTCCAAATACCTACCAGTGTTGGCGAAGACTGCAGGCTACAAGGGTGTTACGGGTGTGATCGGTTTCGACAACAAAGGTGACATTAAAAATGGTGCCTTGACCTTGTTCACCTACAAAGGTGGCGTTCGTTCCGAGTTGGCCGTGGTGCGCTGACCTTCTCGAACTTGCTGGGTGCAGCTAGCGCTGCACCGCTGAGTAGAGCCCGTCCTCGTGACGGGCTTTTTTGTGCGCTGGAGACCAATACGAGCGGCTTGGCCGAGAGAAGCCGTCCGCGTGGCGGCGTCTTGGCAAAGACGGCAGGGAGCCAAGGCTGTGAGCTCTTGCGCGGCAATGTTCACACTGGGGGCTTCGGGCCCCCAAACGGGGGGCTATCAAGCCCAACTCTGGCGGGCATCATGCCGACTGCATGCAAAAGCAACATCAAGTACGCGCTGTATCGCGGTCTTCGGATCAAGCACCAACGGGAACGAACATGCTACGGATCTTCAACCACTACCTGCACCGGCGAACTGTTTTGCAGATCGGGTTCGACGTCGGCCTCATTGTGGCCGTGCTGGTTTTGGTGAGTCTGGCTGTTGGCGCTGGCCGCTGGGAGTCGCTGCCCGTGACGGCGGCACACGGGCTGTCGCTGGCTGGCTTTGTGTTTTTAATCAACAGCGCCACTGGCTTCTATGCCCCTGCGCCCAAGCGCACGCTGACCGAGACCTGCGCACGCGCACTGGTGGCGTTGCTGCTTGCATTGCCCATCACCTACGCCATCGTCTCCTTGCTGCCTTCCGACGGGTCGCGCTCGACCCTGGTGGTGGCGTTGGCCACGATGGCTGCTGTTGGCGCTGTTGTCGTCAACCGGGTCTATGCCTCTCAGGCTGCGAACGTTCGGCGGGGCGCCACAAAGATCTTGATTCTTGGTGCCGGCCCAGCCGCTCAAAGCGTCGCCGCCAGCCTCCGAGCGGCCGACCCACATGCGCAGATCGTCGGGTTTTGCCCGGGATCGTCCGAGACCGAAGTGGCGGTGCCGCGCAGTGAGGTGGTGGATGCCCAGGGCAGTCTGTCGGACACCGCACTGCGCCTCGGCGTTGATGAGATCGTGGTGGCGCTTTCTGAGCGGCGCGGCGGCAACATGCCGCTGAGGGAGTTGCTCGATTGCAAAGTGTTTGGCATTCGCGTGGTCGATATTGCGACCCACTTCGAGCGCAATCTCCACCAAATCAGCCTCAAACACGTCAACCCGGGTTGGCTGGTGTTTGGCGATGGCTTCAACCAGGGCACGCTGCGCAGCGCTGTGAAGCGAGCGTCTGACTTGGTCGCCTCAAGCCTTTTGCTCATCGTTGCAGCGCCCTTGATGCTAGTGACGGCCGTCGTGGTCAAGCTGGAGTCCCGTGGGCCAGTCTTTTATCGGCAGGAGCGGGTTGGTCAAAACGGCGTGCCGTTCAAAGTGACCAAGTTCCGCAGCATGCGCACCGACGCCGAAAAGGATGGCAAGCCGCAGTGGGCGACCAAGAACGATTCGCGTGTCACACGCGTGGGAAAGTTCATTCGGCGCACGCGCATTGATGAGCTGCCCCAGTTGTTCAATGTGCTGAGCGGTGAGATGAGCCTGGTCGGACCTCGTCCAGAGCGCCAGTACTTTGTGGACGAGCTGATTGAGAAGATTCCCTTTTTCGCAGTCCGGCACAGCGTCAAGCCAGGGGTCACTGGATGGGCTCAGGTGCGTTATGACTACGGCGCTACGGTCGAAGATGCAGCTGCCAAGTTGCAGTACGACCTCTATTACGTGAAGAACCACTCCTTGTTTCTGGACTTGTTGATCATGGTTGAAACGGTGGCCGTGGTGTTGACGGGTCGCGGCGCACGTTGACCTGGCAGCAGTTGGGTGGTCTCAGCGGCGTGCAGTGCACGCCGCTTTCGTTTGTGGTGGCGCCTGCGAGCTTGACCCCAGTCGATGATCTGGCGGGCTGGCGTCCGGCTTAGTTAGGCTGTGCCCTATGAATTTCAGTTCCTTGTCTGCTTTGGCCGCCCTCGCGTTTCTTGCGTTGGCGCTTTGGGTTGCTTTCGATGCGGTGCGGCATCCAGCGACCCGGCGTTTGGATCGTGGCTTGTTCGGCTTTGCCGCCTGTGTATCAGCGCTCTGGGCTGGTGCGCTGTCGAGTCAGGAAATGCAGCCACTGAGTCAAGAGGATGGTCTTGGGCTTTGGCTGGATGCCTTGCGGCAAGTGAGCTGGATGGCTTGGCTCTTTGTGGCGCTTGGTTTGAGCCAAGCGGCGAACGGACCTTGGCGTGGATTGCGCTGGGTTGTGCCCACACTTGCCTTGAGTGCGATCGCCCTGTGGTTGAGCACGGAGTGGCGCCTGCTGGATCGTGCAACGCACGCGGTGGCCCCTTCTTACGCGGGCTTGGTGCTTTCAATTCTGGGCTTGGTGCTGCTGGAGCAGCTCTATCGCAACGCACCGGATGACCAGCGCTGGAATGTCAAACCCTTAGCGCTTGGCCTTGCCTGCATGTACGGCTTTGACCTTTACTTGTTTGCTGAGGCCGTGCTGCTGCAGCGACAAGATGGCGCTGCCTTTTCCCTTCGACCTGTGGTCCACGCTGTGGGCTTGCCACTGCTCGCGCTTGGCATGCAGCGCGGAAGCAAGTTGAAGGGGCGCTTGGGCATGTCTCGCGACGCGGTCTTTCACTCGGCAGCGCTCATTCTGGTCGGCGTCTACCTGATGCTCGTCGCCGTGATGGGGTACTGGCTGCGATTCACGGGTGGCGCATGGGGGCAGGCCCTCCAGCTCTTGCTTTTGGTGGGCGCCATGCTGTTGCTTGGCGTGCTCTTGCTGTCGGGTTCTGCCCGAGCGCAACTGCGCGTTTGGCTCAGCAAGCACTTCTTGCGTTATCGCTACGACTATCGCCAAGAGTGGTCGCGTGTCACGACGGCTTTGGCTGAGCGCCTTGATGAAGGCAACCCAGGTGCTGCGCTAGTGCGAGCGCTGGCGGACTTGGTTGAAAGCCCAGGTGGTGCACTGTGGCGCGGCAATGGTGCGCAGCAGGTGCAAGTTGCTCAATGGAACTTTGATCGAGGTGCTCAGCGCGAGCCGAGTGATTCGGCCTTTGTGCAAGCATTGGCGCAGCGCCCTTGGATCGTCGACCTCAATGCGGAGCGCATAAGTGCCACTGGACCGGTTCCGGTCCCTGCTTGGCTCTTGGGCGACCGCGAGGCTTGGCTGGTGATCCCTTTGCTTGCTGCGGGCGAGCTTCAGGGTTGGGTCGTGTTAGCGCAACCTCGCGCCGACTTTCCCTTGAATTGGGAGGTTCTGGACCTGCTGCGCAATGCCGCCTCTCAAGCGGCGGGCCATTTGGCCTTGCTCAAAGCCTCAGACCAGTTGCTTGAAGCTCGAAAGTTCGAAGCATTCAACCGCATGTCCGCTTTTGTGGTGCACGACCTCAAGAACATCGTCACGCAGTTGTCACTCATGCTGCGCAATGCGCAGCGCCACGGCGGTAACCCGGAGTTTCAGCGAGACATGCTGGAGACCGTCGACAACGCCGTTGAAAAGATGCGCCAGTTGATGACGCAACTCCGCGAGGGAGAGCGCCCAAGCGGTGTCACCAGCGGAGTTCCTTTGCTGGGATTGGCGCTTCGGCTGCAGGCCCAAGCCTTACAGCGAGGGCGGCAACTGGACTTGGTTGAAGTCGAGTCGCTATCCACTCGAGGGCATGTTGAGCGTGTTGAGCGTGTCGTTGGGCACGCCGTTCAGAATGCCTTTGAAGCCAGTCCGGACGGCCAGCCCGTGAAACTTCGTCTGGAGCGCTTGGGTTCGTACGCGAAACTGCAGGTGCAAGACACGGGCTGCGGCATGAGTGCCGAGTTCGTCCGAGAACGCCTCTTCAAGCCTTTCGAGAGCACCAAGCCCCAGGGCATGGGAATTGGTGCCTATGAGAGTCTGCAATACGTGCAGGAATTGGGCGGCAAGATGGAGGTTGAGAGTGAGCCCGGCCAGGGCACCACGGTCACCTTTTTGCTGCCTCTTTTCCATGTTGATTCCACGCCTGCTATTGGGTCGCCAACGACTCCTGCCGAGACCCTATGAGTGAAGCCAGAGTGCCTAGCCTGCTGATCGTTGAAGACGATCTCGCCCTCCAGAAGCAGCTCCGCTGGTCCTTGGATCGTTTCGAGGCCAGTACCGCCAGCGATGCCAACACGGCCCTTTTGCAGTTTCGAAAGTGCAATCCGGGTGTGGTCACGATGGACTTGGGCTTGCCGCCGGACCAAGATGGCGTGACGGAGGGCTTCCGGTTGCTAGAACGCTTGCTGGAGCTGGACCCCTTCGTGAAAGTCATTGTGCTGACGGGGCAGAACGATCAGAGCAATGCGCTGCGCGCGGTTCGCATGGGCGCCTACGACTTTCTCGCCAAGCCGGTGGACCCGGATGTGCTGTCGCTGACCGTCGAGCGCGCCATGCGGATGCGCGAGTTGCAGGACGAGAACCGGCGCCTAGCGTCGACCGTGCAAGAGGGCGCCATGGCGGCTTTGTTGACCCGCGACCCTGGCATGCAGCGGGTTTGCCGCACCATCGAAAAGGTCGCTCGGGCTGACGCCACGGTGCTGTTGCTGGGTGAATCGGGCACGGGTAAGGAAGTGCTTGCTCAGGGCCTCCATGAAGCGGCAGGGCGAAAGGGGCGATTTGTCGCCATCAATTGCGCGGCCATCCCAGAGAACTTGCTGGAGAGCGAGCTCTTTGGCTATGAAAAGGGGGCCTTCACCGGAGCGGCGAAGTCCACCCCCGGCAAGATCGAGATAGCCCACGGTGGCACTTTGATGCTGGACGAGATTGGCGATCTGCCGCACTCGCTGCAGTCGAAGCTGCTTCGGTTCTTGCAGGAGCGCTCGATTGAACGCTTAGGGGGGCGGCAAGAGATTCCAGTGGACGTCCGGGTCGTCGGGGCAACCCATCAGAACTTGCAGCAGCTCATCACGGAAGGGCGCTTCCGCGAAGACCTTTACTTCCGTCTGGCCGAAATCGTTGTCGACATCCCACCCTTGCGCGAACGTGTGGGTGATGCCGTACTGCTTGCGCATGCGTTTGCCCGGCGATTCGCCTCTGAGCAAAGGCGGAAAGGCCTCAGCTTCAGTGACGACGCTCTGCACGCGTTGGAGCAGCACCGCTGGCCGGGCAATGTTCGGGAGCTGCAGAACCTCATCAAGCGCGCCACCATCATGGCGGACGCTGACCGTATCTCTGCGGAAGATTTAGGCCTCAAAGTGTTGGCGCAAGCCGAAGATTTGGACCTGCGCCACGTCAGGGAGCAGGCCGAGCGCCGTGCAGTGGTTGCAGCGCTTTCTCGGGTCGATAGCAACATCGTCCGGGCCGCGGAGTTGCTCGGGGTGAGTCGCCCCACCCTCTATGATTTGATGGCCAAGTTGCAGATCAAGTAAGCCCAGATCTGCCGGCCGAATTCACGTCCCTTTGAACTCTTTTTTGCCTCGGAAAGGCTCGCCCATTGTGAGCAAAAGCAGCCTGGTAGTCAGTGCATTGGCATTGGCCGTAACGCTGGCCCTGAGCGGCTGCGGACAAGTCACTGGCCCTGAGGCATTGGCCAAAGCACGCCAAGCCATCGAGAAGGACGACCTGAAGACGGCGCAGATCCATTTAAAAAGCGCTCTGCAAGCAGACCCGAAGATGGCCGAAGCTCGCTATCTGCTCGGGAAGGTCCTTCTCGAAGTGGGCGACAGCCAAGGGGCTTTGGTTGAGATTGGCAAGGCCATCGAGGCCGGCTACCCCACCAGCGATTTGGCCTTGGTTCACAGCCGTGCGCTCTTGGCGCAGCGCGAATCGCGCAAGTTGCTGGAGCTTTACGGCAAGCTGGTATTGCCCGACGCGAAGTCGCAGTCTGCCTTGCTGATGCAAATTGGCCGTGCCCACCAGCGCATGGACCAAGGCGCTGAGGCGCGCGCCAGCTTTGTGCAAGCGCAAACGGTGACGCCAGGCTATGCCCCTGCCGAGGTGGAGCTGGCTGTTCTGGATGCACAAGATGGCAAGCTCCAAGCGGCACTGGATCGCATCAATGCCCTCGTGGAGAAGCAGCCTAGCGAAGGCGATGCTTGGCGCCTGAAGGGCGACTTGGAGCTCGCCGTCAAGTCGGACAAAGCAGCCGCGCGGGTCGCGTACGAACGCGCTGTCAAGGAAACGCCCAAGTCGGTCGAGGCTCAACTGGCTTGGGTGGGTTTCTTGCTTGGAGAAAAGGACTGGCCAGCTGCCGATGCGAGCATCAAGCAAGCCACATCGCGCATTGGTCAAAACTTTGGTCTTCGCTTTTACGCAGCGGCGCTGGAGATGGAGCAAGGCAAGCTGGATTCTGCGCATGAGCAGGCGCAGCAGTTGTTGCGCGTGGCGCCAGAAGACGGCCGAGTGCTCCTGCTGGCAGGCCAAATTGAATACCTTCGCGATCGCTTTTTGCAGGCCGAGAGCCACTTGAGCCGTGCCGTGAGCGCCGGGGGCAGTGCCACGAGGGCTCGCTTGCTGCTGGCGCAAACCTATCTGCGCCTCGAAGACCCGGCGCGCACGGTGCAAGCTTTGCAGCCTTTGCTGGATGACCAAGTTCGCATTGCACGGGTCCACGCACTGGCCGGCGAGGCCTTCAACCAGCTTGGGGAAAGCCGCAAGGCCGAGGAACAGTTCCGCAAAGCCGCCGAGCTCGACCCCAAAGACACCCGCAGCCGCACCATGTTGGCCATGAGCCAAGTGAGCAAAGGCCAAGACGCACGCGGCATGGCCGAGCTCAAAGAGTTGTCCGAGGGCTTTGACAGCCCGGTGGCCGATCTCGCGCTCATCAGCACCTTCGTGCGCAAAGGCGATTTCGCTTCTGCTTTGCAGGCCATTGAGGCGGCCGAGCGCAAGATGCCGGAACGCGCCGGCATGATCGCCTCGCTCCGAGCCCAAGTGCTACGGGCCCAGGGCAAGCCCGCAGAGGCGAGCGCCGCGCTGGAGGCCGTCCTCAAGCGCGATCCCAAGTACCTTCCAGCCGCCCTGAGTTTGGCGCGCGAGGACATTGCGGCCAAGCAGCTTGATCGGGCCGTGCAGCGTGTGGCTGCGGTTGCCAAGGCGGACCCCAGCAACGTCATGGCGCAGTTGGCTTTGATCAACGTGCGCCAGCAAGCGGGAGAGCCTGCAGAGAAGCTCGAGGCCGACCTCAAAGCATTGATCCAGAAGAACCCTCAGGTTGCCCGACCCCGCGTTTTGCTGGCCAAGATGCAGGTTCGGCGCGGTGACCTGACGGCGGCTGCGGCCACCGCCCAGCAAGGTGTGGCCAGCTTGCCCACCGAAAGCGAGTTGCTGGAAACATTGACAGAGGTACAGGTTCGCCAGCGCGAGTTCACCCTGGCCAACAAAACGCTTGGGCAGTTGATCACCTTGCGGCCACGTGCTGTGGAGCCACTCACCCGTTTGGCGGAGGTGGAAATGCTCGCCGGTAAACCCCGTGAGGCCTTGGCTGCCGTGCGCAAAGCCCTGGCCTTGCGCCCGACCTACGTTCCCGCACTGCGCCTGCAAATCGGCTTGGAGGCTGAGCTTGGCAATGTGGAAGCCGCTCGCCGCTACGTGAAGGAGCTGCAAGCCTTGCCAGGGCAAGAGGCAATCGGTGCGGCCGTGGAAGGAGACCTCGAAACCTCGCAGCAGCAACTGGGCATTGCGCAGTCGGCTTACCGGCGTGCCTTGGCGCGCAATGCCGGCCTGCCCGAAGTGCCGGCGCGTTTGCACCGGGTGCTGCGCGCCAATGGCAAGAACGACGAGGCCGATGCTTTCGTGCGGGAGTGGTTCAAGGACCACCCCAAGGATTTCAGCTTCCTCAACTACCTGGGCGACTTGGCTTTGGGCCAAGGCGATCTGCCTCAGGCCCGCCAGCACTATGAAAAGTCGTTGGAACTGCGTGCGGACCAGCCGCTGCTGCTCAACAACTTGGCATGGATTGCGCTGCAGCAAGGCGCAGCCGACAAAGCCGAGCAGCAAGCGCGTGCCGCTTTGAAGCTCGCCCCAGCTGAGGCGCCGCTGCATGACACGCTCTCCGCCATCTTGTCCAGCAAGGGGCAGCATGAGCCGGCCATTGCGGCGCAGCGTGACGCCCTGCAGCGCGACTCAAACCCCATCTTCCGCGTGGGTTTGGCCCGCCGCTTGCTTGCAGCAGGGCGTAAGGATGCCGCCAGGGACGAGTTGTTGGCCGTACAGCAGTTGGGTGACCGCTATCCCGGTCAAGCCGAAGTGCGCGAGCTCCTGAGCAAGCAGAGTCCATGACGGCGATGCGCCGCTCTAGCTGGCGCAAGCGCCTGCACCTGGGGCTGCGCAAGGCCTTGGCGCTCCTGCCGCAGGAGACCCGGTACAGCTTTTTTCGGCGACTCATCGATTGCGATCCGGCCCCGGATGAGCGCCTCACGTTGAAGATCGCTGAAACCCGCGAAGAGCTGGAGGCTTGTTTCAAGATCCTCCACGATGCCTACGTTGCAGCGGGTTTCATGCGGCCCCATCCCTCCGGGTTGCGTGCCACGCTGTATCACGCGCTTCCCACCACCACCACGCTCTGCGCCAAGTGGGATGGCAAAGTGGTTGGCACGTTGTCCATGATTCGCGAAGGCGTCTTTGGCTTCCCGATGCAGAGCGTGTTTGACCTCTCCCAGGTCCGTGCTCGGGAAGGGCAGATCGCCGAGATCTCTGCTTTGGCTGTTCACCCAGACTTTCGAAAGACCGGGGGCGCCATCCTCTTCCCCTTGATGAAGTTCATGTACGAGTACTGCCGCACGTACTTCGATACCCGACACCTCGTCATCGCCGTGAACCCCGACCGGATCGAGATGTACGAGGCGCTGCTCTTTTTTGAGCGCCTTCAAGAGCAAGCTGTTGGCAACTACGACTTCGCCAACGGCGCTCCGGCGGTGGGTGCTACGCTTGACCTGCGCCGTGCGCCTGAAACCTTCAAGCGCATTTATGGCCGCCGCGCCCCGCGCAAGAACCTGTACCGGTACTTCGTTGAGACGGAGTTGCCGCACATTCAGTTGCCCAAGCGGCGCTACTTCACCACCAACGACCCGGTGATGACGCCAGAGCTGCTGGACCACTTCTTCAACCAGCGAACCCAGACACTGGACCAGCTGGACGACCGGAAAAAGGCCTTGCTTTGGTCCATCTACCAAATGGCCGAGTACCGGCGTGTGCTGCCCATGCTGGCCGATGGCGCCGTGCCCGCCGGGCACCCGCTGCGGCGCCACCAGCGCCATTCCATTCGCTGCCCGGCGGAGTTGCGCCTAAAGGATGCCGAAGGGCAAGAGCGCCGTTATGTGGTGACGGTGGTTGAGCTCTCCCATGGCGGTTTCCAGGCGCACAGTGCTTTGCCCCTGCCGTTGGACGCCAACGGCAGCGCCCTCGTGGAGCTGGGCGTTCAAGAACGCAGCCAAGTCGACACCCAGGTCGTGCGCCAAGTGAACAGTGAAAGTGGTTTGTTCTACGGCCTGCGCCTCGTGGAACCCGATGGTCCATGGGCGCGATGTGTGGCCGCACTCGAAACGCAAGATACCGCGACGGAGCTCAACCGTGCTTGAAACGCTACGCCGCCATGTCTTGGCACTTTCCTTCTTGTGGCTCGCCGGCGGCGTTCAGGCGGCCGACTTGCCCAGCTTGGTGCGTGAGTCCAAGCCCTCCGTGGTGCTCGTCGGCACCCATGCCCTGACCGATAGCCCTCGCTTCACGTTCAGGGGAACCGGTTTTGTGGTGGGCGATGGCCTGACCATCGTCACCAACGCCCACGTTCTGCCTGATGCCGCTGATGTCAAGCCTGAGCGCGGCCTGATGGTGCAACTCTGGCGCGGCGGCTCGAACTGGGAGGGGCGTGAAGCCGAGTTGCTGCGGCTCGACCGCAGCGCCGACTTGGCCTTGCTGCGCATCAAAGGCACGCCCGCCGCGGCTTTGAAGCTCTACACCGGCGCCGACCCCATTGCCGAAGGCAGCGACGTGGCCTTGATGGGCTTTCCCGTCGGGGGCGTTCTTGGCTACTCGCATGTGGTGCACCGCGGCGTGGTGGCTTCGGTCACCCAGTTGGTGCCGCCCCAAGGGCGTGCGCAAGGCCTCAATGCGGCGGCCGTGCGGCAACTGCGCGACGGCGCCATGCAGATCTATCAGCTCGACGCCACGGCCTACCCCGGCAACAGCGGTGGACCGGAGTTTGACTTGGCGACCGGCCAAGTCATCGGTGTGCTGAACATGGTGCTCACCAAAGCGGGCCGCGAGGGCGCGTTGAGCAACCCGACGGGTATCAGCTACGCCATCCCGATCGCCCGGGTGAACGACTTGCTCCAAGGCCGTTGATCTTTCACGCGCCGCTGTGGCGCGAGTTTTCGATAATCCCAGCGTGACTGCCTTTTCTCCTTGGCGACTTTCGGTCGCCCCCATGATGGATTGGACCGACCGGCATTGCCGGGTCTTCCACCGCCTGCTCACCCACCACACGCGCCTCTACACCGAGATGGTGACGACGGGCGCTTTGATCCATGGTGACCAGCCCCGCCACCTCGATTACGACGCCCTAGAGCACCCACTTGCACTGCAAATTGGCGGCAGCGAGCCGGCTGACTTGGCCGCCAGCGCTCGCCTTGCTGAGCGCTGGGGCTATGCCGAGGTCAACTTGAACTGCGGCTGCCCAAGCCCGCGCGTGCAGCGTGGTGCCTTCGGCGCTTGCCTGATGGGCGAGCCGGCCTTGGTGGCGGATGGCGTGAAGGCCATGCGGGACGCGACCTCGCTCCCGGTCACCGTCAAGCACCGGATCGGCATTGACCGCAATGAGAGCTATGACTTCGTGCGCGACTTTGTGGGGACCGTTGCAGCGGCGGGTTGCGAAGTCTTCATCGTGCATGCAAGGAACGCGTGGCTCGATGGCCTTTCTCCCAAAGACAACCGTGAGATTCCACCGCTTCGCTACGAGCTGGTCCACCAACTCAAACGTGATTTCCCGCAGCTCGCCATTGCCATCAATGGCGGCTTGAAGGACGACGCGGCCATTGCGGAACAGTTGGAACGGGTCGATGGCGTGATGGTCGGCCGGCAGGCCTACCACGAGCCTTGGCTGATGAGCAACTGGGACAGCGGCTTCTTCGGCGCCGAGCCGGTGGCCCGCACCAGAGAGTCAGTCGAAGAAGCTTGGGTTGCGCACTTGAGCGATTTGCATGGCCGTGGCACCCCGTGGGCCGTGGCCATGCGCCATGCGCTGGGCCTTTGGAACGGCACGCCGGGCGCGCGGCGTTGGCGCCAAGTGTGGAGTGACCACCGCCTCAAGCCCTTGCATCCGCGCGAGGTTCAGGCGCAGGCCACCGCCGCGCGGCTGGGCTTTCAGAACGCCGCCTGAGCTCAGTCCCAAGGCGCCACGTCGGGGCCGGCTGCTGCTGCGGCGGCGGCCGTCGGGGCAGCGGGAGCTGCTGCGGCGCCAAGGGGTGCTGAGCTCGCTGAGGCGCCGAGCCCATCCACACGCCCGCCCAAGCCTTCGAAGAGGGCGGGCAACAGGGCGGACAACTCGCTGGTCAGCAGCAAGGCATCGGCATCGAAGGGGTCGTCTTCGCTGGACTGGAGGCCATCTTGTTCGAACACGCCGTCGTCGACCTTCAGGCCGCTGAGCTGCATGTTTTCGCTCAACACGAATTCGAGCCGATCCTTCCAGTTCAAGGCCAGCTTGCGCACCTCTTTGCCTTCGGCCAAGTGCTGTTGCACGTCCGGGCCTTCAAGGCCATGGCGGGTGTAGCGCACGGTCGCGGCTTGCACGTCGGTGGAGCGCAGTTCGGCGGCGCGGCCAATGCCAAAGCCTTGAGGGGCGACGCCATCCAGCAGCCAAGCCTTCATGCAAACGGCGGGGCTTTCTGCCGTTTGCAGGGGCTGCGGTGCCATGTGGGGAACGGCTTTCACGAGCAAGCTCAGCGCGGCGTCAAGGCGGGGCGTGCTGGTGCTGTCGAGCACCAGCAGTTGTTGTTCCGGAGCCAGCCAAACACGCAGTGCGCTTTGGCGGGTGAAGGCCTGGGGTAGCAGGTCCAGCATGGCTTCATCGCGAAGCTCGCGGCGGCGCTTGGCACCGGGCTTTCGACCCGACTCTTGCTCCATCTTTTGGGCCAACTCATCGACCCGCTCCCGCACGACCGAGCCTGGCAACAGTCGCTGTTCAAACTGCAGCTTCATCAGGGCATGGCCATTCACCCACTCCACCAGCGCGCCGTGCGCCTTGCCGCGAGGCGGTACAAAGCCAAGGCTGATGGGCTGCGTGGGCATGCAAGGCGTGAAGGGCAGGGCGGCGAGCTGCTCTTCGAGTTTGTCGGCGTCAGGCTGCGAGGCCTTGGGCAGGTGGTAGGCGGTAAGGGCTTTGAACACGGAGTGGCTCGGTTGGGTCTGCGCTGTGGGTATGCGCTGTGGGTATGCGCTTTGGGTCTGCGCTTTGGGTCGCGCTTCTGCTGGGCAGAAAAGGGGGGCGATTCTGCGTCAGCCCTGGCTTGGGCTGGGCCGGGTTGCCAAGTAAACGGCGACCAGCGCGAGCACCAGGGCAATGGCATGCAGCGTGCCGGCATGCTCGCCAAGCCACAGGATTCCGATGGCAGCGCTGCTCAGCGGCAGCATGACCGTGAAAATGCCGGCTTGGCTGGCCGGAACGCCTTGAAGGCCGCGCATCCAGAGCCAAACGGCGCCCATGCTGGCCGCCAGTGAATAGAACAGCAGCAAGGTCCAGTCAGCGGCACCGACCGCAGTGAAGTCGAAGCCCGGCAGTTGCCAGAGCGCCAAGGGCGCAACCAGCACCAGGCCCCACAAGTTGATGAGCGCGCTGATGCGCTTTGGACCGATCTTGGTGCTGAGCCGCTTGCCGACCACGACATAAGCGGCTTCACACACTACAGCCCCCACCAGCAAGGCGTAACCCCACCAAGGCGCTGGTGTGGTGCCGGGGGCCGTGCGGGCAAAAGCCAGCATGCCAATACCGAGTGCTGCGCAGGCCATGGCGGCCAGCACACGGGCGTTGAGCCGCTCGCCCAGGAAGATCCAGCTCATCAGCGCCACGGTGGCTGGAATGCCCGCCATCACCACGCCGGCCGCCAATGCCGAAGTCGCTTGCACGCCGAACAGCATGCAGATGGAGAACAGGAAGTTCCCGAAGAAGCTGCCCAGGAACAGCACGCGGCGGTCGGCGGCATCCAGTGGGGGTTCATCCTTGGGCTTGGGGGTCCAGGTCGCCATGGCCAAAGCGGCAATGCCAAAGCGAAGACCGGCCAACAAGAAAACCGGGAACACGAGCACCAGAGACTTCGACAAGCCCACATAGCAGCCCACCAAGGTCATGCTGGCCGCAAGGTACACATAGCCTTTCAAGCCAGGCGCTCCAGTGCGGTCTTGATGGCCTTCACGATCTGACCAATTTGCGCTTCGCTCACGATCAAGGGCGGCGACAGCGCAATGGTGTCGCCCGTGGTGCGGATCAACACGCCTTGTTCCCAGCAATCTTTGAACACCGCAAAGGCCCGGGCGCCGGGCGCATCGGTGCGGGCCTGAAGTTCGATGCCGGCCACCAGGCCCAGCGTGCGGATGTCAATGACATGCGGTGCGCCGCGAAGCTCTGAAAGCGCCTCTGCGAAAACGCCTTCCAATTGCGCGGCCCGAGTCAGCAGGCCTTCATCGGCATAGACCTGCAGCGTGGCCAGCGCTGCGGCGCAGGCCAGGGGGTGGCCGCTGTAGGTGTAGCCGTGGAACAGTTCGATGGCCTCGGGCGGGCCTTGCATGAAGGCTTCGTACAGGCTGCGCTGCACCAAGACGGCACCCATGGGCACGGCGCCATTGCTCAGGCCCTTGGCGCACACGATGAGGTCGGGCGTGACGCCAAAGCGCTGTGCCGCGAAGGGTGCGCCGATGCGGCCAAAGCCAGTGATGACCTCGTCAAAGATCAGCAAGATGCCGTGGGCGGTGCAGTGCTCGCGCAGGCGTTGCAGGTAGCCGATGGGCGGCAGCAACACACCGGTGGAGCCGGCAATGGGTTCGACGATGACGGCGGCAATGGTGCTGGCGTCGTGAAGGGCCACGAGGCGGAGCACATCGTCCGCCAACTCGGCGCCATGCAGTGGCAAGCCTTGGCTAAAGGCGTTGCGGGCCGGGTCGTGGGTGTGGCGAATGTGGTCGACGCCTGCCAAGAGCGTGCCGAACTGCTTGCGGTTGGCCACCATGCCGCCCACGCTGATGCCGCCAAAGTTCACGCCGTGGTAGCCGCGTTCGCGGCCAATGAGCCGGGTGCGACTGCCCTCGCCGCGAAGGCGTTGGAAAGCCAGTGCAATCTTCAGCGCGGTGTCGACGGCCTCACTGCCGCTGTTCGTGAAGAAGACCCGGTCAAGCCCCTCCGGGGCAATGCTGGCCAGGCGGGTCGCCAACTCGAAAGCTTTGGGGTGGGCGACCTGAAAGGGTGGGGCGAAGTCCATTTCACCCGCCTGCGCCTGAATGGCTGCCGTGATGGCGGGCCGGTTGTGCCCCGCGTTCACGCACCAAAGACCGGCTGCGGCGTCCAGCATCTGCCGGCCGGCATCGTCCCAGTAGTGCATGCCCTCTGCGCGCGTCATCAGGCGGGGGGCCTGCTTGAAGGCGCGGTTCGCCGTGAAGGGCATCCAGTAGTGATCGAGGCTCATGAGGGACTCCGGGTCAAGCGTGCGTGCACCATGGGTAGAAGCTGAACCGCCAGCAGCGCACTCAATATGAGCGCGCATCCGAGCAGGCCCTGTGCGTTGAGCCGCTCGCCCAGCAGCCATGCGCCAAATGCCGCAGCAAAAACGGTTTCGGCGCTCAGGATGATGGCCGCGTCGCTGGCGGCTGTGTGGCGCTGGGCCAGCACCTGCACCGTGAAAGCAATGCCGACGCTGAGCACGCCGGTGTAGGCAATTGGGCCCCAGGCAGCTTGCACCTGCTCAAAGGTGAACGCCTCAAAGGCCAAGGCCCAACCCAGATTGAGCAAGCCCACGACGGCGAATTGTCCGCAAGCGACCAAGAATGGCGCGTGCAGCCGGTTGGCAATCCGACCCACGTAAAGCACATGCAGCGCCCAAGGCAGGGCGGAGGCGATGACCCAGGCATCGCCCGCGCCAATGCTCAAGTCGTGGGCGCCGCTCAGCAAAAAGGCGCCCATCAGGCATGCAGCAGCGCCGGGCCAAACGCTCCAGTGCGGCGTCTCGCGAAGCAGCAACAGAGAGAACAAAGGCACCATCGGCACGTAGAGGGCGGTGAGGAAGCCGGCATTGGTTACCGTGGTGCTGACGATGCCAATCTGCTGCAGCACGGCCCCCAATGCCATCAGCAGGCCCAGCCCCAGAACCGGCAGCGTCCAGTCGCGCAGCGCCAAGGGCGGGTGCGCCTGCGCGCCACGGCGTTGCCACTCCCAGACGGCAAAGGGCAGCACCACCAGCGCCCCGAGCAAAAAGCGAACGCCTGTGAAGGCCACCGGCCCGATGCTTTTCATGCCCTCGGATTGCGCCACGAAGGCCGAAGCCCAAATGATGGTGACGATGGCCAGCAGGCTATTCGCTTGGAAACGTGTCATTGCGCCAATTCCATCAGGGCTTGAAGTTCAGCCTCGGTAAAGCCGGCCAGGCCGCGAGCCTCCAGGTTCAAGGGCTTGCGGGGCCGGGGGGCGCTGTACTGCTCGCAGAGCTTGGGAAAGTCTTGTTCCGGCTCTACGCCGTCACGCTCACAGGCCCAGGCATACCAACGATTGCCAATGGCCACGTGGCCGATCTCATCGCGAAGGATGATGTCCAGAATCTCAACCGCGCGCAGGTCTCCACCGGCCCTCAGCTTCTTTTGCAGAGGCGGGGTTGCATCCAGGCCGCGCGCTTCGAGCGTGCGGGGTACCAGGGCCATGCGGGCTCGAAAGTCGTGCCGTGTGGCCCAGCACATCTGCCAAAGCCCGTCATGGGCATCTTGGTCGCCGTAATCGAGACCGAGGGTCAGCAGGTGCTCGCGCAGCAAATTGAAGTGCACTGCCTCTTCGGCCGCCACCTGCAGCCAATCGCGGTAATAGGCCACGGGCAGGTTCGGGAACCGCCAAACCGCGTCCAGCGCCAAATTGATGGCATTGAACTCAATGTGGGCAATGGCATGCAGCAAAGAGGCACGACCCTCGGCCGTGAAGGGCGAGCGCGAGCGTTGCGTCAGGTTGGCTTTGAGGGTGGGTTGAGCGGGACGCCCTGGCAGGCCTGGAGGCTCAGCGAACGCGTCCGCCGGGCTCAGTTCCGCGCTACCGCTCGCTAGCGCTTGCCATAACTCACGGGCTCCGTGTGTCTTGGCCTCCATATCGGTATCACTTAGAAGGCTCAAGGCCTTGCGGCGCGCATCAAGGGGCATGGAGGAATTATCCTTGCCGGCTTTCTCTACCAGGCAACTCCCTATGTCCGTTTACCGCTTGGGCGATCACATCCCGCAGGTGCCGGTGTCTTGCTGGGTAGCGCCCTCGGCCAGCATCGTTGGGCGAGTGCGCATGGGCGAGCAGTGCTCCGTTTGGTTTGGTGCCGTGCTGCGCGGCGACTCCACCACCTTGACCTTGGGCGAGCGCGTCAACGTCCAAGATGGCGCTGTGCTCCATGGTGACGACGGCTTTCCCCTGGAATTGGGGGCTGACGTGACGGTCGGCCATCAAGCCATTGTGCATGGCTGTACTGTGGGCGAGGGCAGCTTGATTGGGATTCAGGCGGTGGTGATGAACGGCGCCGTCATTGGCGCAGGCAGCTTGGTCGGGGCGGGCGCCTTGGTCACGGAAGGGAAGCAGTTCCCGCCAAGGAGCCTGATCGTTGGCAGCCCCGCCAAACTGCTGCGTGAACTCAGCGAAGAAGAGAGTGCCCGCTTGCGCCTGAGCGCAGCCCACTATGCCCACAACGGCGCGCGCTACGCGGCCGAACTGCAAGAGATTGAGCGATGAGTGACTTCCAAAAGTTCATGTTTGAAGGCCTGCCCGTGCGCGGCATGGTGGTGCGTCTGACCGACAGTTGGCAGACCCTGCAGAGCCGGCGCGAGGAGTTCCTTCCGCCTGAGGTGATGCGATTGCTCGGTGAGATGAGTGCCTGCGCCTTGCTTTTGCAAAGCAACCTCAAGTTTGACGGGGCCTTGATTTTGCAAATGCAGGGCGATGGCCCCGTGAAGTTGGCGGTGGCAGAAGCCCGAGGAGAGTTGCATTACAGAGCCACGGCCAAAGTGCTGAGCGAGGTGGCCGAGGGTGCCGACCTCGGGCAAATGCTGAACGTACACGGCCAGGGCCGCTGCGCGATCACCCTCGATCCGCGTGACCGCCAGCCCGGGCAGCAGGCCTACCAGGGCGTCGTGCCCCTGTCTGACGAAGGCGGAAAAGCCTTTGGCCGCTTGGCGCAGGCGGTGGAGCAGTACATGCTGCTCTCTGAGCAACTCGATACCAAAATCATGTTGGCCGCCGACATGGACTCCGCGGCGGGCATCTTGATCCAGCGCCTGCCCATTGAGGGCGAGGCCAATTTGGCGGCCACTCTGTCCCAAGAGCAGCAAGGCGAGTTGGCCGACGCCTTCCCCCGCATCGCCATGAAAGTGGCAACTTTGAAGGACGAGGAGCTGTTGAGGCTTCCCATCGAAACCCTCTTGCATCGCTTGTTTTGGGAAGAAGACCTGCGCCGCTACGACCCGGGCATCCCGCAGTTCAGCTGCAACTGCTCCCGCCAGCGGGTTGGGCGCATGCTCGTCAACCTCGGCCGCGAGGAAGTGGACTCTGTACTGGCTGAACGCGGCAATGTGGAGATTGGCTGCGAGTTCTGCGGTGCGCAGTACCGCTTTGATGGTGTGGACGCCGCGCTGCTGTTCTCCTCGAACATCGGCAGCGTGCGTGCGCCGGAAGGTGGATTGCAGTAGTTGGCGCCAATGTGACGGGGCTGCACCGAAGGTGCCGCCCCGTCGCAGCGCTTAGAGACTGACGCCGACCAACTGCGCGCTCTTGCGCGGGTTGATCAGGTTCACCCGGCCATTGCGCTCGGCGCCGGCCAAAATGGCGTCCTTCACCTGCGCCACGGTCAGTGAAGGCTTAAGCGCAATCAGCTTGGCCGCAAGGTTCGCCACCTGTGGGCTGGCCATGCTGGTGCCACTGAACTTCACGCGGTCGCCACCGGGCAGGAAGCTCTCGACCTCAAAGCCATTGGCATGCACCACCACGGTCTTGCCGAAGGTGGAGAAGCTGGTTTCTTCGCCCGCCTTGTCCACGGCCCCAACAGTGATCAGATTGGGCAACTGGAAGCCTGCGGGGATGTATTCGGCAAAGTCGGCGCTGTTGTCCTCGTTGCCCGAGCCTGCGATGAACAAGATCTCTGGCGCCGACGCGATGGCAGCCCGCAAAGCGTCACGCTCCACCGCAAAGAGCTTGCGCGCCAACTGTTTGCGCTCCTCAGGGTTGGCGCCCACGTTGTGCCATGCCAGCGCGCCCTCGTAGGCGGTAGCGCCATAGCGCCAGCTCATGTTGACGACGCGAACCTTCTGGGCCTTGAAAGCGTCAACGATCTGCTGATAGGCCTGCGCGGTGCGCTCTGACTGCTCCATGGTTGGCTTGGCGGGCTCCAACTTGGCGCTCCACAGCATGGTGGCGGCGAACACGCGGGCAAATGGGTTGCCCTCCACCGCGATACCCGCCACATGGGTGCCGTGGGTGTAGACGCCGGCCAGCGCGAGGTCTTCTTGGAAGGGCTTGGCCTGCTCGGCTTTGAGGCCGCTCACCACTTGCTTGAGCTTGCGCGCGTCTTCGGTGTCCAGCGCGGCGCGCAAGTCCATGCTGCCTTTGACCAATTGTTTGAGCTGCGGCCAACGCGGCTCGGCTTCGCCCAAGGGGCGCAGCAGATGGGGTGCCAGACGCGACTCTTCATCAATGGCAATGCCCTTGCCTGGCAGCGCCTTGAACAGCGCCAGATCGACCCCCGAGTCCCAGATGGCCACGCCGACTTCGCTGCCCTTGGCCGTGGGCGAAATGCTGAATTGGCGGGGCGTCCAAACATCGGCTTTGGCCGTGGTTTGCGTGTTGCGGTCAATCACCGCTTGCAGGCCGGCCACGATGGCCGCCTTGTTGGGGACGATCAACTCTTCTTGCAGCCGGGCGCCAACGATGGAGCCGATCAAGCCTTCAGGCACCGTCATGTTCATGTTGCGCGCCATGACGTCGAGTTGCTGCTCGAAGCTGCCGCGCACCAGGGCAGGGTTCAGCAGTTCCATTTGGCCCTTCATGCCCTTCACGCTGTCGGCCACGTCCTGCCAAGGCAGGGCTCCGTAACGGCGCGTGACCTCGGCCTGAACCCAAGCGCTGTCCTTCTTGCCGGTTTGCTGCTCGCCCAAGATGCTGGCCATCACGCCGGTGGTGGCGCGGGGCCCCGGCTTGTCCTGCAAGCCGCGCAGGGTCTCGACCAAAGCCGGCACTGCCGCCCAGTCCCCCTTGAATTGGGCAAGACTCAGCAAGGTGCCGTAGTAGGCGCGCTGCGTGGCCGGGTCACGAATGTCGAAGGCGGCCAGGTCGGCGCGTGCTGCTTTGTCCAGCTGCTCGGCAAGCGCCAAGACCTCAGAGCGAGGTGCCGTCAGGTAGGCGCTCGGCAGCTTGTCCAGCTTCACCGTGCGGCGCGGCAGCTGATCGGCCGTGGTGACGACTTGCCGCTCTGCGGTGGCTGGTGTTTGGGCCGAAGATTGGGCCTGTGATTGGGCCTGTGATTGGGCCTGCACTGCCGCGCTGCTCAGCGCCAATGCGGCAGAAAGAGTGATCAGGGAAAGAGTGTGCTTGCGCATGGCTGGATTCCAATGAGGTTGAAAGCAGCGGCAATTTAGGTCGCTCGCCCAATGCCTCCAAAAGTTTTGCGACCATCTGCAGCCCGGCTTGCATGAGTGAGCCAAAACGGCACATGAATGACCGGCCGCAGGCACATAGACAATGGCGGCATGAGCTCAACCGACACCTCCACGGCGCCCAGCGCGCGCAATGCCGACCCTGCAGAACTCGCCAAGTTCGGTGAAGCCGCTCACCGCTGGTGGGACCCGGAAAGCGAGTTCAAGCCCCTGCACCAGATCAACCCGCTGCGGCTGGCCTGGATCGACGGCATCAGCCCGCTCAAGGGGCAGCAGGTTTTGGATGTGGGTTGTGGTGGTGGCCTCCTCTCGGAAGCCATGGCTCGCCATGGCGCTGCGCAGGTGCTGGGCATTGACCTCAGCCCCAAGGCCTTGGGTGTGGCCGAACTGCATGCGATGGACGCCGAAGTGATGAACCTGCGTTACCGCGAGGTGCCCGTTGAGCAACTGGCCGCTGAGCAGCCCGCGAGCTTTGACACCGTGACCTGCCTGGAGATGCTGGAGCATGTCCCCGACCCCGCCTCGGTCATTCGGGCCTGCCGCGACTTGGTCAAGCCCGGTGGCTACGTCTTCTTCTCCACCTTGCACCGCAATGCCAAAGCCTGGCTGCTGGCCGTGGTGGGCGCTGAATACGTGCTCAACATGCTGCCGCGCGGCACGCACCACTATGAGCGCTTCATTCGGCCGAGCGAACTCGCTAGCAGCGCCCGCAAGGCCGGCTTGGTGCCGCTGCAAATGACGGGGCTGACCTACAACCCCTTGAACCAGCGCTATGCCTTGGGCAGTGACACCGACGTCAACTACATGCTGGCCTGCCGCCGCCCATGATGCGCTGCAAGGCGGTGCTGTTCGATCTGGACGGCACTTTGGTGGATTCGGCGCCTGATCTGGCCGGCAGCGCCAACCGTTTGCGCGCCTTGAAGGGCCTGCCGCCCTTGCCGCTGGCCGCGCTGCGGCCCTTTTGCGGCAGCGGTGCACGCGGCATGTTGGAGATTGGGCTGAACCTTCGGCCCCAGGACCCAGGCTACGAGGCCGCGAGGCTGGCCTTTCTGGCCGATTACGCGAAGCATTTGCTCGACGGCACACATCTGTTTGAAGACGTCGACCAACTGCTAGAGCGGCTTGCATCGCGCGGGCAGCGCTGGGGCATCGTGACGAACAAGGCCGAGGCCCTTGCACAGCCGCTGCAGCAGGCTTTCTCGGCTTTGCAGGGCGCGGCGGTGCTGGTCGGGGGCGACACGACGGCGCACCGCAAGCCGCACCCGGCACCGCTGCTGGAGGCAGCACGGCGCATGGGGCTGGCGGCCAGCGACTGCATTTATGTCGGCGATGACGAGCGCGACATCCAGGCGGCCCATGCCGCCGGTATGCCTGGTATTGCAGTTCGCTGGGGCTATTTGGGCTTGAAGCCTGTGGATGGCTGGGGCGCGGAGGCACAGATCACGAGCCCTCTGCACTTGCTTGGCCTGCTGGAGGCTTGAAACGATGCGTGCGATCTTGTTGGCCCTGGTGCTTTGCGGATGCGCCGTGACACCGGCACCGCAACACCCCCTTGAGAGCGCGCTCTGGCCTGCGGTGATCGTGGAGGGCGAGACGAAGGCCAGCACCCTGGCGCATCGCATGAAGGCGCACCAAGTGCCTGGGCTGTCGGTGGCCTTGATCCGTGTCGGCCAGTTGATCTGGAACGCTGCCCACGGGGTCGAGGTTAACGGCGGCGCCGGGGTGCGCAAAGAGACCTTGCTCGCGCCCGATGTACTCGTGCGCCGGCTACGGCCTGGCGCAGCAGCGGCTCACTGAACAAGCCGGCGAGGAATTCGACGCGCTGATGCGGCGTTGGCTGCTTCAGCCTATGGGCCTTCAACACAGCGATTTCGCGCTGCGCCGGCCCGGCCTTGAGGCGGTGGCCCGAGGCCATGAAGCAGCTGGGAAGACGATCACCAGCGGCTGAAAGCAGTACCCGTAAGCCGCTGCGGCCGGGTTGTGGACGACGGCTGAGGATCTGGCGCGGGTGTTGATTGAGATGCGCCTTGGCTGGTAAGGCCGCATCGCTGAGCCGGGTCCGCAAGGGCTGCGCGAATTGCTGGCGCGGCCCGCCGCCGGGCATTTCCTTAAGCTCTATTCATTTGGACAGCGGCGTGGAGGCCCGCTTTATTCAGCGCGCCGGCAGCGAACCCAGGCTGGTTCTCTATGGGGATAAGGCGGAACGTGAGCCCTTCCCAGCACGCTGAGCGGCGCGGGCGCATAATGAGCCCTCTGGGCCCGACCTGGTTTCGACGGGGGTACGGATCCGGAGCAAGGCATGTCGAGCACCAGTTCGCTCGTAAATCCACTGGAAACAAACCAACTGCGAACGACGAACGTTTCGCCCTCGCCGCTTAAACACCGGTGAGCCTCTCAACGGCAGGCCGATGGGCCGGGTCTGATTCCGCAAGGATGAAAGGCTGAGAGGTCATTCACATCGGCTGGTGACCCGCAGCGCCTTTCCGCGGGTTACAAGAACCAAGAGGCTGGGGTCCTCCGTAGCGTGCGCGATGCGCGACATGGATTCGAGATTCAAATCAACGCGCTAAACATGTAGATCTGCCCGGTGATGGCTTTCGGACGGGGGTTCAATTCCCCCCGGGTCCACCACACAAAGTCTGACGAAGTACAAAGAAGTCCGAAAGCCCCTTGTGAATCAATCACTTGGGGCTTTTTCTTTGTCTGCACTGCCCAGCAAAGTCACCTGAGTTCCTGCGTCTCGTGCAGTAACTCTTGCAGTAACCAGCCATCCGCCGCCTTCAAGCCATCGGAGTTACTGCATGTCAAAGCACCTCATCACTGGCGATACCGCCATCAGAGCCATCAAGCCGGGCGACCCCCGCAACCGCCTCTCTGATGGTGCTGGCCTCTTCCTTCTCCTTTTCGTCAAGGGAGGCGCGCACGGCTGGCGCTTCGAGTTCACCAGCCCTGAAGACGGAAAGCGCAAGGGCCTCAGCCTTGGCACCTACCCCGCAACAACCTTGGCCCTGGCGCGCAAGAAGGCGCACGAACTGCGCGAGCAGCTTGCCTCAGGGGTATGCCCAAGCCAACTGCGCAATGCCAGCAAGGAGGCCAAGAAGGCTGCCGTCGAGGTTGCTGCCCTTGAGGCTTCCGGTGTTCCCATGCCCGGCACCTTCGAGGCCGTCGCTCGAACTTGGTGGGAGTCGGTGCATTGCGCCAAGGTCAGCCAAGGCCATGCAGCAAAGACACTCACGCGGCTAGAGCAGGATGCCTTCCCGTTCATTGGTGCCAAGCCTTTGGCGACTTTGAGGGCTAAGGACGTTCTAGCTTGCGCACAGCGCGTGGTGCAGCGAGGCGCAATCGAGACGGCGCATCGCCTCAAAGACACTTGCGGCCAAGTGTTCCGCTTCGGCGTTGCGCGTGGAGACTGCGAGCGAGACCCAGTGCCTGACCTGAAGGGCGCGTTGCCTCCGGTGCTGACAAAGCACCATGCCTCCATCATTGAGCCAAGCGAGGTGGCAGCGCTTCTTCGCGCATGTGATGGGTACCAGGGCCAAGCTGTGACGCGGCTCGCCCTTGCGCTATCTCCGCTGCTCTTCCTCCGCCCTGGCGAGCTGCGGCACTTGGAGTGGGCATGGGTGAACTGGCTAGATGCCAGCATCTCCATCCCTAGCGAGGTGATGAAGCGCAACAAGCAAGACAAGGCCAGCGGCGCACCGCACTTCGTTCCATTGGCTCAGCAAGCCATGCAGCTTCTGCGGGAATTGCAACCGTTGACAGGCCAAGGGCGCTACCTCTTCCCGGCTGCGACTGGAACAAGCAGGGCCATGAGCGAGAACACAGTGCGCAGCGCGCTTCGTCGCTTGGGCTATGGCAACGAGGACATGAGCGCCCACGGCTTCAGGGCAATGGCCCGCACGATGGCAGATGAACGCCTAGGCATCGCGCCCGAAGTCATCGAGGCTCAGCTAGCCCACTCCGTCAGCGACGCCCTAGGCCGTGCCTACAACCGCACGCAGTTCCTTAAGCAACGCCGCGAGCTGATGCAAAGGTGGGCGGACTATTTGGACCAACTCCGAAGCGGTGCCAAGGTCGCTCCTCTTGCACGCTTCGCCTGAGAACCTGTCTCTCGGGTGCTGCGGCATGTTCCGCTGTGGCAGCGGGCGGGGTGGTCGAGTTGCCTATGCCTGCGCCACCCACTCACCGACCGTGACCGTCATCCTTTGCCCGCTGCATGCCGACCTTCAGCACCTCGCGGCAGGATGTTGAGCCGACTGCCCCAACTCAGCCGGTCGCAGCAGCGCCTGCACGTTGCAGAAAGCCTGCTCTCCTAAGGTCAATCCCGGCCCCTATGTCGCCGATGTCGACCTTCAAGAATCGATCGATCCAAGCTGGCGAGCGACCGACTCGCTGTGAGACTGGCCGCTCGCGTCTTGCGGATCTATTCAAACCATCGGCAAGCCACAGTTGCCCCCTCTGCGCAGGGCGCACCATGGCCGCCAAAGACTTACCGAGTTGAATCTCTATTCGCATCCTTGGTGCGGACGTGTTTGCTGCGGTTCATGAGCACCGACGGAACGGGCTCACCCATGGATGCAGCCCTCGTTAGGCCGCCCAATGGTGCGATGGTGAATGAGAGATCGCTGCGATTCGCCGTCAATGGAATCGTCATCGTTTCGGTTGTGCTGAAAACCGGGAAGCCACCGCACACCTCGCCCACCTGGCAGACAAAGTCGTCGCTGTCCAAGTCCGTGCCAGCGGTCACCACGACGCGTGGCTTGGTGTATCCGGTCGCTGACCATGTATATCGACCGTTTGCGTAACGTGCGAGAACTGATTTCTCAACATCTCCAGTGTCCGGGTCGATCAAGAGCACATAGACCGCCCCGACGTGCGCTTGGGCTATGGAACTGCTCGCTGCGATGACGGAGTAGCTCACCGGCACCTCAAGGACACGCCCGCTCTGAAAGGTGACGAAGACCGTGGTGAAGTAGCTCTTCGTGTCAGTGGGGAGCGCTGAGCGAACCAAACCTAGGGTGTACTCACCCTGGCCCAGTGCATCCACAGAGATCGGGCGAATCGTCAGCACCGAGGCATTCGGTGAGTTGAACGATGTGATCTGGTCGGTACTGACCCCATTCGATCCCCTCAAAATCAACTGCACCTCCGATCGCTGCGCCCCAAAGTCCAAGGAGCTGGGTGAGGCAACCACTTGAGTTGGTGCCGGGGCAGTCGATCCACCTTGGCCTACGCTAATTGCCTCGGCCACGGCCTTGCGTGCATTGATCAGACCCCAGCCGAAAACGGAATCTTTGCCCGACGCTCCCAAATCGTCAGTGAGCGCGCCAGCTTGCAAGCGGCTCAACACCTGATCCGGCGTGATTGACGGATTGACGTATCGCATCAGTGCCAAGACACCCGCCACGTGAGGCGCGGCCATTGAGGTTCCCTGAGACGGGCCGAAGTGCGGAATCCGCACTCCTTGGCTATTGAATGCCCCAAGAGTGCTGTACACACCATCGACGATACCCAATCCAGTGGTGCTCGTTGTCATGTCCCCACCGGGCGCCGCAAAGGCGGCTTGGCTGCCCGTATTGCTGTATGGCGCGATACCTCGAAGGGCATCCGTCGCCGTTACGGCAAACACCCCATTGCAGTTGGCTGGCGACCCAATTGGACTGATGACGCCGGTGCGGTTGTTCGACTCGTTCCCAGCCGCTGCCACGATGAGGACACCCGCGGATCGAACAGCATTGAATGTCGTTTGATATGCGGCAGGGCAAGCCTGTGAAGACCCCAGACTCAAGTTGATGACGTCGGCACGGGTCTGTGGCACCCGGCCAGTGCGATTGCTGAGCCCCGCTGCATATTTGAGCGCTTCGATGATGTCTAGTCCGTTGGCGCCTCGGCCGACCGGAAACACCCGCAGCGGCATGATCAGCGCCATAGGGGCGACGCCCACGCCAAAGCTATTCCCCCCGGTATCGAAGCTCGAAGCGCCAATGGTGCCGGCCACATGCGTGCCATGAAAAGAATCTCTGGAGGTGCGCGCCCCTTCGTCACCCCCCAGCAAGTCTCCATCCCCGGGCACAACGCTCGTGAGGAAAGTGCGACCTTGTGAGAAGAGTTGGCTCTGAAGGTCGGGGTGATCAAGCATCACGCCCGAATCAATAACTGCAACGATGGGTCGTCTGCTCGGCTGTTGTGGCAATGATGCGAGCACCTGCAACGCCTCTGGCAGACGGATTTGCTCATAGTGCCACCGCTGAGCCGGGAACAACCGATCAGGCGGAGGGAACGCACCGATCAGGGCGCCTAGCGTCTCCATGACCCAATTGGGCTCCACCGACTCGTAGGCTCCACTGCTGCTTATCTCCTTGGCAAGCATGAACAGTTGTATTGCATCCGCGACCGCTTCAGCATTGGTGTTGGATGTAGCAGATGGGCTCGCAACAGCTTTGCTCGCTGCCATACGACGACGCATCTGATCGGCGTCGTTTCCACTTCGCAGCTGCTCGAGCGCCTTTGCCCTTGCGTTGGCGCTCTCAGGGAGTCGGATCAAGTCGATGGGCGCGACATCGTCTGACGGAGCCTCGTGCACCACCACGCCGGCGGCCCGCAACTTCGCCAATGCGCCTCGGCGCATCTCCTGCATCGGCAGGGGTTGCGCGCCTAGCGTTGGCCTAGCCGTTGTGCCAGCCTCTCTACCGAGCGATTGCTTCGCATCAACGCGCTTGGGGATGGCCAGCAATTGATTGGCCACAAACGAAGACGAGGCCGATGCAGTTGTCGTGCAAGTCGCGGCCTGGCCTGGCGCTGCGATTCGCAAGTTGTAGACCGAAGAGCTGGTGAACTCGCTGACCGAAATGAAGTAATCGCCGTCCTTGGTAACGCGAACGCATTCCCGTTCTGTCGTTGAAGTCGAGCAGCCCACTGTGTTGGCATCAGCGCTAACCACGCATAGGTCTGCATCGTTGTTGCTCTCCTTGGAAATCCCAACGAGCAACTCGACAACTAGGCCGGTTCGAAGACTGACGCGGAACCAATCATCTTTGTCACCAACAACGAAGTGCCTCCCCTTTTGCGGGCCCTTGCCAACCCGGTTCACCGCCCCGACCAAAGTGACCGGGCTTACCAGTGGCTGAGCAATCAGAGGCGTGTCATTGACCCTGTATTCCGATTGATTCGGGTCGTTCGTATCCGAGTCAACCGTGGTGACATTGGCTGACGGAATCGTCCCGCTGAGGGGGTAGTTACGCGGACCGCCAGCCGGCTGGGGGGGGGGTGGTGGTGG